>DATHSW010000020.1:0-1630 GCA_035463855.1 Candidatus Deferrimicrobiaceae bacterium | reverse complement strand
GTCGTCGATCCCGACCCGCTCCAGCCCCAGCGTCTCGGCAAACAGCGCGCACAGGATCTCCTCCTGCGGGCTGCGCGGGCCGCGCAGCGCCGCCGCCGTCACCTCCGGGGCCGGCAGCGCCCGCCGGTCGAGCTTGCCGTTGGGCGTGAGCGGAAGCCGCTCCAGCACCACGACCGCGGCCGGCACCATGTGGTCGGGAAGATGCTCCGCCACATGCGCTCGCAGCGCCGCAGCATCCGGGCGCGCCCCCGGCGCCGCCACCACATAGCCCACCAGCTGGCCGGCCCGGTCCGGGCGCGCCACCACCACGGCCTGCGCCACCGCGCCATCGCGCAGCAGGCATGCCTCGATCTCCCCCGGCTCGATCCGGAAACCGCGCACCTTCACCTGCGCGTCCGCCCGCCCGAGGAACTCCAGCACCCCGTCGCGGCGCCAGCGCGCCACGTCCCCGGTGCGGTACATCCGGCTCCCCGGCGCCCCAAACGGGTCCGCCACAAACCGCTCCGCCGTCAGCCCGGCACGCCCCACATAGCCGCGCGCCAGCCCCGACCCCGCAACGTAAAGCTCCCCGCTCACCCCGACCGGTACCGGCACCAACCCCCCGTCCAGAACGTAGACCCGGTAGTTCGACAACGGACGTCCGATCGGGATGTCCGGGCCGGGCTCTTCGCCCGTCACCGCAAACGCCACCGCGTCGATCGTGGCCTCGGTCGGTCCGTACAGGTTGGTGACGTGCGCGACCTTGAGGTGGCGGACGATCTCCCGGTGGAACGCGCGGGTAAACGTCTCGCCGCCGAGCGCCAGGTGGTTCAGCAACAGGGTGGGCGGCGCCTGCGGCAGCACCGAGTCCAGATAGGACGGGACGCAACTGATGAAGCTGACGCCGTGGCGCTTCACCTCATGCCAGAACCGATCGGGAGCCTCCCGCGCCGCATCGCTGATGACGACCACGGCCCCGCCGCCGATCAGCGGCAGCAGGGTCTGCTCGATCGAGGCGTCGAACCCGCACGAGATGACGAGCGCCGAGCGGAACTCGGGCTTCACATCAAAGCTTTGTGCCAACGCCACGATCTTGTTGGCAAAACTCGCATGCTCCACCACCACGGCTTTGGGCCTTCCGGTGGACCCCGAGGTGTAGATCACGTAGGCGGGGTTGCGCGGGTCGAGACCGTGCGCCGGGGGTGGGGCGGGCCTTCGCGCGATCGCGTCGGCCTCGGCATCGAGGCAGACGCGGGCGTGATCGGGCAGGCGATCGGCCAGCGTGGTGTCGGTGATCAGGAGGCGGGCGCCGGCATCCTCCAGCATGAAGGCGAGGCGCTCGCGCGGGTAGGTAGGATCGAGCGGCAGATAGGCGCCGCCCGCCTTGAGGATGGCGAGGAGCGCCACCACCAGATCGGGCGAGCGCGCAAGGCACAGGCCCACCACCACCTCGGGGCCGACCCCGCGCGCGCGCAGATGATGCGCCAGTTTGTTGGAACGAGCCTCGAGCTCGCCGTAGCTCAGGCGCTCCGTCTCGCCCGCCACCGCGAGCGCCTCAGGCGTGCGCGCCGCCTGCGCGGCGACGAGGTCGGGCAGGGTGGCGGGGGCGATCGTCCGGGGAGTGTCGTTGAAGGCGGTGAGGAGGGTGTGG
>DATHSW010000019.1:0-16446 GCA_035463855.1 Candidatus Deferrimicrobiaceae bacterium | reverse complement strand
TCAGGCCTTGCACTGCGACCAGACAGACTGCGGATGCCGGCATGTAGGACTTGACCCGGTCGGGGACTACTGGCCCTGGACCGTGGGGGCGGCGGCGGGAGCGGAGGCCGCGTAGACGGGCTGGGGAGCGCCGCAGCCCATCGGGCCCGCGGCCTGGCCGGCCGGGCAGGCCTGCGCGGGCGCGCCGGGCGCGTCGGTCCGGGGCGCGCTCCGCCCGTCGGCCGTCATGGGGCTCTCCGGCGCGGCGGCGAAGACGGGGTCCGGGCCCAGCGCCGCCGAGGCCGGACCGCCACAGCCCATCGGGCCGGCGGCCTCCTGGTCGCTGCAGGCGTAGATGCCTTCCAGGGAGGCGGCCCGCTGCTTCTCGCGGCCGTTGGCCACGATCAGGTAGCCGATGACCAGCGCGATGGCACCCGCGGTGGAGGCCAGGGCCATGATGAGCTGCGGATCCATCGCCTGGGCCGGGGCCGGCGCGGCCAGGGTGACCAACCCGACCGCCACCAGGACGACCGCCACGAGCTGACACCACGCGGTGTGGCGCTCCATGCCCCCGAGTATATGCCAGCCCGATTTTCTCCCCGCCAGGGATTCTCCGGGCTAGAAGACCGCGACCGGGTTGACCGGGGAGCCTGTCACATTCTTGAGCCGGAGCGGGGCCACCGTCAGCAGGAACTCCCAGCGGTTGAGCCGGGCGGCGGCCTGGGCCAGATCCTCGAGGTTGGCGTTGTCGATCAGCCAGAGGCCCATGGCCACCAGGCACACCACGTGGAAGGAATTGCCCATGGACGGGTACGGGGCCGGGTGGACGTCGTTGTGGGTGTCGGTGCCGATCATGGCCACGCCCCGCTCCCGCAGCCAGGGGCAGCAGGCCGCGTGGAGCGCGGGGCTGCCCGCCTGCAGCGGGTGCACCGGCCCCTCGGCCACCCGCCGGCCGTAGTAGCCGGTACGCACCAGGAGGACGTCGCCCGACTCCACCCGCACACCCGCCGCCTGCTCCGCGGCTTCCAGGTCCCCGGGCATGACCCCCACGCCGGCCTCCAGCCATCGCACGCCCTTGGTCCGCGCCACGTCGAGCAGCACCCCGCGGCTCACCACGCCGTCCCGCAGCACCTCGACCGAGCTCACGCTGGCGCCCTCGCGCGAGGTCACCGCGTTGCACGAGCGGCCGTTGTAGAGCTTGCCGTCCCAGAAGTAGTGCGAGGGCGCGTCCACGTGGGTGATCGTGTAGCCGTGGAACACCATCCCGATGAACTCGGCGGCCCCTCGGCGCTGCAGGGCGCGCTCCGGCGAGACGGTGTCGCGACCCTCGCCCGAGTCCACCATGAAGCGCAGGGGCTGCACGGTGGTGTCGGGCGTGATGTCGGTGGTGATGGGGCGCGCGCAGGTCACGCTCTGCCCCTGGGTGACGAGCCGGGCCGCGGCCCGACGCTTGGCGGGGGTGATCAGGTTGATGGTGCCCAGCTCGTCCTCGCTCCCCCAGCGGCCCCAGTTGGAGAGGGTCTTCAGGTACTCGCGGACGGTTTCCTCCGACGGGACCGGCGAGGGCGCGGGCACGCTGACCGGGCCGGCCGCTACTTCTTCTCGCCCGAGTAGATCTTCATCACGGTGTCCAGGAACCGGAGCGCGTGGTCGCGCGGCCGCTGGAACGAGTTGCGCCCGATGATGGAGCCGAAGCCACCGCCGTCCCGGATGCCGCGGCACTCGTCGAAGATCGCCTCGTCGTTCTCCTTGGTGGCCCCGCCCGAGAAGATCACGATGCGGCGGCCGTCGAAGGCCGACTGCACCACGTGGCGCACCCGCTCGCTCAGCGTGGCCATCGGCACCTTGGCCTTCTCGTAGGCCTTCTTGGCCTCGGCCTGCTCGATGTGCTCCGTCGGCGGCTTCACCTTGATGACGTGGGCGCCGAGCTGGGCCGCGATCTGGGCCGCGTAGGCGACGACGTCCAGCCCGGTCTCACCCGCCTTGCTCACGTCGGTCCCCCGCGGGTAGGACCACACCACCGCGGCGAGCCCGTTGGCCTTGGCCTCCTGGATCATCTCGCGGCACTGCTGGTACATGATCTGGGCCTGGGACGATCCCGGGTAGATCGTGAAGCCCACCGCGACGCAGCCGAGCCGGAGCGCGTCCTTCACCGAGCCGGTCACCGCGGAGAGCGGGTCCTTCTCATCGTGGAGCACGTCGTGGTTGTTCATCTTGAGGATGAGCGGCACCTCGCCCGCGAACTCGGCGGCCCCCGCCTCCAGGAACCCGAGCGGCGCCGCGTAGGCGTTGCAGCCGGCGTCGATGGCGAGGCGGAAGTGATACGAGGGGTCGTAGCCGGCCGGGTTCACCGCGAAGCTCCGCGCCGGTCCGTGCTCGAACCCCTGGTCCACCGGCAGGATGACGAGCTTGCCGGTGCCGGCCAGGCGCCCGTGATTGAGGAGCCGAGCGATGTTGGTGCGCGTGCCCGGGCTGTCGCTGGAGTACCAGCTCAGGATCTCCTTCACTCGCGATTCCATGGGCGTGCCCGTCCTTTCCTGGCTCAGTGGTTATCGGCGATAGAACTCGTCGGCCATCGCCACGTCCTCGGGGCTGCCGAGGATGACAGCCGATCGCTGGTGATAGTCGGTGGCGGCCAGATCGAGCACTCGTTCGAGCCCGGTGCTCGCCCGGCCACCCGCCTGCTCGACGATCCAGGCCATCGGCGCGACCTCGTAGAGCAGCCGCAGCTTGGCCTTGGGCTTGCCGGGATCGCTCCAGTCGGCCGGGTACATGAAGAGGCCGCCGTCCAGGAGCGTACGGTGGACGTCGGCCACCATCGCGCCCGAGTAGCGGAGCGAGTAGGGCCGGCCGCTCGCCTTGTCCTTCATCTTGAGATGCTCGACGAACGCGCGCTGGCCGGGATGCCACGAGTGCACGTTGCCCTCGTTGATGCCGTAGGCCCGGCCGCGCCGGGGGATGCGGATGTCGGGATTGGTGAGCAGGAACTCGCCGGTCTCCCGGTTGAGGGTGAAGCCGTGGGTCCCCCGCCCCACCGTGTAGACCAGCGCGGTGGCGGGCCCGTACATCACGTAGCCGGCCGCGATCTGCTCGGTGCCGCGCCCGAGGGCCGCCGGCCCCGCCGGCGACTTGCCGTTCGACGGGCGCAGCGCGAAGATCGTGCCCACCGCGCCGTTGACGTCGAGGTTCGACGAGCCGTCCACCGGATCCGTGCACACCACCACCGCGTTCCCGGCGCCCGCCTCCAGCTCGACCGGCTCCGGCGCCTCCTCGGAGATGATCGCCGCGCAGGCACCCGTCTCGCGCAGCGCGCTCACCATGGTCTCGTGGCCCCAGACGTCCAGCTTCTTGACCTGATCGCCGGTGACGTTGGTGCCGCCCACGTAGCCGAGCCGGTCGCGGAGCGCGGCGTGCGCCAGCTCCTGGGCGATCACCGCCGCGACGCGGCCGATGCGGCCCACGACGGCGGCGACGTTGCGAGCGTGAGCGGCCGAGAGGGTGGCTTGCTGGGTGGCGAGGTGTTCCGATAGCGTCATCAGCGAATCGGCCATGGAATC
Source organism: Candidatus Deferrimicrobiaceae bacterium (assembly GCA_035463855.1). Taxonomy (GTDB): domain Bacteria; phylum Methylomirabilota; class Methylomirabilia; order Rokubacteriales; family CSP1-6; genus CAMLFJ01. The sequence continues at coordinate 12,910 of DATHSW010000019.1, read as the reverse complement.
CTCTCGTCGTTGAGTCGGATGGCGCGATGCACCAGCGCCTCCGAACGATGCTAGACGAACAGCTGTACTCAGTCAACACAGTGGGCCTGACCGCGGCCCCGCCTGACTCGGTCGCGCCTCGCGCAGCGCATCTCTTGCGCCCCGACTTGTGCTTAGATGCACAAAACATGGACGAGGGATCGGCTCGCTGGAGGGCGCTCGGCCTGCTGTCGCTGGCGGAGCTGCTGGCGCTCTCGCTCTGGTTCAGCGCCTCCGCGGTCCTGCCCGCCCTCTCCCGGGAATGGGCGCTGGGTGACGGCGGCCGCGCGGGCCTGACCATCGCGGTGCAGGCGGGGTTCATCGTCGGCACCCTCGCGGCCGCGCTCACCAATCTCCCCGACATCCTGCCCCCGCGCGCGCTCATGATGTGGGGCGCGCTGGCCGGCGCGCTGGTGAACGCGGTGCTGGCCCTCTGGGTGGAGGAGCTGGGACCCGCGCTCGTGCTGCGGTTTCTCACCGGCCTCTGCCTGGCCGGCACCTACCCGCCCGCGATGAAGATCGCGGCCACGTGGTTCCGCGAGGACCGCGGCCTCGCGATCGGGCTCCTGGTGGCCGCGCTCACGGTAGGATCGGCGGCGCCCCATCTCATCCGCGGCCTCACCGAGCTGCCGTGGCGCCACACCCTGCTTGCCGCGTCGCTCATGGCCGCGCTCGGGGCGGTCGCGGTGACGCTGGTCACCGAGGGCCCCCATCGCTTCCCGCCGGCCCGCTTCGATCTGCGCATGGCCGGCGCGGTGCTCCGCGAGCCCGGCCCGCGGCTGGCGTGCCTCGGCTACTTCGGGCACATGTGGGAGCTCTACGCGATGTGGGCCTGGCTCGCCGCCTTCCTCGCCGCGAGCCTCGAGGCCCGCGGCGGCGGCGGGTACGCGGGGCTCAATGCCAGCGCGGCGACGTTCGTCTGCGCGGGGCTGGCCGGCGGCTTCGGCGCCTACGCGGGCGGCGCGCTCGCTGACCGCTGGGGACGCACCACGCTCACCATGGCGGCCATGGCCCTGTCCGGGCTGTGCGCGGTCCTGATCGGGCTCACATTCGGCGGCCCGCCGCTGCTGACCCTGCTGGTGGCGGTGGTCTGGGGCATCACGGTCATCGCGGACTCCGCCCAGTTCTCCACCGCGGTGACCGAGCTGGCGCCCGCGGCCTACGTCGGCACCGCGCTGACCACCCAGACCTGCCTGGGCTTCGCGCTGACCATGGTCTCCATCTGGCTGATCCCACCCGTCGTGGACTGGATCGGCTGGCGCTGGGCCTTCGCGGTGCTGGGGGTCGGGCCCTTCCTGGGCGTGCTCGCCATGGCCCGGCTGCGGGCCCTGCCCGAAGCCCGCCTCATGGCCGGCGGCCGCCGCTGAGTCGCGTGATTTTGCTCCAGACCCCGGGACGGGATACCTGAGCTGCGCTCAGGTGACTTTGCTGTAGACCCCGGGCGGGATCACGCGGTACACCGCGAGGGGCTGCGAGACATTCTTGAAGGTGCGCTCGCCGAGCGCCTCGAGCACGAAGAGCCCGGCGATCCGATCGGCGGTCACCTGGCCGACCACGATGTCGCCACCCTCGGCGAGGCCCGCGAAGCGCGCGGCGATGTTGGTGGTGGGCCCGGTGGCGGTGAAGGTCCAGCGCTGGGAGGCGGCCCCGCCCAGCTTGGTCGCGCCCACCAGCGCCTGGCCGGTGTTGATTCCCATGTGCAGCGCAATGACCGGGAACACCCCCGCGTACTCCTCGTTCAGCGCGGCCGTCTTCTGGCGGATGGCGAAGGCGGCCCGGGTCGCGTTCAGGGCGTGGTCCTCGTCCCCACCCGTCCCCCCGCCGGTCTCCCCGTGGCGCTGCCGCTGGAAGATCACCATGAGCCCGTCGCCCGCGGTCTCGTTCACATCGCCGTGGTGACGGCGGATGATCTCGAGGAAGCTCGAGAAGTAGGTCTGCACGAGCTGGTTGAGGCGCTTGGCCTCGAGCTGCTCGGAGAGGCGCGTGTAACCCGCGATGTCGAGGAAGAGGACCGAGACCTCCTCGTTGCGCTTCTCGAGGCTCGTGGCGCTCGGGTCCCGCTCGAGCAGCTCCTTGACCGCGTCGGGCACGAACTTGGACAGCTCCCCCTTGAGCTGCTCGAGCACCTCGAGCCGCTGCCGCGAGGCCTGCAGGTTCTCGAGCGCGGTGGCCAGCTCGGTGTTGCGGGCGGCCAGGTCTTGCTGGGCGCGCGCGAGGTGGCCGGTCATGTCGTTGAGGGCCGAGCCCAGCTCGGCCACCTCGTCGCCGGAGGCGGCGCGGGCCCGCACCGCGAAGTCGCCCTCGCCGATGCGGCGGGCCACCGCGGCCAGCTCGTGGATCGGCCGCACCACCACGAAGCGCATCGCCACCGCCAGCACCGCGGCCGCGGCCACGATGGTCATGAAGCCGATCATGATCTGGCGGTTCCGCTGCTTGCGCACCTCGGCCATCACCGGCTCCATGGAGGTGGCCGCCTGGACGACCGCGCGCACCTTGTGGTCCGAGCCGTGACAGCCCTGGCAGCGCTCCTGGTTGGGAATCGGCTGGTAGACCGTGAACACGGTGGCGCCCTCGCGGGACTCGAGCGCCTCCTGGGTCTGCAGGGTGTCGAGGGCCCGCGTGAAGAGCGGCCCCGCCATGGTGCGGCCCGGCTCGCGCCGCATCTTCTCGATGGAGGCCATCACGCCTCGGGGCAGCTCCGCCTCCTTCGACACCTCCCGGAGGGTGGCGAGGTCCGTGAAGGCCTCCACCCCGTTACGGCGGTAGACCACCAGGCCCTGGACGAGCTTCGAGTTGCGGAGATCGTCGATGAGGCCGCGGGTGATGTCGGGCCGCTCGGAGAGCATGGCGGTCTCGATGCTCGACACCAGCGTGCCGATGAGCTGGCGCGCCGCCATCTTGTTCTGCTCGACCAGCAGCTCGCTCTCCCGCTTGATCGTGAGCACGGTCGAGACCCCGAAGCCGATGATCAGCACCAGGATGATCAGGGCGGTGATCTTGGCGGTGAGGCGGACGCGCATGGGGGCGCGCTACACGCGCGAGGCGCGGCCGGCCCAGTAGGGCTCGCGGAGTTGGCGCTTCAGGAGCTTGCCCGCCGCGTCGCGCGGGAAGACGTCGTGGAAGGAGACCTCGCGGGGCACCTTGTAGCCGGCCATGTGCTGCCGGCAGAAGGCGGTGATCTCCTCGGCGGTGAGCGGCTCGCCGGGCCGCACGTGGAGCGCGGCGTGCACCCGCTCGCCCCACTCCTCATCGGGCACCCCGAACACCGCGGCGTCGAGCACCTGGGGGTGGCGGTGGAGCACGTCCTCGATCTCGGCCGGGTAGATGTTCACGCCCGCCGAGATGATCATGTCGCGCTTGCGGTCGCAGATGTAGTAGAAGCCGTCCGCGTCCATGTAGGCCACGTCACCCACCGTGTACCAGTCGCCGCGGCGCATCCTCTCGGTCGCCTCCGGGTCGCGGTAGTACTCGTCGAGGATGCCGGGGAAGCGGCGCACGTAGAGCTCGCCCGGCTCGCCGACGGGCACCGGCCGGCCCTCGTCGTCCAGCAGCGCGATCTCCTTGCCGGGGGCGGCCCGGCCGCAGGAGCCCGGCTTGCGCAGCACGTCCTCCGGGCGCAGCACCGTGTTCACCCCCAGCTCGCTCGAGCCGTAGAACTCGTAGAGGGCGGGCCCGAAGTGGGCCACCACGCCCTCCTTCACGCTCATCGGGCACGGGGCCGCCGCCATGATGATGGCGCGCATCGAGGACACGTCGTAGCGCGCCCGGACCGCCGCGGGCAGGTCGATGATTCGCTTGAGGAGTGTTGGAGCCATGAAGGTGCTGGTGCAGCGGTGGCGCTCGATCCGGGCCAGCGCCTGCTCCGGATCGAACTTCGGCATGATCACCACGGTGCCGCCCACCAGATGCGTGTAGAGCGCGAGCCCGCCCGGCGCCGAGTGGTACATGGGCCCGGCCACCAGGTGCACGTGCGCCGGATCGAGCAGATCCATGGCCCGCAGCGTGTCCATCAAGTCCTGGGGGTTGATTCCCCGCCGCAGCGCCCCCTTGGGCTTCCCGGTGGTGCCGCCGGTATAGATGATGGACGCGCCGAAGCCCTCGCCCACCCGCGGCTCCACCGGATCGGGCCGGCCCGCGGCGAGCAGGTCGTCCACGTGCACGCCCCACGGGCGCCGCTCGGATCCGAGCAGGATCCACTGCCGCACCTTGCCGGCCTGGGCCCGGACGGTCTCGACCATCGGGAGGAACCGGTCACTCACCAGCACCGCGACCGCGTCGGAGTGGTCGAGGATGTAGACGACCTCCTCGGCCACCAGCCGGTGATTCATCGGCGCCGGGATGAGCCCGGCCGCCCGCGCGGCCGCGCTGGCCAGGTAGTGCTCCAGCGAGTTCTCCGCGTAGACGATGACGTGGCCGCCGGGCGGCAGACCCAGGTCGACGAGGCCGTGCCCCAGCCGGTTGCGCCGGGCGATGAGCTCCGCCCAGCTCCAGACGCGCTCGCCTTCGAGGAGAGCGGGCTTCTCGGGATGCCGGGCGGCGTGCGCGGCGAGAACGTCCATCGCTCCCGCGTGTGTAGCATGAATCGGGCGGGGGCGGCAACGGGTCGGCCATTTCACGGGCGGCCGCGGGCGGGGTCACAGGGTAAGATGTGTGCGCGCACGAGGAGGCGCTCATGGCGACCGATCGATCGTACGTGGCCGAGAACCAGATCCAGCTCGCGCGGCTTGAGGCGCTCGTCGGCAGGCTCGGCGATCGGGAGCTGTCCCGGACGCTCGAGGCCGGCTGGACGGTGGCGGGGGTGCTCGCTCACCTGGCCTTCTGGGACTACCGCGTCGTGACCCTGCTCGACGCCTGGGGCGCCGACGGGCGCGGCACCCGACCGCCGGCCCACCACGAAGCGGACGTCGACTGGATCAACGACGCCGGGAAGCCGCTCTGCCTGGGGCTGGCGCCGCGCGTGGCCGCGCGGATCGCGGTGGACGCGGCGCTCGCCGCGGATCAGCGAGTCGCCGCCCTCAGCGACGCCGCGCTCGCGGCGAACGCCGCCGCGGGAAGCCCCATCAACGTGCGTCGCGCCGAGCACCGGCGCGAGCACGTGGACGAGATCGAGCGGGCCCTGGCCGCCCGCTGACGCGGGCTACCCGCAACCGCCCCCACGCCCTACCAGTTCGCGTAGATCCCCTCGCGGGTCGTGGGGGCGGACCCGCGCGTCTGGTCCCACTGCTTCTGCATCAGCACCTGGTAGAGGCCGATGGAGCCGCTCGTGAAGGCCACCGACGAGCACGTGAGGTAGAGCAGCCAGGTCCGGTAGATCTGCTCGCCCACGATCGCGCGCGCCTCGTCCGCGCGGGCCTTGAGGCGCTCGGCCCACTGCCGACACGTCCGCGCGTAGTGCAGGCGCAGGTTCTCCAGGTCGAGCAGCTCCCAGCCCGCCCGCTCCATCTCGGTGAGCGTCTCGGTGACGCCGGAGAGATCGCCGTTCGGGAACACGTAGCGGTACAGGAAGTCGGTCTGGCTCGTGCGCTTCCAGTGGAACTCGTGGTGGATGCCGTGGTTGAGATACAGCCCGCCGGCCACCAGCATCTCCTTCACGCGCCCGAAGAACGACGGGTAGTTCGGGATGCCCACGTGCTCGATGACCCCGATCGCCGCGATCTTGTCGTAGCGCGCGTCGGCGGGCAGGTCCCGGACGTCGCGGTACTCGACCAGGCACCGCCCCTCGAGCCCCTCCCGCTTGATCCGCGCCGCCGCCCATTCCGCCTGCGCCTTCGAGAGCGTCACCCCGTGGGCGCGGACGCCGTAGTGCTGGGCGGCCCAGATGCTGAAGCCGCCCCAGCCGCAGCCGATGTCGAGCACCCGCTCGCCCGGCTGCAGGCGCAGCTTGCGGCAGACGAGATCGAGCTTGTCCTCCTGCGCCTGCTCGAGCTTGCCGTCCGAGTCGCGGTAGTAGGCGCAGGTGTAGACCATCAGGGGGTCGAGGAACAGCGCGTAGAACTCGTTCGAGACATCGTAGTGGTGCGCGATCGATCGGGCGTCGTACTCCTTGGAGCGCGGGGACTGGTTCATGGCGCCACCTCTCGCATGCCAAAGATGGAATCGAACACGATCCGACGCCGGGCCGCCTCCGAGCCCAGGACCAGGCGCACGCCCGCCCGGGCCAGGGCGTCGGGCAGATTCGAGAGCTTCCGCCGGAGCCAGCCGAGCTCCCCGGGGCCGTAGCGGGCCACGATCTGCCGCGCGTACCCGTCGAGCGGCGTCCCCCGGCGGATCAGGGCCGTCACCGCCTCCGCGGCCAGCCGGCCGCTCCGGATGGCGGGCCCGATCCCCTCGCCCGACATGTCGCGGGCGAGCCCGGCCGCATCACCGATCAGACAGAACCGGCCGCCGTGGAGCCGCCGCGGCGCCTGGCGCCTCACGACGTACGCGTGCCCCTTGAACGGCTCGATCGGCAGCCCGTCGGGCAGCCGGCCCGAGGCGCGCAGGGCGGCCACCAGCGCGTCCCGCCGGCGGGGAAGGCTCCCGTCGCCCCCGTGGGTGCACCCCACCCCGATATTGATGAACTCGCGCTTCGGGAAGTACCAGCCGTAGCCGCGGAGGTCGGGCTCGACGTAGAGCTCGGGCGCGCGCAGGAACGGCTCGAGGCGCTCCACCCACTCGGGGGGCAGCCGCGTCTCGCTCTCCTGCGCCGCCACGACTTCCTCGCGCTCGGAGACTTCCCCGAGCGCCCGCGCCACCGGGCAGCGGTGGCCGCCCGCGCCGATCACGACCGGCGCTTCGAAGGCCCCGTGGTCGGTCTCGACGCGCACCCGGTCGGCCTGCTCGGACACGCCGGTCACCCGGATGCCCCAGCGCACGTCCGCGCCGGCGGCGGCCGCGCGCTCGAGCAGGTAGTGGTCGAACTCACGGCGGATGATGCCGTAGCTGGTGGGCCGCGGCCAGCCCGTCTCGTGGCGCGCGCCCGCGAACTCGAGCACGCACCGGTCGAAGGGCTGGATGGTCAGCGGGTACTTGTCCGGATCCACCTCGAGGTCGGCGAGCGCCTCCGGCGTCACCCACCCCGCGCAGATCTTCACGCGCGGGAAGACCGCGGCGTCGAGCACGAGGGGGCGCAGGCCCGCCCCGGCCAGCCGCCAGGCGGCGGTGCTCCCGCCCGGCCCGCCTCCGACCACGATCGCGTCGTGATCCATCACCGCCTCCACAGCGACAGGAAGATCGACAGCTTCTGGAGCGGCGTCACCCTCAGGTTCTCGACCACGTTGGCCACCGCCATCGCCCCGAACAGATCGCCCTCCAGATCGATCCGGCTCTGGACGTAGGCCTCGGCGAAATTGTACGGCGAAGGGTCGCGGATCAGCGAGAGGAACGTCTCCGGGCTCTTGATCACCGCGGTGCACTCGGGCCGGTCCGATCCGAAGCGCACCTCCTGGCCGTCCCAGAGCCGGAAGGAGAACGACGCGGGCAGGCTGCCGAACACCCGCCGCAGGATCGCGGCGGCCCGCTCGGGAGTCGGCTTGGGAGTCAGGAAGGCCAGCATCAGCCGCGCAGGGTCTTCATGACGTCGGGGTTCTCGAACGCGCGCCGGGGCTCGCCCTCGAAGATGATCTCGCCGCGGTCGATCGCGTACAGCCGGTCGGCCACGCGGGAGGCGGTCATGAGGTTGGACTCGGCGATGAGCAGCGAGATGCCCAGGGCCTTGATCTGCTTCACCGCGTCGATGAAGCGGCTCACCACCACCGGAGCCAGCCCCTCGAAGGGCTCGTCGAGCAGGAGGATCGAGGGAGACAGCGTCATGGCGCGCCCGATGGCCACCATCTTCTTCTGGCCTCCGGAGAGATGCAAGCCGCGCCGGCCGATGAAGTCGCCGATCTCCGGGAAGAGGCCGAGGACGCGCTCGTCGATGCCGTTCGCGGCGACCACCGCGCCGCCCTTCCCGGCCGACCGTGCCAGCGACTGGCTGATCCGGAAGTTCTCGGCCACCGTCAGGTCCGGAAAGATCCCCGCGTCCTCCGGGGAATAGCCGATGCCACCGAGCGCGCGCTCGTGCGCGGGCAGCCGGGTGATGTCGCGCCCCCCGAGGGCCACCCGGCCGCTCTTGAGCGGGAGGAGCCCCATGATGCCGTCGATGGTGGTCGTCTTGCCCGCCCCGTTGCGGCCGACCAGGCAGACCGACTCGCGGTCCCCGACGGTCAGGGACAGGTTGCGGAGGACCTGGGCGGGGCCGCGGAAGACGTTCAGGCGCTCGAGCTCGAGCATGGGCGCGTCAGGCGGTCTGGGCGCCCAGGAGGTTGGCGGTCACCTGGGCGTTGTTGCGGATCTGCTCGGGAGTGCCGTCGGCCAGGATCGCGCCCTGGTGCATCGCGACGATCCGGGGACAGTAGGTGAAGACGACGTCCATGTCGTGCTCGACGATCACCGCGGTGATGCCGCCCGAGCGCACCACCTGGCTGATGATGTCCATGATCGGCGCCTTCTCCCGCGTGCTCACCCCGCTGGTCGGCTCGTCGAGGAAGAGCAGCTTGGGCCGGAGCGCGTAGGCCACCGCCACGTCGAGCAGCTTCCGCTCGCCCTGCGAGAGCCCGCCCGCGGGCATGGCCGCGCGGCTGTCGAGGCCGAACTGCTTGAGCACCGCCATCGCCTCGTCTCGCACCGCGACGTCGGCCTCGGCCAGCGAGAATAGCCGCCGGGTCCGCCCTTCCCGGGAGAAGATGGCGAGCGACACGTTCTCCCGCACCGGGAGCTGGTCGAAGAGATTGACGAGCTGGAAGCTGCGCGCGATCCCCAGCTCGATCTTCTCGTGGACGGAGGCCCGGCTGATGTCGGCCCCCTGGAACTCCACGCGGCCCGAGTCGGGCGGGATGAGGCCGCTGATCAGGTTGATGAGCGTGGTCTTGCCCGCGCCGTTGGAGCCGATGAGGGCCAGCACCTCCCCCGCGGCCACCGTGAAGTCCACGTGGTCCACCGCGTGGGTCTCCCCGAAGGACTTGCAGAGCTGCGTGGTCTTGAGGATGTCCATTCTCAGGTCACCTTCACCGGGCGCAGCCCCAGGCGCCGGAGCGTCCCCACCACACCCGCGGGCAGGGCGAGCACCAGCACGACCAGCACGATCCCCAGGACCATCTGCCAGTACACCGTGTTCCCGACCGCGTAGGTCTCCAGGTAGTTGTAGATGACGGCGCCGACGATGGGGCCGAAGAAGGTCTGGAAGCCGCCCAGCACCGTGAAGAAGACCATCCGGCCCGAGAAGGTCCAGTGCAGGATGTCGGGCGTGGTGAGCCCGTTGAGGGGCACCCACAGCGCTCCCGCGAGCCCGGTGAACATGCCCGAGATCAGGAACGCCACCCAGCGGTAGTGCCAGACCTGCACCCCCACGAACTCGGCCCGCGTCTCGTTGTCGCGGATGGACTGGAGCGCCTTGCCGAAGGGCGAGTGCACGATCACCCACATGACCGCCACGCAGATCACGAAGACGGCGAGCACGTAGAAATAGTAGCGGTGCGAGAGGAACTCGAACTTGTCGCCGCCCGCCCGGACGGTGCCGCCCAGGAGCGTGGGGGTCGGCACGCGGAGCCCGTCGCTGCCGCCGGTCACCCAGAAGAACTTGAAGGCGAGGCTCCACAGAACCTGGGAGAGGGCCAGGGTCAGGATGCCGAAGAAGATCTTGGTGTACCGCACGCACAGGAGGCCGAAGAGGGCGGCCACCGCGCCCGAGGCCAGGATCCCCCCCAGCAGGAAGGCCTCCATGGACTCGAGCTTGAGATACTTCACGATGAACGCGACCGCGTAGGCGCCGGTGCCGAAGTAGGCGGAGTGGCCGAACGAAAGCAGCCCGGTATAACCCAGCAGCAGGTTGAACCCGAGCGCGGCGATGGCGAAGACCAGACCGTAGGACAGCAGCACCGTCTGGTAGGGCGGCACCACGAACGGCAGCGCGATGAGCCCGAGCAGGACGGGCGCCGACCAGGCGAGCACCCGGCGCGGCGACGCGGTCATCGGGTTCACGCGCGCCCCAGGATGCCCGCGGGCCGGATCAGGAGCACGGCCGCCGCCATGAGGTAGAGCACCGCGAGCTCGATCTCCGGAAAGAAGGTGATGCCCGCCTCGCGGACCACGCCCACCATGAGGGCGCCGATCAGCGCGCCCTCGAGGCTGCCGAGGCCGCCGATGACCACCACCACGAAGGCGAGGATCAGCGCGTCCACGCCCATGCCCAGCACCGCACCCTGCTGGGGCACGATCACCGAGCCGCCCAGCCCGGCCATGAAGCAGCCGAGGGTGAAGGCCTGCACGTAGACGCGGTTCACGTTCACGCCCAGGGCCTGCGCCATGCGCATGTTCTGGGACGTCGCCCGGAGCACCACCCCGAACTGCGTCCGGTACACGAAGGCCCAGAGCGCGGCGGCGGCGGCGGCGCCGACGACGATCACGACCAGGTTGTAGGTCGGGTAGATGGACTCGCCGAACCTGAGGCTGCCGAGGCCCTCGTACAGCGCGCTCGCCTGCAGCGGGTACGGCCCCCACAGGAAGCGCATCACGTCTTCCAGGATCAGGAGCAGGCCGAACGTGATGAGGAGCTGGTACTCCTCCGCGCGGCGATAGAGCGGCCGCAGCAGGGTCGGCTCGAGCACCGCGCCCAGCGCGGCGGCGGCCAGCGCGCCGACCGGCAGCAGCGCGTACATCCAGAGGCTCGCCTCGGTGGCCCCGCCAAGCGCCCGCCCTACCGCCCACGCGGTCACGTAGGCGCCGAAGGCGTAGAGGTTGCCGTGCGCGAGGTTGACGATGCGCATCACCCCGTAGATGAGGCTCAACCCGCCCGCGATCAGGAACATCACGGAGGCGTAGAGGAGCGCGTTGAGGACGTGGACGACGAGGGTGTCCATGGGCCGATAAGATGCCCTACTTCATGGGGCCGCATCAACCCGGAACTGCACGGTCGCCACCTCCGGGCCGACGAGGTTATCGCCCAGGGCCAGGGCCACCAGGGCGGTGTAGGCGCCCGGTTTGAGCCGGCCCTTGAGGTCGACGATCAGCCGATGGGCCTGCACGTCACGGGACAGCCCGGCGGCGGCCACCGTCCCGTCGGCGCCGAGGATCACGTACCGGCAGGCGGGCAGGTCGGGCCGCTCCTCCTCGCCGCGCGAGCCGAGCGGCTCGCGCACGAGGCGGTACTCCCGCATGAACTTCTCGGTGCGCTCGATCTCCGCCGCCACCTCCAGCCGGTCGCCGCGCGCGGTGACGCGCGCAACGTAGGCACGCCGGGGAATCGCGAAGCGATCGTAGGTGCCGACGCCGAGCGGGTTGTTCATGTCCCGGAAGACCTGGAGCACGGCCGCGGTGTCCGTCCACTTCTCGAGCTGGTAGGGCCCGTTGGTGACCAGGTAGTGACCGCGGCGCTGGGCGAACTGGCGCAGCGCGGCCCAGCGGGCGTGCGCCTCGTCGGCCGCCACCAGCCGCTTGAGCGCCTCCGGCACGTGGTTCTGCCGCGCGAGCCCGTCCAGGATCGCGCCGAGCTCCACCCGGGTCTTGGGATCGCGCGCGAGATCGAGCCAGCGCACCCCGCGCCGCCGCGCCTCCTCGGCGGAGAAGGCGCCGACGCCCCGCCGGACCGCCTCCTCCATCAGCACCATCACGTGCCAGGGCGTCGCGCTCCAGGGCGGGGCGAGCGCGGCCAGCTCCCGGGCGTCGGCGGTGGCCGCGTTGAGGTAGACCTCGACCACCGGCACCACGTAGGTGAACGTGATATCGCTGTAGCGCCGCACCTCGCTGTCCACCTTCACCACCCGCACGCCGACGAGGGCCTGGCGCGCGAGCTCGGTGGCCGCCTCGATCGCCGGATCGTGCTCGACGCTCCCGGGCCCGCGCCGGGCGCTCCAGCGCGCGGCGAAGACGTAAGGGTAGAGCGCGTCGGCCGCCGAGACGCGCGTGTTGTCGTGGGCCGCCGAGCCCCAGAGGCGATAGATCACCCGGGCCTTGGCGGTCTTCCCCTTCCCCACCGGGAGCAGCGCGCCCGTTCCCGGCTCCGGCAACAGCGCGTCCCTGGGGATCTCGAAGCCCGAGGGCCCCGCCACCGCGACCTGGGCGGGCACCGCGCGATGGGGGACGAAGTCGGCCGCGTAGGGCGCCGGGATCAGGCCGGGATCGCCGACCGCGGCCCAGAGCAGCCGCCCCGGTGCGTCGGTGAAGCCGGCAACCGGATTCCAGGCGGCGGTGGCGCGGCCGCCGACGCCGACCTTGAGCCAGCCGTTCCACGGAAAGTCCTTGAGCTTGGCGGTGCGCACGAAGATCTCGGAGTTGAAGCCGCGCTGGGAATCCCAGGCGACGTTCTCGATGCCCTGCGAGAACTCCGCGTTGAAGGACTCGCGGCGCACCGTGTAGCCGAGCACGGGGCGCTCGCAGCCGGCCGCGAGCCGCTGGACGAGCCGGCGCTCGATGTCCGCGCGCTCCGCCGCGCCGTCGTAGGCGAACGTGACGAGGCGCCGGTAGAGGCCGTCGACGGCCTGGCGGGCGGCCGCGTCCGAGATGGCGGGCGCCTGCAGCAGGTAGGCGTGGAACCATCCTTCCTTGAGCCAGGGCGGCGCGAAGGTGCCGCCCGCGCCGATCGTGTGCGCGGCGAGCAGGCTCTGGAGATCCACCTCCTCGACCGCCACCGGCGGGCCCGGCGGGCCCGGCCGCGCGGCCTCGACGGCCCGGCGCGCGGCCTGGGCGAGGTCCCAGTGCTGGAGGTAGTCGGCGTGATAGGGCGTGACCGCGTACGGATGCGCGACGCGCCCGGCGCGCCAGCCGCCCGGGCTCTTGCCCGCGCGGGCGGCGGCGGCGCAGCGGGCCGCGGCGTAGGGCGGCGCCGGGTTGAAGCGCGCGACCAGGTAGCCGCCGAGCGAGTCCACCGAGGAGACGT
>DATHSW010000018.1:0-5788 GCA_035463855.1 Candidatus Deferrimicrobiaceae bacterium | reverse complement strand
CTGGAACCCGTCTCGTCCGGCCCTGGAGCCAGGCAGGAGGACAAGATCGAGCGGCTCCAGGAGGTCTCGCTCTTCGAGGAATGCAGCCAGCGACAACTCCGGAGCGTCGCCAGGATCGCCCGGGTCTTCGACGTCGCGGCGGGCACGGTACTGACCCGTGCCGGCGAGCCCGGCGACGAGTTCTTCCTGATCATCGACGGCACCGCTCGAGCCGACGTGTCGGCCGACCGGCACGTGCTGCTCCACCCGGGCGAGTTCTTCGGCGAGATGAGCCTGCTGGACGGCGGGCCCCGGTCCGCGACCGTGGTGGCCGACACGCCGGTCCGACTGCTCGTGATCAGCCGCCGGCACTTCGCCGCGCTTCTCCGGGACGTGCCGGGGCTCACCCAGACCATCCTGGTGACGCTCTCCGGGCGCGTCCGCCAGGCGGAGGAGCGCGCCGAACGCCTCGGGTCCGCCTCGACCGGGCTATGAGCGAGAGCCAGGACAGAATGCCTGCGGGCCTTCCGGCGCCCGGTCGGACACGACGCCCAGGCCAAGCGGTCTCCTCTCATGCTCCTTGACCCCAACTCGCTGAAACATTGGCCCTCGAGCGTGTGGCCGGCTCTGGCATCGAATAAGCACACGCGCCGCCCCGGGGCCGGTGCTTTGCGGGAGCTTCGCGAGACCATTGTCGGATTGCTCAGAGAGCCCGGTGAGACCTTGTGCGCCGAGTGCGTCGCGACGGCGCTCAACCAGCGAGTCGGCGTCGTCATGATGACGATGCTTGGACTTGATGAGCGGTTTGCCTCATTCCACGGTGTGTGCTCCACCTGCCACCGGCACGTTCGCGTCATCAGGCGTGAGGCCCCCGGCGGCTGATGGACGGACTGGCGGCGATCGTCTGGAACCTGATCACGGAGACCAACGGGGCCCCGGAAGCCGTCTGGGCGGCCGTGCGGGAGCATATCCGAACTGACCCGGGGATCTTGCTCGACGCGTGGGACGAGCTGACGGACCTGGGGGCGGACGCCAGGCCGCACGTGAAGGAACAGGTCACGCAGGCCCAGCAGCTGGTCACCGACGTGCTGCACGCCATCGGCGATGCCGCCGGGGATCGCCGGCGCGATCTCGGCCCGGTGGCTCGGGGCCTGGTCGTCCTGATGGCGCGCGAGATCGTGGCGTACAAGCAAGGGCGAAAAGCCACGTCGCGCACGGCTCGGCGCGCCCGGCGGCCGGGCCGCGCCAGGTAGCGGTGTTCAGGGCAACCGCGGGAGGGGACTGAATGTCCGGATCGCCGGCTCCGCATGGCCGTGTGCTACTCGTGGCCCTCACGCCCGAATCCCGGGCCGCGCTCGGCGCCCCGCAGGCGGAGATCGAGCGGTTCCCCTATCGGGTCGGCCGCGAGTCCCGCGGGATGCAGCGAACCCCAGAGGGGTTCGTGGGCGAGCGCCGGAGCCCGGGCTCCCGGCCCACCAACGATCTGTATCTGGTCGAGCACGACGAGCCGATGAACGTGAGCCGCGCGCACTTCCTGATCGAGCGCGACGGCGCCGGCTACGTGCTCGTGGATCGCGAGAGCACCTGCGGCACGATCGTCGAAGGCGAGATCGTCGGCGGCGGCACCCGGGGTGGCACCATCGCGCTGCACGATGGCGACGTGATCATCGTGGGGACGTCGAACAGCCCGTACGCCTTCAAGTTCCGCGTCGGTTGACGGCCGGCGCCTCCTGTGTACGGGAGTCTCGGGAGGTGATAGCCATGGCCAGATCTGCTTCTGGGCATTGACGAGCTCACGTTGCCGACGTGGATCAGGCGCACGCGGACCAGCCGGCCAAGATCAGCAAGGCGGTGGGCCTCCCGGCGGGGCGGGCGGTGATGACGGTTACGTAGCCGGGCAGCAGGACACTCACTCGGCTTGAGTGGGTGATTTATTGTCCATACCCGCCTTTCTTTTCGCCGCCCCGAGGCCGCCAACCGCGTAAGTGCCCGTGGTTTCGCCCATGCCAGCCCTGGAACGCGGCTTGCTCGCCTCAGTCCGTGCCCATCATGTGCCTCGCGTGCAAGGCTGACAAGCCCTGTGAGCACTCGCTGAAGGATTGCGCGGCGATCGAGGGCGAGTACTGCCTCGTCTGCCATCACGACTCATCGATGCCGAGCCTCACCCGCCGTCGGGCCGCGCCGCCTGACCCGCGGAAGCCCCGGCTGAGCATGTCCGCGCTTCTCCGTGAGATCCGGCAGCGTCGAGGACGACGCCGAGCCTGAGCATGCTGCTTCGGGCGCTGGCCCAGCTGTTCTCGGAAGACCTCGCGGTCGACCTCGGCACTGCCAATACCCTTGTCTACGTCCGCGGCAAGGGCATCGTCCTCGATGAGCCCTCCGTCGTCGCGATCAGCCAGAGGGATCAGTCGCTCCTGGCGGTCGGCGAGGAGGCCAAAGCCATGCTGGGCCGGGCCCCCGGCTCGATCGGCGTCCTCCGCCCCCTGCGGCATGGCGTGATTGCCGACTTCGACGTGACCGAGAAGATGCTGAACTACTTCATCCGGAAGGTCCACCGCCGTCAGAGCCTGGTCCATCCACGCATCGTGCTCACCGTCCCATCCGAGATCACGCAGGTCGAGAAGCGCGCCGTGCGGGACTCGGCGCGGGAGGCGGGCGCCCGCGAGGTGTACCTGATCGACGAGCCGATGGCCGCCGCCATCGGGGCCGGCCTCCCGATCGAAGCGCCGGGCGCCCACATGATCGTGGACATCGGCGGGGGCACGACCGAGGTGGCGATCATGTCCCTGGCCGGGATCGTCTACGGCAAGTCCGTGCGAATCGCAGGCGACGAGATGAACGAGGCCGTCATCCAGCACATGCGACGGACCTACAACCTGCTGATCGGGGAGCGACAGGCGGAGGAGGTCAAGATCAAGCTGGGCTCGGCCGCCCCATCGGGCAGTGAAAGCGAGAAGATGGAGGTCAAGGGACGCGACCTCATCGACGGCTTCCCCCGGGGCATCGTCGTCACGGGCGCCGAGGTCCGGGAGGCGCTCCGGGAGCCGGTCGGGGCCATCGTGGCGGCGGTCCACACCTGCCTGGAGCAGGTCCCGCCGGAGCTGGCCGCGGACCTGGTCGACACGGGCATCATGCTGACGGGCGGGGGCGCGTTGCTCCGCGGCCTGGATGGGCTGCTCCGGAAGGAGACGGCTCTGCCCATCGCGGTCAGCGACGATCCGCTGACCTGTGTCGTGCGGGGTGCCGGCAAGCTGCTCGACAAGCTCGAGCTGCTCAGGCGGGTGGCGATCTCCACGTAGGTCGCGCGAGCCGGGGTCACCGCCCTTCCGGGCGCGGGGGCGCGCCTCGTCCGCGAGAAGATGCACCTGCCAGCGGATGGCGCTGAGCGCCTGCAGCTCGACGTCTCCGAAGCCGTGGGCGGGATTGGCCAGCAGCACATCCAGGACCGGGGCCTCCACCCTGATGGGGTGCGCGCACTGAGCGGGCGAGAGCGTGCGCAGGATCTCCGCCGCGCCTTGATCAGGCACGCCCTGCAGGTGCCTCAGGGCCTCGAGCTGCTCCGCGGTCAGATCAAGGACCCCGGTGCCGAGAATGCGCTCGGTCCCGACCTCGAGGAGAATCTTGAGCTCGCGGACCGCGTCGGCGACAGCGTCGGTCCCGATCGAGAGGTTGACGATGACGGAGCTCAGGACCACCTCGGCGTGGCGGAGCTCGGCCACGACGGCCCGGCGGGTGACGGCCTGAGCCATTCTCCGGCGGCGGCGTTCGGTCAACTGGAGGAGCCCCCAGGCCGCCAGGAACCCGGTGATCGTACCGATGATCGGAGCCCACCAATCATCCACGATGGCGGGAGTCTAGCAGGGCCTGGGCCCGCTTCCTACGAGGTTTCCGCGATCTGGACGGCGTCCCACTCCTCGGGACGTTTCTTGCTCAACGAGCCTTGGAGGATGTTCATGGCGGTGGCCCCTCCTTGCTGGCCCGTTGGATCAGCTCGCCGATGCGGGCGAGCACGGTCCGCAGCTGGTCCCGCTCCAGCAAGAGCGCCTCGGCTTCCTGATTGAGGCGGAGATTCTCGGCGCGCAGCTCGCCCATGTGCCCGAGTTGCGCCTGGAGCCGCCCGATCTCTTCGGCCATCGCGGCGAGGCGGCTCTGGAGCTCGTTCACGCGCTCAACCCTTTCTTGCCAGAGGTTGAAGAGCTGCCGGCCTTCCTCGACCCACCGGGCGATCGCGACCTCGTCCGCCTTCTCCGGAGCCATACGCTCCTGTTCACGCCGCTCCCGCCGCCGCCGGGCGCGCCCGGTGACCACCACGCCGAGCAGCACCGCGATGAGGATGACGATCCCCGCCACGAACAGAATAGCGGCGGGATCCGAGCCGATCGCGGCTAGCCAGCTCATCATCTCCCCTGTCCCCGTATGCGAGTCAATGGGAGAAGCTCGAGCAACAGAGCGGTAGGAGGCGACCCGGCAGTGTCCGCATGCTTCCCCCCGAGCGGCCCACCTGCTTCTCCTCAGAGGGGCGTGCTGTGATGCGGCAGTATAGGCGACGCGGCTGCACGCGGCAAGCCCGCAGGCCGGCCCGCCGATCCTGTTCAGGCCACGTCGCGCTGGCGGGCGGCGTTGTAGTTGGCGTCGTACCACCAGTCGAGGTACGCCGCGTAGCTGATGGGCGGATAGCGCGGTGGGTTGCCGGGCCCCTGGCAGGTGGGCAGGCACACGATCTCGGTGTCGAGATACGGCCCCATGAAATAGGGGATTGCGTAGCGCGGACGGCCCACCTGCGGCAGGGCGCGGTGCGGCGTGGACTTGAACCGGTGGTTCGTCCAGCGCTGCATCATGTCGCCCGAGTTCACCGCGAACGAGCCGGGCACGTCCGGCACGTCGACCCACGTCTCGTCCGGCATCCGCACCTGGAGCCCGGGCACTCCGCTCTGGGCGAGAAAGGTCAGGAAGTTGGCGTCCGTGTGCGGTGCGATGCCGAACTGGTTCGCCTCGGCCGCCACCGGCGGGTAGTGGGTGAGCCGGAAGCTGAACTGGCTCTCGGCGAAGGCGCCGTCGAAGGTGTCCGGCGGCAGGTCGAGCGCGGTCGCGCAGAGCGGCAGGAGCTTCCGGCCCAGCGCGTCCACGGCGTCGGTGTAGGCGAGCACCGCTCCACGGAAGCCCGGCAGGCTCGCCGGCCACTGGTTGGGCCCCGCGAAGCGCCGGCCCGCGCGCACGAGCGGATCGTCGGGCCCGCGCTCGCGCTTGACGAAGAAGGCCTCGTTCAGGTCGGGCTTGTCGTTGGCGTTCACCTCCGAGGTCCACACCGCGTAGCGCCCGAGGATCATGTACCCGTTGTTGTGCTCGTTCATGCGCAGGGCGAGCTTGGCGTCCAGGGGCTGCGCGTGGAAGCGCCGGGCCTCGGCGAATGTGTCGTCGATCAAGGTCTGCGGGATGCCGTGGTTCACGATGAGGAAGAAGCCGACGTCCTGCAGGGCGCGCCTGACAAGGCAGGCGTCGGGGGGTCGGGGTGGGGACGCTGATTTTCCAGCCGCGATCCGGTCCGGGCGGTGGATACTCGGGGCTAACCGCGGGAGGGGACTGAGTGTCCGGATCGCCGGCTCCGCATGGTCGTGTGCTACTCGTGGCCCTCACGCCCGAGTCCCGGGCCGCTCTCGGCGCCCCGGAGGCGCAGATCGAGCGGTTCCCCTATCGGGTCGGCCGCGAGTCCCGCGGGATGCAGCGAACGCCCGAGGGGTTCGTGAGCGAGCGCCGGAGCCCCGGCTCCCGGCCCACCAACGATCTGTATCTGGTCGAGCACGACGAGCCG
>DATHSW010000017.1:0-67240 GCA_035463855.1 Candidatus Deferrimicrobiaceae bacterium | reverse complement strand
GGCCCCCACGCCCGGCTCGGACTTCGCGCTGACGCCGCGCAGCCACCCGAGCGCTCAGCGACCCCGACCGCGCCGGCCCGCACCGCCCCGTCTTACCACCGCCCTCGCGCAGCTGGCGGCCGCGCTCCCTGCGCCCCCGCGGCGGCCCCATCCCTGGCGCCGGGCCTACGATCCGCGCCGGGCCATCAACGCCGGCTATCCCGAGCGCTGGGCATGACATTTCTATGTTGCAGTACCCACGACATTTCTATTGACCAGCGACAGCAAGCGGTCCGTGCGACGTCGACAAGCCGCGCCGGCGCGTGCCAAGATGCGCGGCGGGAGGCGATCTTCACATGAGCGTAGGGGACATGAACGTCGGGTTCATCGGGCTGGGCATCATGGGCGCGAGCATGGCGTCCAACCTGCAGGCGGCCGGGCACGCGCTCGTCGTGCACGACATCCGCAAGGCGGCGGCGGCTCCGCACCTGGCCGCCGGGGCGGTCTGGCGGGACACTCCGCGCGCGGTGGCGGAGGCGGCGGACGTGATCTTCACCTCGCTCCCCGGCCCGCCGGAGGTGGAGCAGGTCGCCACCGGGCCGGCCGGTCTGCTGCACGGCGTCCGCACGGGCGCGGCCATCTTCGACCTGAGCACCAATGCCCCGGCCCTCGTGCGGCGGCTCGACGGGCTCTTCGCGGCGCGCGGCGCCCACGTGCTCGACGCGCCGGTGAGCGGCGGCCCCGTGGGCGCCAGGACGCGGCGGCTCGCCATCTGGGTGGGAGGCGAGCGCGCGGTGTACGACCGGCACCGGCCGCTGCTGGAGGCGATGGGCGACCAGCCCTACTACGTGGGCCCGGTCGGGGCGGGCGCGGTGGCCAAGCTCGTGCACAACTGCGCGAGCTTCACGATCCGCGCGGTGCTGGCCGAGGTGTTCAGCATGGGCGTGAAGGCGGGCGTGGCCCCCGACCTGCTCTGGCAGGCGGTGCGGCAGGGCAATAGCGGGCGCCGCCGCACCTTCGACGGGCTGGCCGAGAAGTTCCTCCCTGGCGAGTTCGAGCCGCCGTCCTTCGCGCTGCGCCTGGGCCACAAGGACGTGTCGCTGGCCACCGCGCTGGGCCGCGAGTACGGGGTGCCGATGCGGCTGGCCAACCTCGCTCTCGAGGAGATCACGGAAGCGCTCGGGCGCGGCTGGGGCGACCGGGACTCGAGCAGCTTCATGCTGCTGGAGGAGGAGCGGGCGGGTGTCGAGATCAAGGTGCCCCGCGAGCGCCTGCGGCAGATTCTCGAGCAAGACGGGCGGTAGACCCGCCGGCGACACAGTACGGGCACTTAGCGCGCCGCGTTAAGTCCTTTCATCCACTTTTTTGGGCACATTATGCTAGCGTTTAACAGGACATGCAGGGCGCCCCGACTCGGACTCGTGTGCCGATTCGGACGAGGGTCAACCTCGCCTTTGCCCTCGCCGTGGCCGTGCTCCTGGGCATCGCGGCCGCGTCCTACCAGAGCGTCACCACCCTCTCCGAGACCGGCCGCTGGATCAGCCACACCTACGACGTCCTCGCCGCGATCGACGCGGTGGCGGCGTCCACCACCACCGCCGAGACCGGCAGCCGCGGCTATGCGCTGACCGGCGAGGAGCGCTTCCTCGAGACCTATCAGGCGGGAGGTCGCCAGGCGGAGATGTCGCTGGCCACGCTGCGACGGCTGGTCACCGACAACCCCGAGCAGCAGCGGCGGCTGGATCGGCTCGAGCCGCTCCTGCGCGAGCGCCTCGCGCGGCTGGCGGACTCGGTGGCGATTCGCCGGGAGCAGGGCGCGGCGGCGGCGGCGGAGCGGGTGCGGGCCGGGAGCAGCACCGGGCTCGCCGAGTCCATCCTGGTCGGCATGGAGGAGCTGCGGGCGACCGAGCGCGGGCTCCTGGCCGTGCGCGCCGCGGCGAGCGAGGCGCAGGCGACCCGGACCAAGTGGATCGTCCTGCTCGGCAGCCTCGCGGTGATCGCGGTCACCGTCGTCTCGAGCCTGCTGATCTCGCGGGAGATCGAGCGGCGGCGCCACGTCGATCGGGGACTGCGCGCCTCCGAAGCGCGCTACCGAGTGCTCTTCGACCGCAATCTCGCCGCCATCGCGCGGACCCGTCGCGACGGCCTCGTGCTCGACTGCAACGCGGCGATGGTGCGCCTCCTCGGCTGCGCGTCCCGGGAGGAAGTGCTCGGCATGAGCGCGAGCCAGTTCTACGCCGATCCGGGGGACCGCGAGCGCCTCGTGGCCGGCGTCGCTCCGGGCGAGGGGGTGGTGGATCGGGAGGTGCGCTTCCGCCGGAAGAGCGGCGAGCTGATCTGGGTCTCGATGACCTTCATCGAGTACGAGGAGGCCGGGCAGCCGATCTTCGAAGCGGTGATGCTCGACATCACGGACCGGAAGGCGACCAGCGCACAGATCGAGGAGCTCAACGCCGCGCTCGCCCGCCAGATCCGGGACCTGGCCGCGGCCAATCAGGAGCTCGACGCGTTCAGCTACTCGATCTCCCACGACCTGCGGGCCCCGCTCCGGGCGATGCAGGGCTTCTCGGAGGCGCTGCTCGAGGACTACGGAGAGAGGCTGGACGCGACCGGGCACGACTACGCGGGCCGGATCGTGGCGGCCAGCCGGCAGATGGACGCGTTGATCCAGGACCTGCTCGCGTACAGCCGGCTGGTTCGCGTCGAGGTCAAGCTGGATCCGGTGAGTCTCGAGACGGTCGTGGACGAAGCGTGCGGCACGATCGAGATGGAGGTCAAGGAGCGCGGCGGAGAGATCATCGTCGAGCGGCCGCTCGGGCGGGTGCTCGCCCACCGGACCGTGCTCGGCCAGATCGTGACGAATCTGCTGGCCAACGCGGTCAAGTTCACGAAGGCCGATACGCCGCCCGTCGTGCGTGTCCGCAGCGAGAGCGACCGGGGACGGGTTCGGCTGTGGGTGGAGGACAACGGCATCGGCATCGCGCCTCAGCATCGCGAGCGCATCTTCCGCGCCTTCGAGCGGCTACACGGCGCCCAGCAGTACCCGGGCACCGGGATCGGCCTCGCCATCGTGCAGAAAGGGGCGGCGCGGCTCGGGGGGCAGGCCGGCGTCGAGTCCGAGCCGGGCGCGGGCAGCCGGTTCTGGGTCGAGCTGGCGGAAGGGGAGGGCGCGACGGCGTGAACGCGAGGCCCTTCCCGATCCTCCTCGTCGAGGACTCCCCGGACGACGCGCTGCTCATCCAGCGCGCCTTCCGGAAGGCCAACCTGGCCAACCCGGTACAGCTCGTCCGCGACGGCGAGGAGGCGGTGGCCTACCTGAGCGGGGCGCCGCCCTACGAGGACCGCACGCGCTTCCCCCTGCCGGTATTCATGCTGCTGGACCTCAAGCTGCCGCGGCGGTCCGGCCTCGAGGTCCTCGCCTGGGTCCGCCAGGAGTCGGTGGTCAAGCGCCTGCCGGTGGTGGTGCTCACCTCGTCGCGGGAGTCCGTGGACGTCAACCGCGCCTACGACCTGGGGGTCAACTCGTACCTGACCAAGCCGGTCGGCTTCGAGGCCCTGCTCGAGATGGTGAAGAACGTCAACCTCTACTGGCTGGTGCTGAACGAGCACCCCGACCTCCGGCGAGGCTGAGCGAGCGTGAACGACGAGTTCCGGATCCTGCTGGTGGACGACAATCCTGACGACCGGCTCCTCATTCGCCGCGCGCTGACCCGCGAGTTTCCCGATCTGACGATCACCGAGGTGGGCGACCCCGAGACCCTCGCCCGCGCCATCGAGGACGGGTCCTTCGACCTGGTCATCACCGACTACGGCCTGGGTTTCACGGACGGCTTCGCGCTCCTCGACACGCTGAAGGCCCAGTGGCCGGAGTGCCCGGTCATCCTGTGCACCGGGACACTGAGCGAAGAGATCGCGGTGGAGGCGTTGCGCAAGGGCCTCGACGACTACGTTCTCAAGGACCCTCGACGGTTCATGCGGTTGCCCGCCGCCGTGCGCAGCGCGATCGACCACGCCCGGCAGCGCGCGGCCGCCCGGGCCGCCGAGCTGCGCTATCACGAGCTGTTCGACGGCGCGCCGGTGGGCCTCATCCGCTGCTTGCCCGACGGCCGCATCCTCGCCGCCAATGCGGCCGCCGCCCGGCTCGCGGGCTTCCCGAGCGTGTCCGCGCTGCTCGACGCGAGCGTGGCCGACCTCTGCGCGGACGTGGACGACCGCGCGCGGCTCGTCGGAGCCCTCGAGCGGGGCGAGACCCTGCAGCACGTCGAGATCCAGGGCCGGCGTCGCGACGGCGAGCTCATCTGGGTGAGCGTGAACGGGCGGCCGGTGAAAGACGCGGGGGGGCGCATCTTGCACTACGAGTGGAGCCTCGCCGACGTCACCGAGCGGCGGCGGCTCGAGGCCCAGCTCCGGCAGGCCCAGAAGATGGAGGCGGTCGGCCAGCTCGCGGGCGGAGTGGCCCACGACTTCAACAACCTGCTCACCGTGATCGGGGGACGCTGCTACCTGATGCTGAGCAAGCTCGGGCCCGAGGATGCGCTGCGCCGGGAGGTCGAGCTGGTACGCGGCGCCGCGGAGCGCGCGGCCCGGCTCACGCACCAGCTCCTGGCCTTCAGCCGCAAGCAGGCGCTGGAGCCGCGCGTCCTCGACCTCAACGAGATGGTGACCGGAATCGAGCCCCTCCTGCGGCGCCTGATCGGCGAGCACATCGAGGTCTCGGTCAGGCCCGGCGCCGGGCTCGGCCGGGTGAAGGCGGACCCGGGGCAGGTGGAGCAGGTGATCCTCAACCTGGCGGTCAATGCCCGTGACGCGATGCCGCAGGGCGGCCAGCTGATCCTCGAGACCGCCGACGCCGTCGTGGACGAGGGCGCGGCGCGCGCCCACGATCTGGCTTCGGGCAGCTACGTGGTGCTGTCGGTGACGGACAGCGGGCACGGCATGGACGCGGCGATCCGGGCCCAGATCTTTGAACCGTTCTTTACCACCAAAGAGGTCGGCAAGGGCACCGGGCTCGGGCTGGCGACCGTGTACGGCATCGTCAAGCAGAGCGGGGGCTTCATCGAGGTCGAGAGCGAGCCGGGCCGGGGCGCGTCCTTCAAGGTATGCCTGCCGCGAGTGGAGGAGGAAGCGGCGGCGGCCGAGCCGGCCAAGGCGTCCGGGACCCGCCTGCGCGGCTCGGAGACGGTGCTGCTGGTGGAGGACGACGAGAGCCTGCGCACGCTCGCCCGCGAGATCTTGACCGTGCAAGGCTACGCGGTACTCGAGGCCGCCTCCCCGCGGGAGGCGCTCCGGATCCACCAGACCCACGAGCGCCGGATCGACCTGCTGCTCACCGACGTGGTGATGCCCGAGATGAACGGCCAGCAGCTCGCCGATCACCTCAAGATCGCGCGGCCGGACATGGCGGTGCTGTTCATGTCGGGTTACACGGGCGCCGCCCTCACTCAGCTCGGCGGAACCGAGTTCGCCGGGCACCTGCTCCAGAAGCCGTTCACCCCCGACGGCCTGAGCCGGCGGGTCCGCGAGGTCCTCGGCGGCTGATCCCTCAGCCCTCGGCGGCGAGCGTCTTGAACGCGTGTTCGCTCGCCTGGAGCGTCCGGGCCACGTCCTCTTCGGTGTGGGCCGCCGACACGAACCAGTTGTGGGCGGGGTGCGCGTACGCGCCGCGCGCGGTGACGAGAGAGCACCAGCGGCGGATGCGCCGGCGCTCGGGATCGTCGGGAAAGCGGACGACCGGCATCGCGGGCTGGCCGAGCGGGAGCAGCGGGACGCCGTGCCGCCGGGCCTGCTCGGCGAGGCCGCCGGCCAGGAGGGCCCCGATCCGCTGGATGCGGGCGATCGCATCGGTCCGCGCGAGGACGTCCAGGGTGGCCAGGGCCGCCGCGAACGCGCCGCTCGCGAAGAAGAACGAGCCGGTGAAGTAGATGCGCTCGGCGGCCCGGCGGAGCGGCTCGCGGGCCAGGCCCGCGGAGAGGGCGTGGCCGTTGGCGATGGCCTTGGAGTAGCAGATCAGGTCCGGCGCCGCCCCGAAGTGCTCGCAGGAGCCGCCCAGGTCGACGCGAAAGCCCGCGCGCACGTCGTCCATGGCGAAGAGGGTGCCGTGGGCGTCGCAGAGCGCGCGCAGCCCCGCGAAGAAGCCGGGGGCCGGCGCGGCGCCGGTGGCGTGGTCGAACGGGGTGGTCATGACCACCGCGATCTCGCCCGGATGCGCGGCGAAGAGCGCCCCCAGCTCGTCGAGATCGTTCCACGCGAACTCGAGCAGCTCGTCCCGGTAGTGGGTCGGCACCCCCGGCAGATGGGGCAGCGCCCACGGGCGGGCGGCGTGATAGGCGCCGCGGACGCGGGCGATGCGCGGCCGGCCGGTGTGCGCGCGGGCCACGTCCACCGCCCAGCTCGTGGCGTCGGCGCCGTTCTTGCCGAAGACCGCGAAGTCCGCGCGCGGGGTGAGGGCCACCAGCCGCTCGGCGAGCTCGACCATGCGGGGGCCGGGCAGGGGCAGGCAGTCGCCGCTCGCGAGCTGCTCGGCCACCGCGGCCTCGACGGCGGGATGGCCGTAGCCCAGGATCATCGGGCCGTACGCGCACATCCAGTCCACGTACTCGTTGCCGTCCACGTCCCAGATGCGGGCGCGCTCGGCCCGGGCCAGGAAGCGGGGGTGGCCCTCGCCGAGGGCGGCGCCGTTCTGGTGGCCGTAGACGCCGCCCGGCATGACCCGGCGCGCGCGCTCCCCCAGAGCCTGACTCGCCGCGAGCCGGGGGGCCGGGGTGTCCATGGCGGGGGCATGATAGCCCCGGGGTGCGGCCGGCCGGAGCGCCTCCGCGGTAGTGTCGCGTGAGGCGCCGCGGGAGGTGGCCGGCGATCGGTCGGGACGACGAGCGTCGCGACCGAAGAAACTACCGGGAACGGAATTCCCGGCTACAGATGCGGGAGAACGGTCGAGGCGAAGAGCCAGGTGCCCTCGGGACGGGGCACGTCGGCGAAGTTCACGGTGAGGCGGCGGGCGCCCTGCTTGACGATCCCGAGCATCACGTCGGTCACCTGCGCGGGGGTGCCGACGATCTGGATGTCGCCGAGCGGGCGGATCCCGGGCGCCTTCTTCAGGCGCTCGACCTCGCGCTCGTTCTCCGCGATCAGGATGCCGACCCGGACCACCTGCTCGATCTCGTCGTAGTCCCGGCCCACGTCGCGGCAGTGGCCCTTCAGCACCTCCTGCTTGTGGGCGTAGGCCTCCGGGCCCTTCCAGACGTAGTTCCACCAGTTCGCGTGCCGGGCGACGACCCGGAGCAGGAACTTCTCGCCGGCGCCACCCACCATCACCGGGGGCGCCGGGCTCGGCCGCGGCTCGCAGTAGGCGCCCGAGATCGAATAGTGCTCGCCGTGATATTCGGCGGGGCTGTCCGCCCACATCCGCCGGATCAGCTCGATGGCCTCCGCGAGCTGGGCGATGCGCACCCGGGCGGGCGGGTAGGGCCAGCCGTAGGCCTTGTACTCTTCCTCGTTCCAGCCCGCGCCGATGCCCAGGATGACTCGCCCACCCGAGAGGACCTGGGCGGTGGCCGCCATCTTGGCGAGGTGAGCGGGGTTGCGGAAGCTGTTGCAGAGCACCTCGTGGCCGCAGCGCTTGTCGGGGTACCGGGCCAGCGCCCACGTCAAGAGCGTCCAGCCCTCGGCCACCTTGTTGGACCCGTACTGCACGTGGTCCGGCATCCACAGGATGTCGAACGGGGCGATGGTCTGGTCGAAGTACGGGAAGGTGTCCCCGACCAGGCGCGACCAGATATTGAGCCCGACGGGAACGGCCATGACGCGGCTTAGCCGCGGAAGTGGCGGCGGTCGCCCGCGCGGAGCCAGAGGCGCACCGCCTCCGCGCCCTCGGGGTCCAGCGTGCGCCCGGTCTTCTCGTAGCCGCGGACGATGTGCCGGGCGTTGAAGCGGGTGCGCAGGCGGCCGTCGATGGTGGTCGTGAGCATGGGCAGAGCGGTCGAGGTCGTCACGGGCGGGTATTCTAGCTCGTTCCGGGGCGGGGTGGCCCGGAGACACCGGCGCCCTGGAGCGCGGTCCAGACGCGCGCGGGCGACATCGGCAGGTCCAGCTCGCGCACCCCGCGGCGGGCCAGGGCGTCGAGGACCGCGTTCACCGCCGAGGGAATCGCGCCCGCCACCCCCGACTCGCCCGCGCCCTTCACGCCGAGCGGGTTGGTGGTGCAGGGCACCGCGTGGTGGCCCACGCGCAGGACGGGGAGATCGTCGGCGCGCGGCAACATGTAGTCCATGAACGAGGCGGTGAGGAGCTGGCCGTGCTCGTCGTAGATCACCTGCTCGCCGAGCACCTGGCCCAGGCCCTGGGCGATGCCGCCGTGGATCTGGCCCTCCACGACGGTCTCGTGCACGATGCGCCCCACGTCGTCCACCGCGGCGTAGCCGACGACCGCGACCGCGCCGGTCTCCGGGTCGATCTCGACCTCGGTGACGTGGCAGCCGTTCGGGAAGCTCATCTGGGGCGAGACGAACTTGGCGGTGCTGTCGAGGCCGCCGGCCAGGTCGGCGGGCAGGCTCGGCAGCGCGCGGGCCCGGGAGGCCAGCTCGAGCAGGCCGATGGCCCGGTCGGTGCCCTTCACGCGGAAGCGGCCGCCCGCGAACTCCACGTCGGGGGCGGCGGCCTCGAAGTAGTGCGCGGCGACGCGGCGGCCCTTGTCGATCGCCGCGTCGCAGGCCAGCGTCGCCGCGCTGCCCGCCATCATCATCGACCGTGACGCCACGCTCGGCGTGCCGGCCGGGACGAGATCGCTGTCGCCCTGGACGAGCCGCACCGCCCCCGGGTCGATGCCGAGCCGGGCCGCGATCAGCGGAGGGAAGGTCGAGAGATGGCCCTGGCCCATCGGCTGGGCCCCGGTGTGGAGCGCCACCGTGCCGTCGGGGCCGAAGCGCAGCTCCACGATCTCGTCGAGGATGCCGCCCGCGACCTCGAGGAAGCAACAGAGGCCGATGCCGCGCAGGCGCCCGGCCCGCTCGGAGGCCGCGCGGCGCTGCGGGAAGCCCTTCCAGTCGGCCAGGGCCAGCGCCCGATCCATGATGGCCTCGAACTCGCCGCTGTCGTAGACCGGTCCGTTCGGCGTGTGGTAGGGCATCGCGGCGGGCGCGATGAAGTTGCGCCGGCGCAGCTCCACGCGGTCGCGGCCGGTGGTGGCGGCGGCCTGGTCGATCAGCCGCTCGACGAGGTAGAGCGCCTCCGGCCGCCCCGCGCCGCGGTAGGGTCCGAGCGGCGCCGCGTTGGTGAAGGCGAGCGTGACGTCGATGCCGATGGCGGGGATGCGGTAGACGCTCGAGAGGCAGTTCTTGGTGTTGTTGGTCCCGAACACCGCCGCGAACGCGGTGACGTAGGCGCCGATGCCCACACGGGTGCGGACGCGGAGGCCCAGGAACCGCCCGGTGGCGTCGAGCGCCAGCTCGCCCTCGAGCACGCCGTCGCGGCCGGCGGTGTCGGCCAGGAAGCTCTCGACGCGGGTGGCGCGCCACTTGACCGGACGGCGCAGGCGGCGCGCCGCGAAGAGCAGCGCCGCGTACTCGGGATAGGCCTGCACCTTCATGCCGAAGCCGCCGCCCACGTCATGGGTGACCACGCGGAGGTGCGTCGGCGGGATCTTGAAGACGCCCTCCGCGAGGAGGCGGCGCACCACCGCGACGCCCTGGGTGGAGGCGGTGAGCGTGTAGCGCTGGGTGGCCTCGTCCCACTGGCCGATGGCGGCGCGCGGCTCGAGCGCCGAGGGGGCGAGCCGGGTGTCGTGCAGGCGCACGCGGGCCACATGGGCGGCGCCCCGGAACGCCGCGTCCACCGCGGCGGCGTCGCCGTCGGTCCAGTCGAAGGCGACGTTGTCCGGCGCCTCGGGCCAGACGGCCTGGGCGCCCGGGGCCAGCGCGCGGTCCACCTGGGAGACCGCGGGCAGCGGATCGAGATCGAGCGCGACCGCGGCCGCGCCGTCGGCGGCCTGCGCGAGCGTCTCGGCGACCACGATGGCCACCGCCTCGCCCACGTGGCGCACGCGATCCACCGCGAGCGGGGGAATGGGCGCGGCGGCCAGCGGCCGGCCCCCGCGGCCGGGGAACGACGCGGCGGGCGGGATCGCGCCGAGCCCGGCCGCGACCAGATCGCGCCCGGTGAAGACGGCGAGCACGCCGGGCAGGGCGAGCGCGGGAGCCGGGTCCACGCTCCGGATCACCGCGTGGGCGATCGGAGCGCGGACGAAGACGGCGTGGACCTCTCCGGCCAGGGTCAGGTCGTCGGTGAAGCGACCGCGGCCGGTGAGGAGCGGGCCGTCCTCGCTACGCCGCCCACCCGGGGCGCCGCCGAAGCGCAGCGAGTCCGCGGCTCCGCTCAATTCCGGTAGGACGGGTCCGTCCGGTCCAGCCGGCGCAGGAGGCCCGGCCACACGAGGGCGCCCTGACCGCCGTTGCGGCGCTGGGCCGCGGTGGCGTTGGCGTACCCCCGGTCCATGACCTCCTTAGGGACCGGGATCAGTTCGCCGCCGCCCGACTGCGCGCGCACCTGGATCTGGCAGGAGGCCTCGAGGTAGTACATGGCCACGAACGCGTCGGCGACCGTCTCGCCGACGGTGAGGAGGCCGTGGTTGCGCAGGATCAGGCAGCGGCTGTCGCCCAGGTCCGCGACCAGCCGGGGCTTCTCGTCCGCGTCGAGCGCGGGGCCCTCGAAGTCGTGATAGCCGAGGCTGTTGAGCACGAACAGCGAGTGCTGCGAGATCGGCAGCAGCCCGGCCCGCTGGGTGGAGACCGCGACGCCGTTCGCGGTGTGGGTGTGCAGCACGCACCTGGCGTCGTGGCGCGCCGCGTGGATCGCGCTGTGGATGATGAACCCGGCCTCGTTCACCTTGAACGGCGAGTCCTCGAGCTTCCGCCCCTGCTGGTCGATCTTGACCAGGCTCGAGGCGGTGATCTCGTCGAAGAAGAGGCCATAGGGGTTGATCAGGAACTGGTCCTCGGTGCCCGGCACCCGGGCCGAGATGTGGGTGAAGACCAGGTCTTCCCAGCCGTAGCGGGACACCAGGCGGTAGGCGGCGGCCAGGTTTACCCGGACGGCCCACTCCTCGTCCGACACCTTTCCCTTCAGGGACGGAATCTCGAGCGCGGTGGTGGTCATGGGGTCCTTTCGCTCAGCGGAGGTTGTAGAGCTTGGCCACGTTGTCGTAGGTGATCTTGCGCTGCACGCGCTCGGGGAGGTTGCCGAGGTTCTTCTCGAGGTGCCGGCGGGAGTCGGGCCACACGCAGTCGGGGTGCGGGTAGTCCGCGCCCCAGATGATGTTGTCCTCGCCCACCAGCGGGATGATCGGCTCGAGGAACTGATCCTGCTGGTAGGTCACGTACCCCTGGCGCCGGAAGTAGTCGCTCGGCTTCATCGAGAAGCCGAGACCCCGGGCGCGGTCCTCGTACTCGGTGTCGAAGCGGTCGAACACGTAGGGCAGCCAGGTCACGCCGGACTCGCCCAGCACGAACTTGAAGTCCGGGTACTTCTCGCAGGCCCCGGAGGTGATGAGCGAGACCAGCACCTCCATGGTGTCGAGCTGGAAGAGCGAGGAGCGAACGAGCCGCCACTGGAGCATGTACCGCTGCTCCATCTGCGGGCTGTCCGGGGCGCGCAGGGCCTTGAAGCCCGTCGAATGGAACGCGATCGGGAACCGGCACTCGGCGGCCGCCTCCCAGAGCGGGTACCACTCGTGCTGGTAGAGCGGGATGCTCATGCTCTTGAAGCCGAGATCGCCGCCCTTGAGGCCCATCTTGGCGCAGCGGCGGACCTCGGCCGCGGCCACCTGGGGATCGTTGTTGGGCACGATGGCCAGCGGGTAGATCCGGCTCGGGTCCGACTTCCGGGCGAAGTCGGCGGCCCAGTCGTTGTAGATCGCGTTGGCCCAGGCGCGGCGCTCGCCGCTCGCGATCATGTCGTTGATCATCAGACAGCCGTAGACGACCTCCGCGTCGAGCCCGTCGCGGTCGAGGTCGGCCAGTCGCAGCTCGGGAGTGGTCGGCCGGGGGCGGGCGCCCGGGCGGTGGTCCCATTCGAAGCCGCAGGCCGCCATCTCGTCGATCCGGGCGAAGGAGCCAGGCGTCCGCTTGAGGAAGCCCGGGCCCACGCCGTTCCACATGCCCTTGTCCTGCGCCTCCACGAACCAGTGGCAGCCGTCCTCCAGCTCCTCCACCCGCGGCACCAGCAGCTTCCACTTCGACGGCGCCTGGGAGGACCAGAGATCGGGCGGGCAATAGGTGAGGTCGATGTGGTTGTCGCCGGAGATGAGCCGCTCTAGCATGACGCCCTCCTTGGCCCGTGGGGAGCTGCCTGGTCGCTGATCCTACCCCCGAAGCGCGCGCGAGGACAAGTGTGCCAGGACTGCGATGTCGGCGAGGGGACCGCCGGGATGGCATCCGTCTTGCTCCGAGCTGGTGGCTCAAGGAGGACGACCCATGGCGAGCTACATGATGACCTGCACGCATTGTGGCTACGAGGTGATGTTCCGGACCGAGCCCGACGCGAAAACCGAAGGCGTGCGGCACCTCCGGGCGTTTCCGACGCACGGCGTGAAGGTGACCCCGAGCGAGGACGTGCTGATCCGCGAGGAGGAAAGAGTTACCGGGTAGAGTGTGGCGACCTCGGGGGCCCGCTCCCGCGGGCACTCTAGGCGCGGCGCGCGCTAGAGGTACTGGCCGGGCTCGCCATGGCCCTCGCCGCGGCCGGAGGGCAGCCCGCGGCGCCGGCGCATCTCGTCGATCTCGGCGCGCGCCTGCATGTGCTGGCTCCAGAGGGCGGCCTGGATGCCCTGGAAGAGGCCCTCCAGCCAGCCGACGAGCTGGGCCTGCGCCAGACGGATCTCGGATTCGCTGGAGTTGCTATCGAGCGGGATCGTCAGCGTGTCGAGCTCGTCCTGGAGATCCTTCGACACGCCCTCCTTCAGCCCCGCCAGGGCGCGCTCGTAGATCGCGCGCAGTCGCCGGCGCCCCGGCTCGTCCGGCCTGGACTGCCGGACGTCCTCCATCAGCTCGCGGATCATCGCGGCGATGCGGATCAGCTTGGCGGGCTGCTCGATGGCCGGGCCCTGGGGGTCCCGGGCGGGCAGAACCTCGGGATGCGAGTCGTCCGCGGGCGGCGGCTCGGGCTGCGGTCCGGTCGGCATGTCCCCGGATGCTACCACGCGCGGGTCTAGGCCTTCTTGGCCGGCTTCTCCGCGACCGGGAAGCCCTTCTTCTTCCACCCCGCGAAGCCGCCGTCCATCTCGACCACGCGCTCGAGCCCCATCTGCTGGGCCACGTCGGCGGCGAGGGCGGAACGCCACGCGCCGTTGCAGTAGAAGACGAACTCCTTGTCGGCCGCGAACACGGTCTTGTGATAGGGGCTGTCCGGATCCACCCAGAACTCGAGCATGCCCCGCGGGCAGTGGAAGGCGCCGGGGATCATGCCCTCCCGCTCCAGCTCGCGGACGTCGCGAAGGTCCACGAACACCACGTCGTCCTTGCCGAGACGGCTCTTGGCGTCCTCGAGGCTGATGGTCCTGATGCGCGCCTTGGCCTCGTCCACCATCTGCCGGAATCCCTTGCGGTCGGTCTTCATGGCGCCTCCTCGCGAGCAGGAAGGATATCATAGCCGCCATGCTCAACGTGCTCGTGACCATGCGCTTCGATCAGAGCCAGCTCGACCGGCTCCGGGCCGTCTCCCCCGACATCCTCGTGTCGCAGGCCGATCCGGAGACGGCCGACTACGCCAAGACCGACGTGCTCTACGCGGGGGCGCCCCCGCGCGACCTCACGCGCGCGCCCGGGCTCCGCTGGGTGCAGCTGCACATGGCGGGCGTGAACGCCCTCGTCGACCACCCGCTCTACACCGACACCGCGATCCCGCTCACCACGACGAGCGGGGTGCACGCGGCCACCATCGCAGAGTACGCGGTGACCGTGCTGCTGGCCCTGGCCCACCGGGTGCCGCGCATGGTGGAGTGGCAGGGCCGCGGCGGGTGGCCGCCGGACGAGCGACGCTGGCCCCTCTTCGTGCCCGCCGAGGTGCGCGGCGCGACGCTGGGGATCATCGGCTACGGCAGCATCGGCCGCGAGCTGGCGCGCATCGCCAAGGCCGCCTTCGCGATGACGGTGCTGGCCTGCAAGCGCGATCCGTCGCGGCGGGCGGACGACGGCTACCGGCTGCCCGGCACCGGCGATCCGGAGGGCGCGCTGCCCGACGAGTGGCTGGGGCCCGCGCAGCTCGACTCCTTGCTGGCCCGGTCGGACGTGGTGGTGCTCTGCGCGCCGCTCACCCCGGAGACGCGCGGGCTGATCGGCGCGAGCGCCCTGGCGCGCATGAAGCCGTCCGCCTTCTTCATCAACGTGGGGCGAGGGGCCAGCGTGGACGAGACGGCGCTGGCCCGGGCCCTCCGCGACCGGCAGATCGCGGGCGCGGCGGTCGACGTCTTCGAGCGCGAGCCGCCGCCCGCCGGCCACCCGCTCTACGCGGTCGACAACGCCATCGTCTCGCCCCACGTCTCTGGCTTCCTGCCGAGCTACGACGAGAAGTGCTCGGTGCTCTTCGCGGAGAACATGCGGCGGTTCCTGGCGGGAGCCCCGCTGCTGAACCTGGTGGACCGGGCGCGCGGCTACTAGGCCGCGAAGGCGTCAGACCGGGCCGAGGGATCCCGAGTGCACGGCGCGCAGCTCCACGAGCGCGCCCTCGTCCAGCCCGAGCATCCCGAGCGCGTCCGGGGAGATCTCGCCGCGCTGCCCGTTCCCCGGAACGACCGCGGCGACCCACGCGCGCAGCGGGGCGCCCCGCGGGTTCACCAGCTCCACGATGGCGCCCGGCCCGACGCCCAGGCGCGCGGCGGTCTGGCTGTCCAGGCGCACCAGGCGCCCGCGGTCGGCGTCGAGATCGGCGGCGCCGGTCAGGCGCACGCGGGGCCGGGCCGCCAGCAACGCGGCGCGCCGGGCGGTGGTGGCCGGGGCGTCCACCGCCCCGGGGCGCCAGATCACCCCGTAGTCCCGCTCCGCCCCGGCGGGCGTGACGTAGCCCTCGGCGAGGTCCGCGGCCACCGCGGCCGGGTCGCGGGCCAGCGGGTCGCCGAAGCCGCCCCCGCCCGAGCTCTCCATCAGGAGGACGTCGCCCGGCTCGAGCGGGAAGCCACCCACCTTGCCGGGAAGCGGGGACGGCTGGATGGGCCGGCCCCCGCGGCGCACCCAGAAGCGGTTGGTCGCGCCGGCGCCGCCCCCGCAGACCCCGAAGGGCGGCAGCACCGCCTTCTCCGCGAGGACGGACAGTCGGCTGCCCGCGACCTGGATGCGGACTTCCCGGGTGAGACCGAGGCCGCCGCGCCAGCGCCCCGGGCCGCCCGAATCCTCACGCAGGGACGTGCGCTCGATGCGCACCGGGTAGAGCTGCTCCACCGCCTCGATCGGCTGCAGCGTGGTCATGTCGCTCTCGGTCCACGTGCGGACCGTGTTGCTGCCGTCGCCGCCGTCGAAGCCGCCGGTGCCGCCCGCCGGGTACTCGTAGAAGATGAACGTCTCGCCGGTCCGGGGATCGGGCCCGCCGACATAGCAATGGTTGCCGCCGCCCTTGAGATCGCCGGCGACCCGGCCGTCGAGGGCCTGAGCCAGCGCGCCCATCACCGCGGTCTCCACGCAGTACTTCACCTCGACCATGCCGCCGCACGGCGCGGGCGGATCCGCGTTGACGATGGTGCCGCGCGGGGTGATGACGGTCAGCGGGCGAAAGGCGCCCGAGTTCACGTCGGTGCCCGGGTCCAGGAACGACTTGATGATGGTGAAGGCCCCGGTGGGGGCCATCGCGGGCCCGACGTTGGTGGGCGCGGCGGCCTGGGGCGAGGTCCCGGTGAGATCCACCGTGATGGTGTCGCCCGCCACCGTGACCCGCGCCCGCACGGTGAGCGGCTCGAGCCGGGTCCGGCCGCTCTCGAGGTGCGATTCGTAGGCGTACCGGCCGTCCGGGAGCGCCGCGATCGCGCGCCGCATGCGCTGCTCGGCGCGGTCCATCAGCTCGACGACCGCGGCCCGGACCACCGGCGCGCCGTAGCGCGCGGCCAGGCCCTCCACGCGCTCGGCCGCCTTGCGGCAGGTGCCGATCATGGCGTCGAAGTCGCCCCGCCGCTCCCGGGGCCCGCGCATGTTGTGGAAGATGAGATCGAGCGCGGCCTGGTTGGGCGTCCCGCGGTCCACGATGCGGATGGGCGGGATGCGCACGCCCTCCTGGAAGATCTCGGTGGCGTCGCCGGAGAGGCTGCCCGGGCTCATGCCGCCCACGTCGCCCCAGTGCGCGCGCACGACCGGGAAGACGAAGAGCCGCCCGTCCGCGAAGAGCGGGTAGATCATCGCCACGTCGTTGAGGTGCGTGCCGCCGGTGTAGGGGTCGTTGTGCAGGAAGATGTCGCCCGGGTGGATGTCGTCGCCGAACTTCTCGCGCACCGCCTTCATGGACCAGGCGATGGGCACGATGTGGAGCGGGTGGTCCTGGCCCTTGGACATCGAGACGAGCTGGGCGTCGCCGTCCATGAGGACGCACGAGAAGTCCTCGCCCTCGTAGAGGATGGAGGAGTAGGCGGTGCGCACCAGCGTGACCCGCATCTCCCGCACGATGGAGGAGAACGTCTCGCGCAGGACTTCCAGCGTGATCGGATCCACGGGGGGGCTCACGCGGAGGTCCCCCGCTCGAAGCGGAGGTTGCCGTGCTCGTCCATCGCGCCCCGCCAGCCCGGCGGCACCACGGTGGTGGCGCCGAACTCCTCCACGATGGCGGGACCGGCCAGCCGGGCGCCCTCGGGCAACCGCTCGCGGTCCCACACCGGGCAGTCGTACGCCCGACCTCCGAACCACACCGGCCGCCGCTCGACGAGGGCGGCCTCGATCGCCGCGCCCGGCGCCGCGTGGCGCTCCGCGGCGGGCTTGGGCACGAGCCCGTAGGCGGTGAGCCGCGCGTTGACCAGCTCGATCGCGGCCTCCGGGTTGGCGTGACCGTACGTGGCGCGATGCTGGCGATGGAAGTCGGCCTCGATCCGGTCGAGCGCGAGCCGGGTGTCGGCCAGCGCGATGTTGAGCTCGAAGGCCTGCCCGCGATAGCGGAGATCGAGCGAGCGCAGGAGCTTCTGTTGTGGCGGCGCGAAGCCCTCCCGCTCCAGCTGCTGGCGGGCGGCGGTCTCCATCTCCGCGAAGGCCAGGCGCAAGGCGGGCAGGCGCTCGCCCAGCAACCCCACGCGGGTCCGCACGTCGTCGTGCTTGATGTCGGCGGCGAGCAGGCCCAGGGCCGAGAAGTTGCCGGGGTGGCGCGGGACCAGCACCCGCGGTATGCCGATCTCCTCCGCCATGGCGAGGGCGTGCATCGGGCCCGCGCCCCCGAAGGCGACCAACGTGAAGTCCCGCGGATCGTGGCCGCGCTGGATGGAGATCTCCCGGATCGCGGAGGTCATGCGGGCGACCGCGATGGTGACGATGCCCTCGGCGAGAGGCTCGACGCCGAGCGGGCGCTCGAGGCGCGCGGCGAGGGCGGCCACCGCCTGGCGCGCCCGCTCCGCGTCGATCGCGATGCTGCCGCCGAGGCGCCGCCGGGTGCCGATGCGGCCGAGCACCACGTTGGCGTCGGTGACCGCGGGCTCGGTGCCGCCCAGCCCGTAGGCCGCGGGGCCCGGGGAGGCCCCCGCGCTGCGCGGACCGACCTGGAGGCTGCCGTCCACGTCCAGCCACGCGATGGAGCCGCCGCCCGCCCCCACCGTGTGCATGTCGATCTGCGAGACCTTCACCGGGAAGGCGCCGACCATGGCGTCGGCGGTCATCAGCGGCTGGAGATCGCGGACCAGGCAGACGTCCGTGGAGGTGCCGCCCATGTCGTAGGTGATGAAGTCGCGGATCCCCGCGGCCGCGCCCACGAAGCAGGCCTGGCTCACCCCACCCGCCGGCCCCGAGAAGATGGTCTTGATCGGCAGGCGGCGCGCGGTGTCGGTGGTCATCATGCCGCCGCTGGAGGCGACCGTGAGCACGCCGTGGGTGTAGCCGGTGGCGAGCAGGCGCTCCTCCAGCGAGGTGAGGTAGCCTTCCATCAGCGGCTGCAGGTAGGCGTTGAGCACGGTGGTCGAGAAGCGCTCGAACTCGCGGTACTCGGCCACCACGTCGGCCGAGCAGGAGACGGGCAGGCCGGGGGCGCGGCCCTTCGCCGCGTCGGCCACGAGGTGCTCGTGGGCGGGGTTGAGATAGGCGTGGAGCAGGCACACCGCCAGCGCCTCCGCGCCGGCGGCGAGGGCGCCGTCGAGGGCGCCCTCGATGGAGGCCGGATCCAGGGGGACCAGCACCCCGCCGTCGGGGCCGAGCCGCTCGGTCACCTCGAAGCGATGCTTGCGCTCGACCACCGGCTTCGGGCGGACGAAGGT
The DNA here is from genome assembly GCA_035463855.1 of Candidatus Deferrimicrobiaceae bacterium. Classification (GTDB taxonomy): domain Bacteria; phylum Methylomirabilota; class Methylomirabilia; order Rokubacteriales; family CSP1-6; genus CAMLFJ01. The sequence goes on along the minus strand of DATHSW010000017.1, from coordinate 48,849 downwards.
GGGGATGAACAGGGCGGGAATGTTCCGCTTGGTCCGGCCGATCTCGATCAGGTCCCGGAAGCCGGCCGTGGTCAGCAGGGCGACGCGCGCGCCGCGGCGCTCGAGCACCGCGTTGGTGCCCACGGTGGTGCCGTGCACGAGGCGGCGCACCTCCGCGCTCGCGATGCCGAGCGCCTCGAGCCCGGCCAGCACCGCGGCGGCCTCGTGGCGGGGCCGCGACGGAACCTTGGTGACGACCACGCGGCCGCTCTGCGCGTCCACCGCGGTGAGGTCCGTGAACGTGCCGCCCACGTCGATGCCCACGATGTACATGGCTCAGAGCCCCGCGCCGTCGAGCACCACCTGGGCGGCCCGGACGAGGCACGGGGCGCGGTCGGCGATGTGGGCCATCCGCGGATCGGTGGATTCGCCGCGCACCCAGCGGCGGTGGAGCTGCACCACCACCACCACCGTCTTCCACAGCGCGAAGGCCTCCCACCAGCGCGCGGCGGCCGGATCGGCGCCGGTCCGCGCGGCGTAGCGGGCGGTGATCTCCGCGCGCGTCGGCAGCCCCATGTGGGCGAGGCCCGGCCGGGTGCCGCGCTGGGTCGCCGCGGTGTCCATGGGGTCCGGCCAGTAGTTGAGCAGGGTGCCGAGGTCCACCAGCGGGTCGCCGAGCGTCGTCATGTCCCAGTCGAAGATGGAGGTCACGCGGTCGGGATTCTCCGGAGCGAACTGGCAGTTGTCGAGCTTGAGATCGTTGTGGACGATGGAGGCGCGGCTCGGCGGGGGACGGCGCGCGGCGAGGCGCTCGTGGATTCGCTCCATCTCGCCGCTCGCGTCTTCCGGGCGGGCCAGCGTCCACCGCTTGGCCCAGCCGTCGAGCTGGCGGTCGACGAAGCCCTCGGGCCGGCCGAGGTCGGCGAGCCCGCAGGCCGCGGGCTCGAGCGCGTGGAGCTCGGCCATGGCCTCGACGAGGGCGAAGGCGAGGCGGCGGCCGGCGTCGGGATGGCGGCGCAGCGGCGCCGGGATCGTGTCCCGCACGACCTCGCCCCGCCGCCGCTCCATCACGAAGAACTGGGCGCCCAGCACCGCGGGATCGTCGCAGAAGAGGTAGCCGCGCGGGGCGCGGTCGAAGTGGCGCCAGAGGCGTGAGAGCACCTTGAACTCGCGCTTCATGTCGTGCGCGCCGGGCGCGATCTGGCCGAACGGGGGGCGGCGCAGCACCAGCTCGTGCGAGCCGACCCGGAGCAGGTAGGTGAGGTTGGCCGAGCCGTTGGGGAACTGCAAGACCTCGAGCGGCCCCCGCGCGGCCGGCAGCACCTCGGCCAGGCGCGGGGTCAGCCACGCCTCGAGGGCCGCCCAGTCGAGCTGCTCGCCGGGACGGACCGGGGCGACCTCGGCCGGCGCCTCGTCCGTGGACGGGGAACGGGTCAGGCCGAGCCTCCGTGGACGCCGAGCACCGCGCCGGTGGTGAAGCTCGACGCGGCCGAGGCGAAGTAGAGCGCGGCGCCGACGATCTCCTCCGGCTCGCCGCCGCGGCCGAGGGCCATGGTGGTCCGGGCGCGCTCGCGGAAGGCGTCCAGGTCCCAGGCCTTCGAGATGTCGGTGAGGAACGGGCCCGGCATGATGCAGTTGACCCGCACGGTGGGGCCGAAGGCGCGCGCGAAGCCCTCGGTCATCGCGTTGACCGCGGCCTTGGCCGCCGCGTAGGGGATGACGCTGGCGGTGGGGCGCACCGCCGCGGTGCTCGAGACCATGATGATGGACCCGCCGGCTCCCGCGGCCATCCGCGCGCCGACCATCGCGGTGAGCCGGAACGGGCCCTTGAGATTCACGTCGAGCACCTTGTCCCAGAGATCCTCGGTGACGTTCTCGATGCGATCGTAGAGCGGGGACATGCCCGCGTTGTTCACGAGCACGTCCACGCGGCCGAACTCCTTGTACGCGGTCTCGGCGAGGGCCTCGACCTGGCCCCAGTGCCCGACGTGGCAGGCCACCGGCAGCGCGCGGCGGGCGGTGGCCTGGCGCACCTCGGCCGCGGTCGCCTCGCAGGACGCGAGCTTGCGGCTGGCGATGATCACGTCCGCGCCGGCCTGGGCGAAGGCCAGCACCATGGCGCGCCCGAGGCCGCGGCTGCCGCCGGTGACGAGCGCGACCTTGCCGCTGAGATCGAAGAGCCGGGAGGCGTCGGCCATGCGCTCAGCAGGCGAGCTTGTCGGCCAGGTCCACGAAGTCGCCCGCCACGACGTCGAACGTCTGCCCGGGCTCGGGCGCCGATCCCGGGCGCCCCGGGCCGAACTCGAGCGGGCGCGGCACGTAGGCGGTGCGGAGGCCGCAGCGCGCGGCCGCGGCCAGATCGGCCGGATGCGCGGCCACCATCAGGCACTGCTCGGGCCGGAGCCCCAGGGCCTCGGCGCTGCGCAGGTACGCCTCGGGGGTGGGCTTGTAGGCGCGCGCCACCTCGGCGCCCAGGATCGCGTCCCACGGCAGCCCGGCGCGCCTGGCCATGTCCACCATGAGGGCGATATTGCCGTTCGAGAGCGTGGCCAGGGTGAAGCGCCGCTTGAGGCGGGTGAGGCCGGCGACCGCGTCGGGCCACGGATCGAGCCGGTGCCAGGCGTAGTTCAGATGGTCGATCTCGGCGGGGGCGACGCCGGTGATGCCGAAGTCGCCGAGCAGCCGCACGAGGCTCTCGCGGTGAAGCTCGTCGAGCTTGGCCCACGGCCGCCGCCCGCTGCGGACCTCCTCCATCGCGGGCTGGTAGAGACCGCGCCAGCTGTCGGCGAACTTGGCCCAGTCCACCGAGAGGCCGCGGGCCTTGCCGAACGTCTCGCCTTCCCGGATGACGCTGGTGCGCCAGTCCACCACGGTGCCGAACACGTCGAAGGTGAGCGCGCTGATCGAGGATGGATCCATGGAGGGTCTCCCGCCGGGGATGCTACGACGGCCGGGAGGGCGAAGGCAAGCCGCCGCGCCGGCCGGGCCCGTGGTAATGTCGGCCGCGGCTCACCAACTCGAACCGGGAGGGCGACGATGCTCGCGATCTGGGTGAAGGCGAAGATCAAGCCGGGGATGCGGGAGAAGTTCCTGAAGGCGATCGAGGCGGACGCGCTCGGCTCGGAGCGGGACGAGCCGGGCTGCCTGCGCTTCAACGTGCTCCAGGACGAGAAGGACGACAACGTCTACTACTTCTACGAGGTCTACAAGGACCAGGCCGCGCTGGAGGCGCACCGCAATACGCCGCACTATGCGATCTGGCGCGGGGTGGCCGACGTGCTCGACGGGCCGACCGAGCCCACCCGCTGCAAGGCGGTCTTCCCCGCGGCCCGCGCCTACTGGGGGAAGGTCTAGGGGCGGTCCGCTTCGCGCGCGGGCTGGGCCCGCGCCATCCATCCCCGGGGGGAGGCTCGGAAGGGGGGCGCGGTCCCCCTCCGCGTCACCTCTGCCCCTGCGCCCGGTTGGCGATCTCCACCGTCTTCTTCTCCACGTCGAAGCGGTGGGTTTCCTTGGTCTCCACGTCGCCGCCGGTCACGCGGATGAAGAAGGTGTCGTCGCCGAACTCGATGGAGTGGATGTCGCCCACCGCGAAGGCGGCCGCACGGCCGGGCTCGTTCATGAACTCGCGCTGCAGCGTCAGCTCGGCGTGGCCCGGCCGGCTGCCGTCGTCCAGCCGGCGCCACCGGCGCATCCGGGTGGGGTTGCGGTAGTTGCCGTAGACGACCCAGCACGGCCCGTGATCGTGCACCGAGGACTTGCCCGCCTTCTGCCGCCCGTGGACGAGCACGTGCACGTCCGTCTCGGGATCGTGGCCGATGGTGGCCCGCTCGACGTAGGGCACCGGATCGCCCAGGTGCTTCTTGAGCAGCTCGGGATTGTGCAGGAGCTTCTCCAGGTGGTCGCGGATCTCGGCGAGCCCGCCCGGAATGCCCTTGCCCTTGATGGTGGCGCGCGCGTCGGCGAGGAACTGGTCGAGGGAGTAGGTCGTGTCCATGGCGCCCTCCTTTGTCGGCGTGCCCGATCATAGCAGACCGTCGTGTACAATTGGGTCCCGTGTCCGGTCCCCCCGATCGTGCCGGCTTCCGCAGCGACGTCCGGGTCATCGGCCTCATCGGCGCCGCCCACTTCTTCAGCCATTTCTTCCAGCTCACGCTGCCGCCGCTCTTCCCGCTGCTGAAGGAGGTCTTCAGCGTGCCGTACGTGGCGCTCGGCCTGGCCATGAGCGTGTTCTACGGTGCCTCCGGCGTCGGGCAGACCGTCTCGGGCTTCCTGGTGGATCGGGTGGGCGCGCACCGCGTGCTGCTCGGCGGCATGGCGCTCTTCTCCACCGCGATCGCGCTGGCCGGACTCGTGCCCACCTACTGGCTGCTGCTGCCGGTGGCGCTGCTGGCCGGGCTCGGCAACAGCGTCTTCCATCCCGCCGACTACTCGATCCTGAACGCCTCGGTGGATCCGCGGCGCATCGGCCGCGGCTACAGCGCGCACTCGATCTCCGGCAATCTCGGGTGGGCGGTGGCGCCCACGGTGGTGGTGGGGCTCACCGCGCACTGGGGCTGGCGGGTCGCGCTCGTGAGCGTCGGGGCCCTGGGACTCGCGGTGGTCGCCGGGCTGGCGACCCAGCTCCGCGCCTTCGTGGGCCGGCGCGAGGCCGAGCGGCGGCGGAGCACCACGGGGCGCGACGTGCGCCTGCTGCTGACCACGCCGATCCTGTCCGCCTTCGCCTACTTCGCCTTCATCGCCACCGCGCTGATCGGCGTGCAGACCTTCGGCGTCACCACGCTGATGCGGATCTACGACACCCCGCTGGCCCTGGCCACCGGGGCGCTCACCGCGTTCCTGGTGGGCGGCGCCAGCGGGATCCTGGCGGGGGGCCTCCTGGCCGACCGGACGCGCCGGCACGACGTCGTGGCGGTCGCGGGGCTGGTGGGAGGGGCCGGCTTCATGATGCTGCTCGCCACCGGGGCGCTCGCGCCGTCGCTGCTCCCGGTGGTCCTGGGCCTGACCGGCTTCTGCCACGGGGCCACCGGGCCCTCGCGCGACATGCTGGTGCGCGCGGCGACGCCGCCCGGCGCCTCCGGCAAGGTGTTCGGCTTCGTGTACTCCGGGCTCGATCTCGGCTCCTGCATCACCCCGCTCGCCTTCGGGTGGCTCCTCGACCACGGCGACCCCCGCATGCTCTTCGTGGCGGTCGCCATCCTGATGCTCTGCACCATCGGCACCGTCGTGCAGGTCCGGCGCAGCGCGCGCCCCGCCCCCGCCGTCTAGGACCCCGCTCAGAACCAGCGGGACTTGTCGACGGTGTTGCGGAGGGGTTGGTTGGCGAGGAACCGGCGGCAGTTGTCGAGCAGGATCGCGTAGCGGCGATCGTCCAGATAGGGGCCGTAGCCGGCGGTGTGCGGCGTGATCAGCACGTTGGGCGTCGTCCAGAGCGGGTGATCGGCGGGCAGGGGCTCCTGCTCGAATACGTCGAGCGCGGCCCCCGCGATCTCGCCAGCCCGCAGCGCGGCCACCAGGTCGTCGAGCCGGGTGGTCATGCCGCGCCCGATGTTGATGAAGAACGCGCTCCGCTTCATGCGCTGGAATCGCGCGCGGTGCATGAGGGCTTCCGTCTCGGGCGTGTGCGGGACCGTGAGGATGACGAAGTCGGCCTCGGGCAGGAGCGCGTCGAGCGCGTCGGGGCCGTCCAGCTTGGAGACGCCGGGCGGGGCGTCCCGCCGCCGCGCGTCGATCCCGATCACCCGCATGCCGAAGGCCTCCGCCAGCCGCGCCGCCTCGCTGCCGATGCCGCCCACCCCCACGATGAGCGCGGTGGCCTCGGGCAGGTGCACGACGCCGGTGTCCGTCGGCGCCGGTTTCCACTCGTGCCGGAGCTGCAGCGGCAGGTAGTAGTGCAGGCCGCGGGCGAAGGCGAGCACGAAGGCCATGATGTGCGCGCCGATGTGGTCGTTGTAGATCTCGCGGAAGTTGGTCACCACCACCGGGTGCGCGACCAGTTCCGCGTGGTAGTAGCCGGCGGGCGGCGCGGCCTGCGGGGCCTGCAGCCAGCGGAGGCGCCCGGCCTGGCGCAGCAGGGGCGGCGAGGGCGTGCCGAAGGCGGCCTCGGCGTGGCCGATCTCGCGCGCGGCGTGCGCCTCGTCCTCCGCGACCACGACGGTGAGCGCGGGCAGGGCCGCCGCGACGCGGGCCGCCCACTCCCGCGTCGTCTTCGTCTGGGGCGGGAGCATCAGGAGTGTGGTCATGGCCTGACACCATACCACCGTCGCTCGATCTGGCCGTCCCAACCGCGGCGGCTAGAAGCGGCCGCCGCGGTAGGTCTCGGGGGCGAAGCGGGCGAACAGCAGCGCCACCGAGACGAGCAGGATCGCGGTGCCGCCCAGGGCGGCGTCCGCGCCCGCGAGGTCGGCGGCCAGTCCCAGGGCGATGGGGCCGACCACGTAGCCCAGATCGGCCAGCATCCGATAGGTGCTGAGCGCGGCTGCGTTCATCCCGGCCGGCGCGGCGTCGGCGGCGTAGGCGGCGGGGGCCGCGCCGCTGATGCCCATCGCGATGCTCCAGGCCGCGCAGGCGGCGAGGAACCAGGCGTAGCCCGGCGCCCGCAGGAACAGCACGAGCGAGAGCCCCGACAGGATCGTGGCCGGCACGATGATGATCTTCCGTCCGTAGCGATCCACCAGCACGCCCGCCGGATACGCGAGCGCCAGGCCGACGATGCTGGCCAGGGCCAGGCCGAAGCCGATCCGGTCGGTGTCGAGCGACAGCCGGTCGCGAGCCAGGATCGGGATGATGTTGAACAGAGCGCCGGTGCGGGCGACCGCGTTCACGAAGGCGATGAGGCTCACCAGCATGAACCCGCGGTGGGAGGTGAGAAGCCGCAGCTGGGCCCGGTACGGCGCCTCCGTGGTCGCGGGCTCGTCGGCGCGGCGGACCGCCCGCGTCTCGGGGACCGCGAGCCAGGCCACCGCCGAGGCCAGGAGCGACGTCACCGCGTAGGCGACGAACGGCGCGGCGAGACCCCAGTGGCTGGCGAGGAGGCCGCCCGGCAGCGGGCCGATCCCGACCGCGAAGATGAACACGCCCTGGTAGGCCGACATCATCCGCCCCCGATTGGCGGGGGTGGAGATGTCCGCGATCACGATCAGGCCGGTGGTGAGGACGAGCGCGGCGCCGGCGCCCGCCACGAACCGGGCGCCGACGAAGGTCGCGTAGGTCGGGGCCAGCGCGCAGAGCGCGTTGCCGGCCGCCGAGAGCAGGCCGCCCACCGCCAGCGTGCGGCGCCGCCCGAGCCCGTCCGCGAGCCGCCCCGCCGGCACCGCGACGAGGAAGCGCGCGAGCCCGTACACCGCGATGGCCAGGCCGATCGCGGACTGGGTGACGTCGAAGGACCGGGCGTAGAGGGCGAGCGCGGGGACGATGCTGCCGAAGCCGAGCTGGTTGACCGCGATGAGCACGCACATCCAGGCGAGGATGCGCACGCCCGTGGGCTCTCGCATGACCGCTCGGGTGTATCCCGTATTGGCATGGAGCGCAAGCCCATCACCGCGTATGATCGGGCCCACCACCGCCACCAGGAGGCCATCATGGCAGCAGGCACGGAGAAGGGATTCGCGGTATTCGCGGGCGTGTCACCGGAGATCATCCGCGCCTCGGCGCGCGAGGCCGAAGCGCTCGGCTACCGATCGTTCTGGGTCAATCACCCGGGGCCGGTGGACGGCCTGGGCTCGCTCGCGCACGCGGCCGCCGAGACCCGCCGCCTCGACCTGGGCGTCGGGGTCATCCCGCTGCACACCCGCGGGCCCGCGAGCATCGTCGAAGGCGTCCGCGGCCACGCGCTCCCACCCTCGCGGCTCCTCCTCGGCGTGGGCAGCCCGAACCCCGAAGCCCTCAAGCGCGTGCGCGACGGCGTGGCCGCGCTCCGCGCCCAGCTCTCGACGCGGATCATCGTGGCCGCGCTGGGCCCCAAGATGTGCCGGCTGGCCGGCGAGGTCGCCGACGGCGTCCTCTTCAACTGGCTCACCCCCGAGTACGCGCGCCGCTCCGCCGATCTGGTGCGCGCCGGCGCGGCGGCCGCCAAGCGTCCGATGCCGCGGCTCTACGCCTACGTGCGGGTGGCCCTGGGCCCGGCCGCGGAGCGCCTGGCGGACGAGGGCGGCCGCTACGACGCCATCCCGGCCTACCACGCCCACTTCGTCCGGATGGGCGTGAAGCCGGTGGACACCGCGATCGCGGCCACGGCCCCCGACGGCATCCGGGCCGCGCTCCGGGCCTGGGACGGCGCGGTGGACGAGGTCGTGCTTCGCGCGATCACCGCCAAGGACACGGTGGAAGACCACCTGGCCCTCGTCCGCGCCGCCGCCTAGAGCTCCTGGCGGACGATGCGGGCGCCCTCGACGAGGGCCGCCATCTTGAGCCGCGTGGCCCAGCGCGGGGTCTCCCAGAAGCCGCAGTCGGGGTTGAGCCAGAGCTTGTCGGGGGCGACGTAGCGGAGCAGCGCGCGGATCCGCTCGGCGACCTCGTCCGCGGTCTCCGCCTTGAAGGCCTTCACGTCGATCACGCCGGCGCCCAGCTCCTTGTCGGTCGGGAACTCCTTCCAGAGGGCGAGGTCGTCCATGCCGCGGTTGGCGTACTCGAGGACGACCTGGGACGCGGTCAGCTCGTGGATCGCGGGGTACACGTGGCGATAGCTGCGCACGGGCTGGAACGGGCGGCCGTAGAGATTGCCGAAGCAGACGTGGACGGCGATCTTGGCGCGCACGCCGTCCACCGCGCGGTTGACGCCCTGGGCGAAGTTGGGCGCGGAGCCCGCGTACATGCCACTGTGCGGCTCGTCGATCTGGATGAAGTCGGCGCCCGCCGCCATCAGCGCGCGGCACTCCGCGTTGACGATGCCCACCAGGTCGGCGAGCAGCGTGTCGCGGTCGCGGTAGCCGCCGCCGAGCCGCAGCGGGAACATCAGCGTGTAGGGCCCGGGCACGGTGGCCTTGAGCGGCTTGCCGGTGAGCGCCCGCGCCAGCTTGAACTCCTCCACGATGCCGAGCCCGGCCGGGGCGGTGATGCGGTCCACGACCTCGAACGGCGTATTGGTGTCCCAGTGCGGCTGGCCGAGCTTGCGCGGCTCCTGCATGGTCCGGATGCCCTGGAGATGGTCGTAGAAGCCGATGATGAAGCGCACCCGGCCCATCTCGCCGGTGGTCAGCACGTCGATGCCGGCCCGCTCCTGGTCGAGCAGGGCGACCTGGGTGGCGTCTTCCATCAGCTCGCGCACGTCGGTCGCGCCCAGCCGCCCGGCCTGGAGCGCCTCGCGGGCGAGCCAGACCCAGCCGGGCAGCCCGTGGCTGCCGATCACGGAAGTGGGCAGGAGCGTCGAGGGCAGGGGCATCACGCGGGTCCTTTCCTCCGCCGGCGGATCTCGTCCATGGCGGCGCGGTGCTCGGCGGAGTCGAGGCACAGGCGGAAGCCCGCCTCCATCTCGCGGCGGAAGGCGTCGAAGGGCAGATCGAAGGCGCGCGCCAGGAGGCTCTTGCTGACGGCCACGGCGGTCGGGGGAAGCGCGAGGAAGCGCTCGATGCATTCGTCGAGCGCGTGGGAGAGCTCGGCCGCCGGGACCATTTGATCGATGAGTCCGTAGTCCGCGGCGCGCCCCGCGGAGATCGGCTCGCCGGTCAGGATCATCTGGCGCGCCCGCGCCGCGCCGATCAGCCGCGGGAGCCGGTAGAGCGCCATGGACGGGATCAGGCACTCCTTCACCGCGGGCAGGCCGATGACCGCGTCCGCCGAGGCCAGGCGGTAGTCGCAGACCAGCGCGAGCTGGAGCCCCCCGCCCAGACAGTGGCCGTTGATGGCCGCGATGAACGGGATCGGCATGCGCTCGATCGCGATCATCGCGTCCTCCCACGCCACGAAGTGCGGCAGCGTCATCTCCCCCGCGGCGAGGGACCGAAGGTCGACGCCGGTGGAGAAAGCGCGGCCGGCTCCGGTGATCACCACGACCCGGAGCGTGCGAAGCGACCCCACGCGCGCCACCACCTCGGTCAGCTCGGCCACCCAGCCCGGATCGCCCGCGTTCAGCACCTCGGGCCGGTTCAGGGTGACGCGGGCGACGGGCCCGTCGAGGTCCAGTCGGACGGAGGGCATCACGGTCGGTCATCCTCCGGGAGGCCGCCCGCGTTGTCAATCCGGCGACCCCATCGGCTGGCGACCCACCCGGGCCGCGTGCTAACCTGCGGCGCAGGAGGGCCGATCGATGCTGAGTCGAGAGGACAACGAGCTCCTGACCAGGACCGGGCCCGGCACCGCGATGGGCGCCCTGATCCGGCACTACTGGATCCCGGTGGTGGAATCGAAGGAGCTCGAGCCGGGCGGGCGGGTCAAGCGGGTGATGCTGCTCGGCGAGCGGCTCATCGTCTTCCGCGGCCGGAGCGGCCGGGCCGGCCTCATCGGTGAGTTCTGCCCGCATCGCGGGGCTTCGTTCTACTACGGGCGCGTCGAGGAGAACGGGATGCGCTGCGCCTACCACGGCTGGAAGTTCGGCCTGGACGGCCAGTGCCAGGAGATGCCGAGTGAGCCGCCCGAGTCGAGCTTCGCGAGCAAGGTCACCCAGACCGCGTACCCGTGCCTGGAGAAGGGCGGGGTGATCTGGGCCTACATGGGGCCGGCCAGCCCGCCCCCGCCGCTGCCCGAGCTCGAGTTCACGCTGCTCCCCGAGGGGCACACGTTCATCTCGCGCCGCGTGCAGGACTGCAACTGGTTCCAGGCCATGGAGGGCGGCATCGACTCGAGCCACATCTCGTTCCTGCACGCGCCGATCGACCATCGCAACAGCGAGGTCACCCAGGACATGGACCGGGTGAGCTTCGGGGTGGGCGCGGCGGTCTCGACGGGGGATCGCGCGCCGCGCTTCGAGGTGGCCGACACGGACTACGGTGTCGTCATCGGCGCGCGCCGGTCGAATCCGGACGGCCGCTGGTACTGGCGCATCACCCAGTTCCTGCTGCCGTTCTACACGATGCCGCCCACCGATCTGGACGAGCGCATCGTGCAGTCGCACATCTGGGTGCCGATGGACGACACGCACTCGGTGAACTGGATGGTGACGTGGCATCCCGACCGCAAGCTGACCGACGAGGAGATCCGGCTGAACATCGAGGGCAGGGGCGCGCACGTCTGCGACTACGCGCCGGCCACCTCCGAGCCCTACGGCGACGTGCGCACCGCGGCCAATCGGGGCAACGACTACTTCATGGACTGGGAGGTCCACCGCACCCGCATGTACTGCGGCATCCCGGGCTTCGGCGTGCAGGACCAGGCGGTCCAGGAGAGCCAGGGCGACATCGTGGACCGCAGCCAGGAGCGCCTGGGCTCGAGCGATACCGCGATCATCCAGGTGCGCCGGCGCATGATGACCGCGGCCCGGGCGCTCCGCGATCACGGCGCTCCCGCGCCCGGCGCCAACCCGCGCTCCTTCCTCGTGCGGTCCACCTCCGTCGTGCTGGCTCCGGGCGCGAGCTGGGTCGAGGGCGCCATGGCGCGGATGGTGGTGAGGGCGGGCGACCAGCTCACGCTCGCCTGATGCCGGGCCGCATGGCCGGCCGTGTGGCGCTCGTCACCGGCGGCGGCGGAGGCATCGGCGAGGCCACCGGCCGGCTGTTCGCGGAGGAAGGGGCCGCGGTGGCGCTGCTGGACACGGACGCGACCGCGGTGGAGGCGGTCGCCGCGGGCATCCGGGCCGCGGTCCCCGGCGCGCAGGTCCTGGCGCTCACCGGTGACGTCGCGCGGGAGACCGACGCCCGTCGGATCGTCGAGGAGACGGCGGCCCGGTTCGGCGCGCTCCACACCCTGGTGAACGTGGCGGGCGTGCGCGTCTACGCGCCGCTCGCGGAGGCGGACGCCGCGGACTGGGAGCGCATTCTCGGCGTGAACGTGCTCGGCACCGCCCACTGCTGCAAGGCGGCGGTGCCGCGGCTGCGCGCGACGGGCCGCGGCACCATCGTCAACGTCTCCTCGGTCTACGGCGTGATGGGCCGGACCGGCATGGGCCAGTACGACACCACCAAGGCGGCGGTGCTCGGCTTCACGCGCGCCCTGGCGGTGGAGGAGGCCCCGCACCGCATCCGGTTCAACGCGGTGTGCCCGGGCGGCACCATCACGCCGTATCACATCCGCCGCGCGGCGGCCCGCGGAGTGTCCGAGGCGGAGATGCGCACGCAGCGGGCGGGCGACAATCTGCTGGGGCGCTGGGCGGAGCCGCGCGAGGTGGCGTTCCCGATCCTGTTCCTGGCCTCCGACGAGTCGTCCTTCGTCACGGGCGCCACTCTGATGGTGGACGCCGGCCGCTCCATTCTGTGACCGCGCCCGGCGCGGCGCCGCGCCTGCTCTCGGTGGACGCGCTCCGCGGGCTCACCGTCGCCGCGATGGTGCTGGTCAACAATCCCGGGACGTGGAGCGCGGTCTATCCGCCGCTCCGCCACGCGGAGTGGCACGGATGGACCCCCACCGACATGGTCTTTCCGTTCTTCCTCTTCGTGGTGGGCGTCTCGATCCCGCTGGCCCTGGGCCCGCGGCTCGAGCAGGGCGCGGGCGGGCTGCCCGGCCGCGTGCTCCGGCGCGCGGCGGCGATCTTCGCGTTCGGCCTGCTGCTCCACGCGCTGCCCTTCTTCCCGCTGGCGACGCTGCGGATTCCGGGCGTGCTCCAGCGCATCGCGGTCTGCTACCTGCTGGCGGCGCTGCTCGTCCTGGCCACCCGCGGCTCGCGAGGCTGGGCCCGGCAGGCGATCGCGGCGGGCGCGCTGCTGGTGGGCTACTGGCTCTTGATGACGAAGGTGGCGGCGCCCGGCCAGGTCGCGGGCGATCTGAGCCCGGCCGGCAACCTCGCCGGGTACGTGGACCGCCTCGTCCTCGGACCGCGGCACATCTGGCAGGCGTCGAAGATGTACGACCCCGAGGGCCTCCTGAGCACGCTGCCCGCGACCGCGACCACGCTCTCGGGCGTGCTCGCGGGGCACTGGGTGCGCGCGGGGCGCCCGGCGATCCAGGTGGTGGCCGGGCTCGCGGCCGCCGGTCTCGGCGCGGCCGTGCTCGGCTGGCTCTGGGGCCTGTCGTTCCCGGTGAACAAAGCGCTGTGGACCAGCTCCTACGCGCTGCTGATGGCGGGGCTGGGCGCGCTCGCGCTGGCCGCCTGCTACTGGGTCATCGAGGTGCGCGGGCGGCGGGGCTGGGCGGCGCCCTTCGCGGTATTCGGCGTGCACGCCCTCACGCTCTTCTTCCTGTCGAGCCTGATGGCGAAGCTCCTGGTCATCATCCGCGTCGGAGCCGGCGGCCCGCGCCTGCAGGCCTGGCTGTTCGAGCACTTCTTCGCGCCGTGGGCCTCACCGGTCGACGCGTCCCTGGCCTACGCGCTGGCCTACGTGCTCCTCTGGTGGGCGCTCATCCGGGGGCTCGACCGGAGCGGCCTGCGCCTGCGGCTATGACGCCGGGACGGCGCGCGTCAGCGCGCGCCCGGTAGCGTCTCCGTCACCCACTCGAGGCCCAGATCGGCGAGGCGGGACCGCGTCGGGTATCCGGTGGCCGGATCGCAGCCGGCCAGCGCGTAGTAGGTCTCGCGTGCCCGCTCGAACTCCTCGGTGGTGAGGGCCACGCCCGCGGTCGGGCCCTTGCCGCCCAGCGGCTCGAAGAGCTTCTTGGGCAGCGCGTCGGCGCTCTTGCCGATCTGCTCGCGGGCGTTGAAGGCGCGCATGAGCTGGATGCGGCGCTCGCCGATCTGGAGCAGCTCCGGCATCGTGGCGTCCCAGCCGGTGCCGTACCGCACCAGCTCGACCGTCTCGGCCGGGCCGTAGAGCTGCCAGGACGGCCCCCAGACGAACTGGCAGAGGCCGAGCGTGTCGAGCGCCGAGTAGAAGCACTGCGTGACGTAGGCGAAGCGGACCTTGGCGTCGGAGAGATCGCGGAGGTCGAGGTTGCCGAAGTCTCCCAGCTCGGACAGCCGCCGGTGATGGAGGCCGCCCGGCTTGGTCTTGAGCATCGAATCGTGCTCGGAGGACTGGTGGTCGGCCCCGAAGGGATTGACCGCGTAGATGAGCCCGAGCGAGCGCTTGTGCTGCGGCATGTGGGCGGGCAGCTCCTGCCCCTTGACCGTGACGGTGAGATCCACCGCCGCCGGGCCCAGCCGCTGGGCCGCGCGCAGGCTGCCCTCCGCGAGCAGGTCCCCCGCGCCTCGCCGGAGCGCGATGGCCTCGATGGCGCGGAGCACCGCGCGGCCGTCGCCCCACTCGAGCCCGAGCCCCTGGTCGTCGAGCAGGCCCTTGGCCCGCGCCTCCATGGCCCAGGCGATGGTGGCCCCGCACGAGATCGTGTCCATGCCGTACATGTTGGCGTCGGCGGAGGCGCGCGCCAGCAGCTTGAGATCGCCCACGCCGCACATCGAGCCGAAGAAGGTCAGCGTCTCGTACTCGGGCCCGCCGTAGATCGGATCCACCGGGACGTCGGGCTCCACGACCTCGACCACGCGCTTGCACTTGACCACGCAGGCGTAGCAGGTGTCGCGCTCCTTCAAGATGGTCTTGACCATCGTGGAGCCGTCGATATCCCGGCAACGGTCGAAGGTGCCCTCGGTATAGTTGCGCGTGGGCTGCCCGCCCATCTTGTCCTGGATGGCGAGCACGCCGGCCGTTCCGTACTCGCCGAACCAGCCGATGCCCGGATTGACCTCCTGCATCGCCTTGAGGCGCTTGACGAGCCCGCGGAACTCCGCGGCCATCGCGGGCTTCGGGGACTTGCTCCCGCGCACGACGACCGCCTTGAGGCGCTTGCTGCCCATCACCGCGCCCAGGCCGGTGCGGCCGTTGGCGCGGTTGACCATGTTCATGATCGCGGCGAAGCGGACGAGGTTCTCGCCCGCCGGGCCGATCTGGGCCACCTCCGCCTTCGGATCACCCACCTCCTCCTTCAGGAGACGGTCCACGTCGGCCGTCACCTTGCCCCAGAGGTGCCCGGCCGGGCGCAGCGCGGCCCGCCCCTCGTGCAGCCACAGGTAGACGGGCTCCGGTGATCGTCCGGTGAACACGAAGGCATCCGCGCCGGCCGCGCGCATCTCGGCCGGGAAGAAGCCGCCGCACTGGCTGTCGCCGATGGCGCCGGTCAGCGGCGAGCGGGCGCACGCGGTCATGCGGCTCTGGCCGGAGATGGCGAGGCCGGTGAGCGGGCTCACCGCCATCACGAGCACGTTGTCGGGACCGAGCGGATCCGCGCCGGCGGGGATGGCCTGGAGGAGCAGGTAGGCGGCCAGCGCGCTGCCGCCCGGATACTTGCGGTACACGTCCTCGGGCAGCGTCCGGGTCTCGATGGTGCCGCGGGTCAGGTCCACGTGGTAGACGGTCGCGGTGAGTGCCAAGGCTTCCTCCCCCCCAGGCTTCTTCCCGGATGATGTGCGGTGCGCGCCGAGGATGGTCCCGGCCGGTGGGCCGGACGGCGGTATTGTGCCCGCTTCCCGACCGATCCACCAGTCAGCCGGTCGCGCCCCTCCCCCGGTGGCCGGCGGGACCCGGCGGGCGGCTGACGAACGGGTTGCCGCGCAGCCAGAAGCGCCACGGCCGGCCGGCCCAGTTGCCGGCATAGTCGATGCCGACCCGGGGCCCGCAGGCGATCGCGGCGGGGTGGACGCGGGGGCCCTCCTCGATCCAGACCCGGTCCCCGCGCAGGTCGGCGCCGTCGAGCCGGCGGTCGATGCCGAGCGCGATGCAGAGCTTTCCCGGCCCGCTGGTGAGATTGCGATCCGGCTCGCCGCCGCGCCGCCGCCGCATCAGGGCGAGCCCCTCGATCGGCTCGAGCGCGCGCACCAGCACCGCGTGGGGCACGTCCTCCACGCCGGTGACGACGTTGAACTGGTGGTACATGCCGTAGACGAAGTAGACGTAGGCGGTGCCGCCCTGCGCGTACATGGTCTCGGTGCGGCGGGTGCGCCGGCCGGCGTAGGCGTGCGAGGCGCGATCCTCGGGACCCTGGTACGCCTCGGTCTCCACGATGAGCCCGGCCACCCGCCGCCCGTCGCGCGCGGGCACGACCAGGCGCGCGCCGAGCAGCCCGCGCGCCAGCGCCACCACGTCGGTGCGGGTGTAGAAGGCGCGCGGCAGCTTCACGGCGCCCGCGCGGCCGCGTGTATCGGGAAGACGCGGTTCTCGCGCATCAACCGGTCGGTGGTCTCGTAGAGGGCGAGGAACTCCCGGGTCAGGCGGCGCGCCACCTCGGGGTGCTCCGCGGAGAGATCCGCGAGCGGCATGGCGTCGCCGTCCACCGCCAGGAGCTCCGCGCGGCCTTCCTTCAGGCGGTAGCGGAGCGCGAAGCCGTCCTTGAGATACAGGGTTTTCCGGGTATCGCCGCTGATGATCCCGGCGGAGACCGGCGGCTCGAAGAGGCTCCGGCCCATGCCGCCGTAGGCATGATCCCCATCGAGCAGGGAGGCGATGGTCGGCAGCACGTCCACCTCGCTGGCGGGCCGGTCCGCGGGCGCGGGCCAGCGGCCGCGGACGCGCGCGATCGGCGGTCCCGCGAGGATCAGCGGGAGGCGGAGCCGCTCGAGCGGCTGATTGTTGAAGGTCGCGCTCGTGTGGTCGCCGGTGACGACGAGCAGGGTCTGGTCGAAGTCGGCGCGCTCCGCGCGGAGCCGGTCCACGAAGGCGCGGATGCTGTCGTCGGCGTACCGGAACGTGCCGAGCGGGGTGTTGCCGAGCGGGTTCGGGGCCTCGGGCGGCACCTGCCAGGGCGAGTGGCTCGTGCCGGTCATGACGTAGACGCTGAAGGGGCCAGGGCTCGCGATCACGGCGCGCGCCGCCTCCTGGAGCAGGGGACCGTCGTTGACGCCGAGGGGCCCCATCGTGGAAGGCGCGAGCTGCCGCTCGAGCCCGTCGAAGCCCGTGGCGTGGAAGCCGAGATTGCCCTGGAAGCTGACGATCTCGGCGGTGCGGTGACGGAAGCCGGAGAAGGCGTAGTGCCGGACGCCGGGCGTGGTCAGCAGGCGGGGGAGCGAGGCGAAGTAGGTGCCCATCACCGACTGGGAGAGCCGCTCGCCGCGGCCCCCGAAGGCGTGGGTCCAGTGCAGGCTGCTGAGCGTGGCGAAGACCGCGCCGTCCGTCGAGGGAAAGCTCTGATACACCCGCGGGAAGTAGAGGCCCTCCGCCGCGAGCGTACGGAGAAAGGGCATGACTGGGCCCTGCGGCTCGTCCCGCTCGAGCAGGGTGGCCCCGAGGCCCTCGACCTGGATCACGACCACGTTGCGGATCCCGAGCCCGCCCGTGCCGCGCACCGTGCGCAGGAGCGGATAGGGCCGGTCGCCTTCGGGAAGGCCGAGCAGCCGCTGGGCGAGCGGGAGGGCCTCGGCCGCCTCGAGACGGTACGGCGGTCGCCCGCCCGCCAGGGCCACCGGCAGGTACTCCCGCACGAGATCCCAGAGCGGGTTGACCACGGCCTGGTTGAGCGCGTAGTCGTCGAAGGCCATGTGGTGCCGGCTCGCGATCCACGCCACCTCGGTCTTGGGCCGGCCGCCCACCCGCTTGACCGTGATGGGCTGGACCATGGTGAGCGCGAGCAGCAGCAGGAGGCCGAGCGCGACCG
Source organism: Candidatus Deferrimicrobiaceae bacterium (assembly GCA_035463855.1). GTDB lineage: Bacteria > Methylomirabilota > Methylomirabilia > Rokubacteriales > CSP1-6 > CAMLFJ01. Next base: position 31,272 of record DATHSW010000017.1, on the reverse strand, counting down.
GGGCGACATACCACGGGCGCCAGAGGTCGTAGCGGTGCGGGGCCAGGCCCCGCACGTGGCGCGTCGCGATCACGACGAACCCGGCCAGGACGAGGCCGAGCAGGGCGACGAGCGCGGGGTGCTCGAGCAGGAACGGGCGGAGCGCCACCCAGATGTCGCCGGGCTCGGCGAGATACGCGAAGAGCATCTCCCAGAGATGCTGGTTCCGCTCGCGGACGAAGAGCAGGTTGACGCCCGCCACGATCGCGTTGAACGAGGTGGCGATCCAGAGGAGAGCCACCAGGACACCGCCGCGGGCGTGGCGCGTGAGCAGGAGGAGGCCGAGGACGACGAGCAGCTCCAGGCTCAGCATCGCCGCGTCGAGGCGGAGCCCGCGGAGCAGGACCGCGGGCAGTTCTCCCCACGCCGACCGCGGAGCGAACCACGCCACGAACAGCAGCCGGTAGACGGCCAGGAGCGCGACGTTCAGCGCGAGCAGGCCGAGGCAGACGCCGGCGAGCCGCAGGGGACCGGGGATCGGCGGCCTCAACGGAGCCCGATCAACCCCAGGAGGAAATCGACGCGCTGGCCGAGCGGTACGCCGCCGGGGTTGTCCAGGACGCGGAGGAGCGCGAAGAAGGTCCAGACGCCCGCGATCCGCCGGAGCTGGACGGCCCACCCGGCCGCCCCGACCGCGGACGCGCCGCGGCGCTGCTGCTCGCGCCGCATGGACACGTAGATCCCGAGCGCCAGCACGAGGCAGTAAACGGAGCGCGACTCGAGCCAGGGCCACAGCGCGGCCCAGCTCCCGGTCAGCACGAACGGATCCTGCTGGAGGAGGTGATAGTAGAGGTTGCCGGCGCCGGCGGCGGCGAGGGTGGCCGCGAACATGCGCAGGCGCGGGGAGCGCCGGAAATAGCGGACGTAGACCGGGAAGAAGAAGAAATCGACCAGCAGCTCCTTGAAGTAGTAGTAGTAGCGGTTCCAGAACTCGACGAGCGAGGGCGCGAGCAGCGGCTTGTAGGTGTTGCGAAAGACGTTGAAGCCGAAGAGCCGGAGCACGCCCACGACCTCGTGGCCCCGCACCGCGAGCGCGAGCACCTGCGTCACGAGCCCGACGTAGACCGCGGCCCAGGCGGCCAGCCAGGGGGCCTCGGCGCCCGACGGGACCAGCGCCTCCAGCCGGGGCAGGCCGAGGCCGTACGCGGCGTAGACGCTGCCGGCGGGCTCGCCGTGGACCAGCCTCGCGATGACGACGCCCAGGCGCTCGTAGATCCAGGCCAGGGCGAGGAGCTTGAGGCCCGCGAGCTGCGAGCGCGCGAGCGCTTCCTCCGAGCGGGCCTCGTGGCGGGCGAGGTGATCGATGCCCTTGCCGTAGGGCGTATTGGTGCCGCCGTAGGCGGGATAGAGATAGAGCAGGTGGTCGGAGAAGCGGGTGTCGCCCATGCGTCCGCGCTGGCCCGACATGAGCAGATAGCCGAGCCGCCAGAGCAGGAACGGCAGTGCGAGCACCACGCCCGCGAGCGCGAGCCCGGCCGCGCCCGAGCCGAGCCACCCGAGCCAGCCCAGCATCACGAGGGCCCAGAAGAGGCCGTGCAGCGAGATCTGGGGGTGGGCCCGTACCGCCGCGGGCAGGGCGGGAAAGCGCCGGGCCGCCACGTAGACCAGGACCACCACGGCGAGGCACAGCAGGATCACCGCCGCGGCGACGCCCGGCGCGCTCCGCGGGGCCACCACGGTGACCAGGTCCCGGAGCGGGCGCCGGACGACCACGGAGAGAGCGGCCAGCGCCAGCAGGGCGCGGCGGCGCCCCGGGGTCAGGCGCGACAGCACGGGCCGGGTCCACGCCAGCCAGCGGGCGACCACCGCGGGATGCTCGTGGAGGCTGCCGAGCCGCCGGGCCGCGGCCGTGATCCCGGCCACCGCGCTCACCGGGCTTCCCGCTCGATCAGGTCGAGGATGCCGCTCACCGAGGTCAGCTGCGCGGGCTCGAGCCCGATGGCCGCGAAGTCGATCCGGTACTGCTCCTCGAGGAAGGCGACGATCTCGAGCAGGGCGAGCGAGTCGATCAGGCCGCTCTCGACCAGGCTGTCGGTCTCCGCGACGTCGTCGAGCGGCCGGTCCGGCTTCTGGATGGTGCGCAGGAACTCGAGCACCCGCTCGCGGTGGCGCTCCCGCACTCAGCGCCCCTGCAGGATCCGGGTGAGGTCGAGCGGGGGTCGCGCCACGCAGGCGTCCCGCACCGCGTCCCGGCTCACCTTGCCGCGCTCGGAGCGTGGGATCGCGTCGACGAGCCACCACCGCGCGGGCAGCTTGGCCTCGTTGAGCCGCTCGCGCATCCAGCGATAGAGGTCGCGCACCGCGGCGTCGTCGCCGGCGGTGAGCGCGACCGCGAGGCCCACGTTCTGGCCGTAGAGCGGATCGTCCAGCGCGAAGGCGCAGACGTCGGCGACGCGCGGGCAGCCCTCGGCGGCCGCGTCCACCTCGGCGGGGGAGATCTTCATGCCGCCCTTGTTGATCTCGTCGCGCTCGCGGCCGCGCAGGTGGAGCCACCCGCGCTCGTCGAGCAGTCCGAGATCCCCGGTGGCGAAGCGGCCGTTGACGATCGCCCGCCGGGTCAGCTCGTCCTGTCCGAGGTAGCCCCGCATCAGCGCGGGGCTCTCGATCCACACGTGGCCGATCTCGCCCGGTCCGCAGGCGCCTCCGTCGGTGGGCCGCGTCACGTGGAGGGTCGCGCCCCACGGCAGGCCGATGAGCCCGTCGGCCGGCTGGAACTCGCCGACCGAGGTGCCGGCCACCCAGCTGCCGGTCTCGGTGAGCCCGTAGGTGTTGAAGACCTCCGGGGTGCCGGCCCAGCCCTGCACCTGCGCCCACAGGGCGGCGGGGAGGGGCGCGGAGCCGCAGTGCACCCGGCGCAGGGTCCCGCCGCGGGACGGACGCGCCACCCGGAGCGCGAGGCGCCAGAGCGCGGGGACCGAGGAGAGAAAGCTGATGCGATGCTCGTCGATGAGCGCGCCCAGCCGGACCAGCAGATCGGGGCGGAAAGGCGGCGTGATGAACAGATCCTGCCCGCCGAGCCACGGGAACAGGCTGTTGCAGATGAGCCCGTGGCCGAAATGGGTCGGCAGCAGGCAGAGCGTCCGGGCGTAGGCCGCGAGGCCGAGCGTCCGCCGCAGCGCGAGCCAGCGGGCGGCGAGCGAGGCGTGGGTGTGCACCACGCCCTTGGGCACGCCGCTCGAGCCCGAGGTGAAGAGCACGAGGGCGTCCGCCCCCGGTCGCGCCGCGTCCTCCGGCAAATCGGCGGCGGGCAGCGCCTCGGTCGCGTCCAGCACCGCCACGCCGGGCGGGAGCGCGCGCGCGTCGGTGGCGTCGTCCACCACCGAGAAGCGGGGCGCCACCAGCTCCGCGAGACGCTCGAGCTCGGCACGCTTGAGGCCGCCGTCCACCGGGACCGCCACCGCCCCGAGGCGCCAGAGGGCGAGGAGCTCCGCGAAGAACTCGAGCCGGTTGCCGAAGTGGAGGAAGACCCGGTCGCCGGGATGCAGCCCGTGGCGGCGGTAGCGGGAGGCCCGCGCCGAGACCTCGCGCGTCACCGCCGGCGCATCCCAGTGCCGACCGGTCAGCGGCTCGGCGAGCTGCCCGACGGTCAGCAGGACGCGCCCCTCATCATGACTGTTCCGTATGATACCGCGAGGCGCCGGCCGGGAGAAACACCACGGGCGCGGTCGGGACGGGACCGCGCCCGTGGGCGTACGCCGGAGCCCTCGCCGGCGCCGTCTACGTCAGGGCGTCGCGCTACCGGCGGGCTCCCACCACGAGCAGGACGACGCCGCCGGCCAGCGCGAGCCCGCCGAGGATCGGCGGGAGCGGGATCGTCCGCTCCTTCTCGGCGGTCGCCTTGATCGGGCCGACCTCCAGGACCTTCTCCCGCGTGGTGTAGGTGATGCCCTGGTAGGCGAGCGACACCACGCCGATCGCGATCAGGATGATGGCGACGATGAGCACTCCGCTCTTCATGCGCTGTCCTCTCTCAGAAGCGGGCGGTGAAGCGCCCGGCTTTGCTGTCCTTGTGACGCTGCTCGACGACTTCCCAGTTGACGTTCTCGAGGAAGGCCGCGATGTAGTCCTCCCGGCCGCCCGCGCCGTAGTCCACCATGAAGGCGTGCTCGAAGACGTCGAGCACCAGCACCGGATTGAATCCGGCCGGATGACCCTGCTCGTGGCTCGACACCCACCAGTTGAAGAGGGCGCCGGTGGCGGGATCCCGATAGAGGATCGCCCAGCCGACCCCGCGCATGCCGCCGGTCTTCGCGAAGTCCTCGCGCCAGGCTCCCACCGAGCCCCAGGCGGCGCCCAGGTCGACCGCGAGGCCGCTGCCCGGGTGGAGCTTGGAGCCCGAGGCGAGATTGCCGAAGTAGTACTCGTGGAGCACGATGCCGTCGACCTCGAAGCCGAGACGGCGCTTGAGCTCCGCCCACGTCGCGGAGCCGGCCTCCGCCTTCGCGGCGCCGTCGAGGAGGCCGTTGGCGTGCGTGACGTACCCCTCGTAGAGCTTCCAGTGCTGCGCGATCTGATCGTCGGAGATACCGGCCAGCGCCTTCGGCTTGAGGTGGTCCTGGACCTTGTAGTTCATGGCGCCCGCCGCTAGATGGGCCGTCGCCCCTGGATGATCCGGATCAGCACCACCGCGATGGCGATGAGCAGCAGGAGGTGGATGAAGCCGCCGAGCGTGTAAGAGCTGACCATGCCCACCGCCCACAGCACCAGCAGGACCACGAAGATCGTCCACAGCATGTGCGTCGCCTCCTCTGTGCCGCGAATAGGGGATTCCGGAGCTCGTTCGTTGGGTCTAGCACGCACGGCACGTGCCACCGCGTTCCACGGCGCCGAAGTGCTCGATTCCCTGACGGAGATGGGGGTGTCGGGTGGGCGCGGGCCGGACGCGTCCCCCGGAGCGGGTCAACATTACCGCGTAGAAGGGTTCCGGTGGCGGCCGATCACACGGGCCGCGCTCGGCGCGCGGGGCGTCGGTCGCGGCCGGCTCAGCCGCCTTCGAGAGGGCGCCCGAGAATCCGCCTGATGCCGGCGAGCGGGATCGCGACCCAGGCGGGGCGGTTGTCGAGCTCGTAGCGCAGCTCGTAGCAGGCCTTCTGCAGCTCGAACGGGGCGCACACCCGCGGCAGATCCTCGAGACTCGCGGGAGCCACCGGGGCCCGGCTCTTCATGGCCGCGGCGTGGTACCCGGCGAGGAAGGCGCGGCGGGCTTCCGCCTCCCAGGCGGTGAGCGCGGCCAGCGCGGTCGCGCGATCGGCTTCCGGTTGGCCGAAGGCCACCGCGTGGGCCGCGTAGTCGAGGGAGCGCAGCATGCCCGCGACGTCGCGCAGGGCGGACTGCTTCCGGCGCCGGTCCGCGAGTGGCCGCGCGGGCTCGCCCTCGAAGTCGATGATCGCGAAGCCGTCCGGGGTCTTGAGCACTTGCCCCAGATGATAGTCGCCGTGGATCCGGATCTTCACGGCCTCGCCCGGCAGCTCCTCGAGGGCGGCGAGCGCGCGCGCCGCGCGGGCCGGCGCGGTCCCGGTGAGCTCCACGAGCCGGCGCGGGACGTCGGCGGCCGCGAGCTCGCGCCGGATGTCCTCCGTCCACCGCGCGACGTCGTCGCGGGTGATCGGCTCCGGCCGGAAGTCCGGGTCCGCGTCGTCGGAGGCGAGCGCGGCGTGGAGACCCCCGGTGACCGCGCCGAGCCGGCGCACGTCGTCCACGAGAGGGTCGGGCCGGCGCTCGATGACGGCGCCCCGGCCCGCGAGCGTCGAGACCACGTGCGTCCAGCCGTCGCCCGCGTTGGGGACGAACTGCTGCAGCACCGCGAGCGTGGCCGTCTCGCCCGCGGCTTCGTACTCGAGGGAGCCGGCGAGCCGCGGCGCGTGGCGGAAGGAAGTCCTCGTGGTGAGGAAGCGCGTGACCTCGAGCTCGGGATTGAGGCCGGGCGGAGGGCGACGCAGCGACTTCAGCACCAGGTCGCCCACCACCACCGAGGTGTTGCTCTGCTCGCCGCTGAGCCGGCGGCCCGGCGGCCCGGCGCCAGCGGGCGGAAAGACCCAGCCCGGCGTGGGCCGGAAGTGGAAGTGGCCCGTTCGTCCGTCCACGGACCGGCCGGTCGCGATCGCCGCGAGCACGCGGCGGGCGAAGCGCGGGTCGGCGTGGGCGTCCACCACCGACTCCCCGCCGGCGCGGGCCAGCGCGGTCTCGGGCGCGGCGTCGTCCGCCACCGAGAACGGGACGTAGTAGCGGTCCCCGTCGACATCGAGGAGCAGGAGCACGAGCGGGCCGCCAGGATCGAGCACGGCCCAGTCGAGCACCGCGAGCGCGCCGACGCCGCGGGCCTTGGCCGCGAACCAGCGCTGGCGGGTCAGAAAGCGCGCGAGATCGGAGTGGCCGGGGCCCGAGAGCAGCGCGACGAGCGCGGCCGGATCAGAGCGGAGCGGCCTCGATGCCATAGAGCGGCTGATCGGGCAGGGGCGCCTGCAGCCGGAACCAGTAGTAGCCGTAGGGGGCGAGGCTGATGAAGTAGGGCCGCTCTCCGATGGTCGGAAACCGGGTATCCCCCAGCATCTCGACCGGGGTGTGGCCCCGCCAGGCTCGGAGATCCAGCTCGACCGGCTGGGCGGACCCCGCGAGGTTGTGGACCGCGATCACCGTCTCACCCTCGTACTCGCGCGCGTGGGCCAGCACGCTCTCGTTGGCCGGGCGCAGGAACGTGAGCGTGCCGCGGCCGAAGACCCGCGTCTTCTTCCGCACCGCGATGAGCCGCTTCATCCAGTGGAGCAGCGAGGACGGGGTGCGCTGCTGGGCCTCCACGTTGATCGCCTGGTAGCCGTACACGGTGTCCACGATGAGCGGCAGGTAGAGGCGGGCGGTGTCCGCGCGGGAGAAGCCCGCGTTGCGATCGCCCGTCCACTGCATCGGGGTGCGGACGCCGTTGCGGTCGCCCAGGTAGATGTTGTCGCCCATCCCGATCTCGTCGCCGTAGTAGAGGATCGGGCTGCCGGGCAGGGTGAAGAGCAGGCTCGTGAGCAGCTCGATCTTCCGCCGGTCGTTCTCGAGCAGCGGGGCCAGCCGTCGCCGGATGCCCAGGTTGAGCCGCATGCGCGGGTCGGAGCCGTAGGCGTAGTAGAGGTGGCGCCGCTCCTCGTCGCTCACCATCTCGAGCGTGAGCTCGTCGTGGTTGCGCAGGAAGAGGCACCACTGGGACGTCGGCGGGATCTCCGGGGTGTGCACGAAGATGTCGGTGATCGGCCGGCGGTCCCCGTGCCGGACGGCCAGGAAGATGCGCGGCATCAGCGGGAAGTGGAAGGCCATGTGGAACTCGTCGCCGTCGCCGAAGTAGGGGCGGACGTCGGCGGGCCACTGGTTGGCTTCGGCCAGGAGGATGCGCCCCTGGTATTCCGCGTCGATGTGGCGGCGGATCTCCCGCAGGAAGTCGTGGGTCTCCGGGAGGTTCTCGCAGTTGGTCCCCTCGCGCTCGAAGAGGTAGGGAACCGCGTCGCAGCGGAAGCCGTCGAGGCCTCGGTCGAGCCAGAAGCGCATGACGTCGAGGAGCTCGCGGCGGACCATCGGGTTGTCGAAGTTGAGGTCCGGCTGGTGGTGGAAGAAGCGGTGCCAGTAGTAGGCCTTCGCCACCGGATCCCACGTCCAGTTCGAGTGCTCGGTGTCGAGGAAGATGATGCGGGCATCCTTGTACCGCTCCTCGGTGTCCCCCCAGACGTAGTAGTCGCGGTAGGGGGAGTCGGGCGAGCGCCGCGCCGCCTGGAACCACGGGTGTTGGTCGGAGGTGTGGTTGACCACCAGGTCCGAGATGACCCGCATGCCGTGGCCGTGCGCGGCCTCCAGGAAGCGGTCGAAGTCGGTCATGGTGCCGTAGTCGGGGTGGATGGCCCGGTAGTCGGCCACGTCGTAGCCGTCGTCGCGCAGCGGGGAGCGGAAGAACGGCAGGAGCCAGAGGCAATCCACCCCCAGCTCCTTCAGATGTCCGAGCTGGCTGGTGAGGCCGATGAAGTCGCCGATGCCGTCGTCGTTGCCGTCCTTGAAGGCGCGGACGTGCAGCTCGTAGAAGACGGCGTCCTTGTACCAGAGGGGGTCGCGGTCGTTCACTCGGGCCTCCCGCGGCGCGCGAATACGGGAAGCTTCTTTATGTATCCGCTCGGCTCGCCTTCGGCTGCGCCTCGCCAAGCCACTGCCCCGGACGCTCGTGTGTGGGCGGACAACCGGGCCAGCACTCTCATTGTCTGTCTCACGCGTAGTAGTCGAAGTCGCGCTCGCGGCGGCGCCAGCGGCCCACGCGATACACATGGGCGGGGGCGATGCGCGGGTCCAGCGTGACGGCGTGGCTGGCGCCCCGGACCAGGCGGCGGTCGCCGCCCAGGAGCTCGTGGAGCTCGTAGGTCTCGTCGGGGGCGATGCCGAGATCGGCGAGCGGGATCTGGAGCGCGGCCTGGTGGGTGGCGAAGGGGTCCAGGTTGATCGCGACCAGGATCACGTTGTCGCGGGCGGGCGTGAGCTTGCCGTAGAAGAGCACGTGCGGGCTGTCCGCGGAGTAGAAGCGGAGGCCGGCCATGGCGTGGAGCGCCGGGTTCTCGCGCCGGATCGCGTTGAGGCGGGCGATGTAGTCCGCGATGTTGCCGGGCGCGTCCCAGTCGCGCACCCGGATCTCGTACTTCTCCGAAGCCCGGTACTCCTCGCTCCCGGGCAGGGGCGTCGCCTCGCACAGCTCGAAGCCGCTGTAGATGCCCCAGACGGACGAGAGCGTGGCGGCGAGGGCGGCCCGCATGCGGAAGGCGGGCGGGCCGCCGCGCTGGAGGACCTCCGGGAGGATGTCGGGCGTGTTGACGAAGAAGTTGCCGCGGAAGTACTCGGCCGTCTCTCCGCCGATCAGCTCCTCGAGGTACTCGGTCAGCTCCTCCTTGAAGTTGCGCCAGGTGAAGTAGGTGTAGGACTGGGTGAAGCCGGCCTTGGCGAGCGCGCGCATGATCTTGGGGCGGGTGAAGGCCTCCGACAGGAAGATCACGTCGGGATCGCGGTCCTGGACCTCCCGGATGAGCCAGGCCCAGAAGTCGAGCGGCTTGGTGTGGGGGTTGTCCACCCGGAACGCCCGCACCCCCTGCTCGACCCAGAAACGCACGACCCCCAGCAGCGCGTCCCAGAGCGATTCCCAGGCCGGGCTCGCGAAGTTGATCGGATAGATGTCCTGGTACTTCTTCGGCGGGTTCTCCGCATACTTGATGCTGCCGTCGGGCCGGTGGTGGAACCATTCCGGGTGCTCGCGCACCCAGGGATGATCCGGGGAGCACTGGATGGCGAAGTCGAGCGCGATCTCGAGGCCGGCGCCCTGCGCGGCCTTGACCAGCCGCCGGAAGTCCTCGAGCGTGCCGAGCTCCGGATGGACGGCGGTGTGGCCGCCTTCCGGGCCCCCGATGGCCCAGGGGCTGCCGGGATCGCCGGGCCCGGCGACCAGCGCGTTGTCCGGTCCCTTGCGCGCGGTGCGGCCGATGGGATGGATGGGCGGCAGGTACACGACGTCGAAGCCCATGCGCCGGATCGCGGGGAGGCGGTCGATCACGTCGTCGAAGGTGCCGTGGCGGCCGGGTCCCCGGCCCTGCGACCGGGGGAAGAGCTCGTACCAGGCCGCGAAGGCGGCCTCCGGGCGGTCCACCACCACCTCGAGCTCGCGGTCGTGGCGCGTGAGGTCGGGGCGCGGCTGGGCGCGGGCCATCACCTGGCGCAGCTCGGCGTCGAGGAGGATGTCGAGCTGCGTGTCGCGGGACGCCCGGGCCTCGAGACGCTCGAGCGCGCGCCCCAGCGCCGCGGCGTCCGCGCCGACGGCGCGCTCGCGCGCCCGACGCAGCATCGCGGCGCCCTCCAGCAGCTCGCTGGTGAGATCCACCTGGCCGCCCGCGAGGCGCCGCCTCATCTCCTCGACCCAGGAGCCGAAGGCGTCGGTCCAGGCCAGGACGGTGTAGCGGTAGCGCGTGTTGGCCTCCAGGCGGAAGGACCCGGCCCAGCCGTCGTTGTCGACGAGCCGGAGCGGGGTCTCGCGCCATTCGGCCTCCCCCGCCGCGCGGAAGCGGATCGACGCGGCGAGGAGGTCGTGCCCTTCCTTGAAGATGTCGGCGGTGATCGTCAAGACGTCTCCGACGACCCGTTTGACGGGATGGCGGCCGTCGTCCATCGCGGGTCGCACCCGCTCGATCACGATCGGACGACGGGGCCTGGTCATCGCCACCGGTCCACCAGGTAGGGCTTGTCCTCCTCGAACATGCCGGCCAGCCGCGCCACGCTCTGGAGCAGGGCGGCCGGGGGGCGCGCGCTGGTCTCGAGGATCACGGAGGCGGCGCGGCCCAGATACAGAGGGGCGAGCGACTGGACGGCGTGGCTGCGGTAGACCACGCGGGCGCGATAGGCGAGCAGGAAATCGTACACGACCCGCGTCCAGAGGCGGTCCGGGAAGCGGAAGCGCTCGAGCGGCCGGTCGCTCAGCTCGAGCACCTCGCCGAGGTTCTCGGGCGCGAGGATGCGCTCCCAGACCGGGAGGAGATCGCGCACGCCCTGGACGAAGCCCACCTGCATGCGCTCGGGATCCACCGCGGGGCCGTCCGGCAGCGGCTCGGGCACCGCGCCGAAGCTCACGACCGGCTCGGAGCCGCGGATGTCGAGCCAGTAGTCCTCGGACCGCTCGGCGAGGTCGAACAGGGCGCCCGCGACGCGGCCCACGGTGCGGCCGAGGGGCGCGGGGGGCTGCGTGGGCACCACCGTGCGCGCGCCCAGCGGGGCCTGGCCCACCGCCAGGCCCCGCTCCACGGCCGCCGCGGGCAGCCAGAACTCGAGGCCCTGTTGGCCAAGCTCGGTCTCCCAGACCGGCTCGTCGAGGAACGCGCCGGCGGCGGCGCCGGAGCAGGCGAACTCCTCGGCGATCGGATGCGCGAGCTGGCGGCCGAAGAGGCTCCGCACCAGCGGCACCACGAGGGCCTGGGTGAGCGTGCCGTCGTAGCGGTAGCGGCGGTAGAGCGGCAGGACCAAGCCGAAGTCGTCCTTGAGAACGGGGGTGGCCAGGCCGCGGAGCCAGTCGCCGGTGGTGCTGGAGAGCTCCGAGTTGAGCATGACGAGCGCGCGCCCCTCGAGCAGGCGTCCGGTGGTCAGGACCGTGCGCACCGCGTGGGCCCAGTCGAGGGCGCCGTCCGCCGCGCGGCCGGCAGCGGTGGGCACCCGCACGAGGCGGACGGGGCCGAGGGCGGCGGCCACCGCGGTCGCGGTCTCCTCGGACGCGGCCTGGTCCACGTGGACGACCACCGCCGCCTGCCCCGCGAAGTGCGCCTCGAGCCCGGCCCGTACCGCGGCGGCGACCACCCCGGCGGTGGCGCTCGGCCCCGCGGTGGCGAGGCCCACCACGAGGTCGGCGGTGCCGATCCGCTCGACGGCGACGCGAACCTCGTCGGGCAGCGCGAGGGCGTCCATCACCCGGTCAGGTGGGCGAGCAGCGCGAGGTAGTCGCTCAGGTGGCGGGTCACGAGGAAGTTGCGGCGTACGTGCTCACGCCCGGCGGCCCCCATGCGGCCGATCATCTCCGGGTTGCTCAGCAGCTGCCGGATGCGGAACGCGGCGCCCTCCACGGTCTCCACGGTATACCCGGTGACGTTGACGACCATCTGAAATGGAATGCCGCCGGCGATGGTGCCGATCACCGGCTTGCCCTTCCACATGGCGGTGGCCACCTCGATGGTGAAATCGGCCTTGAGCGGCTTCTGGATCGCGATGGTCGCGGCGCGCTCGAGCGCGTTCAGCTCGATCTGGGGATCCGGGGGCAGGACGATGACCGAGATGTCGGGGTCCTGCCCGGCCGCCTCGCGCACGTCGGAGAGGACGTCCCCGCCGGGCGCGGGGGGCGGGCCGGCCAGCACGAGCCGCACGTCGTGGTGCTTCTTGACCAGCCGGTAGGCGTTGATGACGCCCAGCGGGTCGTGGAGCCGCTCGAACGGCCCGACCTGCAGCAGGATCGGCTTGTCGCGCGGCACGTGGAGGCGGTCCATCTGGGTCGCCTGCTCGGCGCGGCTCATCTCCCGGTTGCGCTCGGAGAGCGGGTCGATCGACGGATACACGATGAAGCGCGGGATCGAGAGCGGGGTGGCGAAGCGCGCCAGGGAGAACACCGCCGCGTCGTAGCGCTGGGCCACCGGGCGGAGCGCGCTCCAGATCTGCGGCTGGGCCGAGGACAGGTCCTGGTGGCAGCGCCACACCCAGCGTCCGGAACTGCCCCGCTGATCGACGAGGCCGAGCGGCATGGCGTCGTGCACCATCACGAGATCGGCGTCGAGCCGGAGCCGGCGCGCGTTCTCGACCGCGGTCTGGTGCAGGCGCGCCAGCATGGGCTCGGTGATGACCTGCTCGGTGCCGGACAGCGCGCGGGTCACCGCGCGGCCCACCTGGTCGAAGTCCGCGGTGCCGATCGTGATCTCCCACGTGGTGTCCACCCCCAGGTCGTTCATGATCGGCACCAGCCGGTTCAGCACCTCCACCCCGGCGCCGCCGTAACGGGAGGCGCTCACGTGCACGAAGCGCCGCCCGCGGAGGCGCTCGCCGATGCGCATGAGGATGTCCACCGCGCCGCGCGGGGCCACCTGACGGTAGTCGTCGAGCTTGACCAGCGAGCCCGCCGCCATCAGGCGCCCCCCTGCGCGATGGCGTCGGAGAGCACGCTCAGGTGCCGGTCGCGGATGCGCTCGAGGCTGCCCGCGTGCGGGTCGATGTGCGCGAGACGGTCGGCCACCTCGGGCCGCCCGAGAGCGGCGGCGACCCATTCGGCGAAGTCGCCGCGCCCGCGGCCGGCGCGGTAGCGCGCCTCGATGGTGTGGTAGAACAGCGCGCTCACGTCCACCTCGGCGAGCGCGTCGCGGAGCTCGGCCAGGGTGTGCGCCTGGTGCCCGGTGGGCACCGGGACCAGGTGCATCTGGAAGAAGCGGAAGCGCTTGCCCTGGGTGCGGGCGGGCGCTCCGCCGAGATGCTGGAGGTGGTCGGAGATGGTGGCGACCAGCTCCTCCCGCACCCGCTCCATCGAGCCCGCGTGGAAGGCGTCCACGGCGCTCAGGCGCTCGGCGAGCCGCACGTCGCGCACCTCGGTGCCCACCCAGAGCGCGAAGTCGTTGGGATAGGCCTCGGCCAGCACCGGCCGGTGGAGCAGCGAGGCCGACGTGTGGCAGAAGATGGACTCCACCGGCACGCGCTCGAGCTGCTCGAGCAGCTCGCGGGCGTCGTGGGCCTCGTGGGGCAGCAGCTCGTTCAGCTCGAGGCAGCCGAGGAAGACGAAGGGCGCGGTCGGGCTCATGCGGTAAGCTCTCTCGGGGGACGACGCCAGTGAGAATCCTGCTCCTGACCCGCGAGTATCCGCCGCACGTCTACGGCGGCGCCGGGGTGGTGGTGGACCATCTGAGCCGCGCGCTCGCCCGCCGCGCGTCCGTGGAGGTGCGCTGCTTCGGCGCCAACGAGCAGACGCAGCCGAACCTGACCGTCAGGGGCTACGCCCCGTGGGCGCGGCTGGCGGGCGGCCCGGACGCGCCCTACGCCCCCGCGCTCGAGGCGCTCTCGGTGGGGCTCGCGATGGCGCGCGACCCGGTGGCGGCCGACGTGGTCCACACCCATACCTGGTACGTGGGGCTGGGCGGGATGCTGGTGCAGTCGGTCCACGACGTCCCGCTCGTGGTGACGCTGCACAGCATGGAGCCGCTCCGCCCGTGGAAGGCCGATCAGCTCGGCACCGGCTACGCGGTGTCGAGCTGGGCCGAGCGGCTGGCCGTCGAGCGGGCCGACCGCGTGATCGCGGTCTCCGGGCAGATGCGCGCCGACATCACGGCCCACTTCCGGGTCGATCCGGACCGGGTGGTGGTGATCCACAACGGGGTGGACGCGGAGGCGTTCGCGCGCACCGAGCGCGGCGAGGCCCTCGCGCGCCACGGGGTGCGGGCCCCGTACGCGCTCTTCGTCGGCCGCATCAGCGAGCAGAAGGGGATCTTCCAGCTCCTGGAGGCCGCGCGGGGCCTGCCCGCGGGCGTGCAGCTCGTGCTCTGCGCGAGCAGCCCGGACACGCCCGAGCTGCTCGCGCGGCTCGAGGCCGCGGTGGCGGGCCGCCCGGAGATCCGCTGGATCAACGCGATGCTGCCGGTTCCCGAGGTCGCCCAGCTCTACTCCCACGCCGCGGTGTTCGTCTGCCCGTCGATCTACGAGCCCTTCGGCCTGATCAATCTCGAGGCCATGGCCTGCGGCACGCCGGTGGTGGCGAGCCGGGTCGGCGGCATCCCCGAGGTGGTGGTGGACGGCGAGACCGGCTGGCTGGTGGCACCCGGCGACCCCGCCGCGCTCGGCGGGGCGCTGCGGCACGCGCTCGACGATCCCGAGCGCGCCCGGCGGATGGGGGAGGCCGGGCGCCGCCGGGTGGAGGCCCACTTCTCGTGGGATCGGATCGCGGATCGGACGCTCGCCGTCTACCGGGACGCGATCGAGACTCATCGGCGAGCTCCGGCGAGGTAGAAGGCGACGCTCCACGGGGGGAGCGCGGACCACGTGGGCGCGGGCAGGTCGAGCGCGTAGAGGCGGCGGCCCCAGTCCGCGCCCGGCCCGTCGTGCGGGACGGCGGCCGCGCCCAGGTTGGCGATGAGCCGGAGCGTGGCGGCCGGGAACCTCCACACGACCTCGAGCGCGGTATCCCCCAGGCCTTTCCAGGACGCCTCCGGCACCGGCTCGCCCGCGAGCAGCGGCGCGATCGCCTGCGCCCGCAGCGCGAGCAGCGCCCGATGGAAGGCCAGCCAGTCCCGGTGGCCGGCCGCGTGGACGCGATCCCAGTCGAGCACCGAGCGCCGGAAGGTCGTCTCGGCCTGCGGATCGGGAATGCGCTCGCGCACCGCCGGGCGGGCGAACTCCGGGAACCGGGCGAACTCGCGCCGCCGTCCCTCCGCGACGAGCGGGCCCAGGTCGGGGCCGAGATCGCTGAAGAACAGGAACGGCTGCGGCGCGGCCCACTCCTCGCCCATGAAGACCAGGGGCGGGGCGGGCGCGAGCAGGAGCACCGCGGTGGCCGCGCGCACCGCGGAGGCCGCGGCCAGCTGGGTGATCCGCTCGCCGAGGGCGCGATTGCCGACCTGATCGTGGTTCTGCAGGAAGCCCACGAAGGCGGTCGGGGGCAGGTCGGCGCTGGCCTCGCCGCGCAGACCCTGCCGGTAGCGCGAGGGCTCGCCCTGGAAGGCGAAGCCCTCGGTGAGGCAGCGCCCCAGGTGCGGCAACGGCGGCTGGTAGTCGGCGTAGTAGCCGCCCGTCTCCCCGGTGAGGAGCACGTGGAGCGCGTGGTGCACGTCGTCGTTCCACTGGGCCTGGTAGGCCGGGCGGCCCCCGGGCCGGCCGCGTCGCAGGTAGCGCGACTCGTTCGCGCCGTTTTCCAGGACGAGATGCACGGGGCGGTCGCGGCCGGGCCCGTCGGCCACCGCGCGGCCCAGCTCGACGAGGAGGTGGGCCATCGACTCGTCCACGATGGCGTTCACCGCGTCGAGCCGGAGGCCGTCGAGGTGGTACTCCTCGATCCAGTAGAGCGCGTTGTGGATCACGAAGGCGCGCACCACCTCCGAGCCGGGCCCGTCGTAGTTGATGCCGTCGCCCCAGGGGGTCTGATGCCGGGCGTTGAAGAAGTCGGGGGCGTAGTGGTGCAGGTAGTTGCCCTCGGGACCGAAGTGGTTGTAGACCACGTCGAGGAAGACCCCGAGGCCCCGGGCGTGCGCGGCGTCCACCAGCGCCTTGAGCGCCTCCGGCCGGCCGTAGCTGGCCTCGGGGGCGAAGAGGAGGACGCCGTCGTAGCCCCAGCCCCAGCGGCCCGGGAAGTCGGCCAGCGGCATCAGCTCCACCGCGGTGACGCCGAGGGACACCAGGTGATCGAGCCGCTCGGCCACCGCCGCGTAGGTGCCGCCGGCGGTGAAGGCGCCGACGTGCAGCTCGTAGAAGACGAGGCGCTCCGGGGGCAGGCCGGTCCACCCGCCGTCCGCCCAGGGATAGGCGAGGGGATCGATGACCTCGCTCGCCCCGTGCACGTCGCCGGGCTGGAAGCGCGCGGCCGGATCCGGCACGAGCAGCTCGCCGTCGATGCGGTAGCGGTAGCGCGCGCCCGCGGGCGCCTCGCGCGTCACGTACTCGGCCCAGCCGCCCGCGTCGCGCGGCATCGCGACGGCGCGCCGCGGCTCCTCGAGCCACAGCTCGACCTGCCGGGCGCCGGGCGCCCAGAGCCGGAAGCGGGTGGTCCCGTCCTCGCGGACCTCGGCCCCGAAGGGCATCCGATGCGCGCGCCGCGCCGCGGGAGCCCCGCTCATGGGCGGCCGCCCTCGCGCTCGAGGAGCGCCACCGGGAAGTGACCGAAAAGGGCGGCCGCGGGCAGCGCGGCCGCGCCGTCGTGGCGCTGGCTCGCGACGCGGAGGCCGGTGAATCGGTCGCGGTAGACGCCGGCGAGCTGCTCGTCGCCGAGGGCGACCCACGTCTGCTCCCACGCGGCCTCCCCCAGGGCGAAGCGGCCGGTGAGGCCGGCGAGGCGCGCGGTCAGCCGCGGCACCGCGACGATGGCCGCGTCGGCCCCGTCGAGCCGCGCGAACGCCACCACGTGGTCGGCCTGCCGGCCGGCCGGGGCCAGCGCGCGGTATTCCCCGACGCGGAAGAGCCGGGCCCGGCGCCGGCGCAGCGTGAGGGCGCGGTGGGTGAGGTAGAGCTTCACCCGGCCGTCCGGCCAGCGCTCGAGCACCTCCGCGCAGAGGCCGGTCAGGTCCGCGTCGGCCCCGTCCCCGGCCGGGAGGCGGGCGCACAGGGTGTCCAGCAGCTCCCTCCGGCGCGCGAAGTCCACCGGCCGGCGGTTGTCGGGGTCGACGAGGGAGAAGTCCCAGAGCTCCGTGCCCTGGTAGAAGTCGGCAATGCCGGGCGCGCCGATCTTGAGCAGGGTCTGGGCCAGCGAGTTGACCGCGCCGTGGGCGGCCACCCGGCGCTGGAACGGCAAGAACGCGCCGAGGAAGGCGCCGCCCGGCGCGAGCAGGCCGGTGGCGAACTCGCGCACCGCCGCGTCGTAGGCGGCGCTCGGGTTTACCCAGCTCGTGTGACGCTTGGCCTCCTTGGTGGCCTTCTCCATGTAGGCGACGAGGCGGCCGGTGAGCGCGTCGAGCGACTCGTCCTCGTCGCGGGCGGGCCAGGCGCCCACCAGGGTCTGGTAGAGCAGGTACTCGTCGTTGGCGTCGGGCGCCGCGCGTCCGTCGACCTCGGACTTGAATCGGCGGGCGAGGGCGCGCCAGCGCCGCACCTCCGCCGCCCAGGCGGCCGGGACCTCCGAGAGCACGCTGATGCGGGCCCGCACGTCCTCGCCGCGCTTGGTGTCGTGGGTGGCGGTGGCGACGAGCGACTCGGGCCAGCGGGCCAGGCGCGCCGCGTTCTTGTCGTGGAAGACGGTCGGCGACTCCCCGTAGCGGGCCGGATCGCCGCCCACCTCGTTGAGCGAGACCAGGCGGTTGTAGACGTAGAAGGCGGTGTCCTCGACCCCCTTGGCGGTGACCGGCCCGGTGGTCTGCTGGAAGCGCATCGCGAAGTGGCGGCGCGCGGCCTGCTCGTCGGGGTCGCGGCGGCTCGGGGTCCGGACCAGGAGCACGTCGCGGAGGAAGTCGAAGATGGACACGTTCACGGTGGGGTTGCGGCGCTTGGCCTCCGCCACCGCTTCCTCGATATAGGCGCGGTCGCGGACGCTCGGGTCGCGCGCGTCGTCGCCCACGTAGGTGCGGTAGACCGAGAACGCGGCCACCACCTCGCGGATCGCGCGCACCAGGCTCCCGAGCGTGAAGTCGCGCGAGAGGCGGTTGCGCTCCGACATGGAATCGAGGTGAAGTCCGAGCTGGTTGATCTCGCTCGCCATCGAGACCTGCATGATGAGCCGCTTGGCCGCGTAGGTGTGATCGGCCAGCGGCCCGCCCGCCCCGGCCAGCCGCGCGTAGAGCGTGGTCATCTGCCTGGAAGTTCCGCGGTCCACGAAGAGCCCGTTGACGGAGGCCAGGAAGTCGTAGCCGGTGGTGCCGGCCACCGCCCACCAGTCGGGCAGGGGCTCGCCGGGGCTCAGGATCTTCTCGGCCGCGATCCACAGCGGGCGGGCCTCCTGGCCGGCCGACCGCTCGGCGGCGCGGGCGCGGTAGAGGGCGCCGAGCGCCTCCGCCTCGGCCGCGCCGAGCGCGGGCATCAGCCGCCGCGCGGTGGCCACGAGCGCGCCCTCCTGGAGTCGGCGGAAGTACTCCCCGGGCGCGTAGAGCCCGTCGGGATGGTCCACGCGCAGCCCGGTGACCTTCCCCTCGCCGACGAGACGGAGGACCAGCTCGTGGGTGGCGTCGAAGACCGCGCGCTGCTCGACGCGGATGGCGGCCAGGTGGCTCACGTCGAAGAAGCGGCGGTAGTTCACCTCGTCACCGGCCACCCGCCAGTCGGCCAGGCGGTAGGTCTGGGCCGAGAGCAGGCGATCGAGCGCGTCGAAGCTCGCCGGATCCCCCGCGGTGCCGTTGAAACGTCGCACCGTCTCCTCGAGGTGCTCGCGGATCTCCGCCGATTCCTTGGCGAGCGCGCCCAGGCGGCGCTTGACGATCTCCTTCTCGCGGAGCCGCTCCTCGATCCGCTGGGGATCGGTCTCGGTGCGCCCGGGCAGGTGCTCGAGCGCGGTCAGGATGCTGCGCAGCTCCTGGAGGCCCGCGTCCTCCGCCCCGAGGCGGCCGGCGAGGACGTCGAGACGGTCGGTCAGGATCTGCGCGTAGGTGTCGGGGGCGATGGGCAGGCGCGCCCCCGCGTACCGGAGGTGGAAGGCGCCGTCCGCGAGCTCGAGCTGGAGCTGCTGCAACTCGAGCACGCGGCCGTACTGGTCGGGCAGGACGGGCAGGAGGACCCGATCGCGCAGCTCGGGCTTGATCGGCGTCCAGTCGATGTCGAAGAAGGCCGCGCGCGGGGAGGCCTGGCCATTCTCCAGCACGTCCAGCCACCAGGGGTTGGCGTCCCCCGCGATGCCCATGTGGTTGGGCACCACGTCGAGGATCAGGCCGAGCCCGCGGGCGGCCAGCCCCGCGGCCATGCGGTCGAAGGTGGCCGCGCTGCCGACCTCGGGATTGAAGGCGTTGTGATCGGTGACATCGTAGCCGTGCGAGCTGCCCGGCCCGCAGCGGAAGCACGGGGAGAGGTAGGCGTCGCTCACCCCGAGCGCGTCGAGGTACGGGGCGAGCGCGGCCACCGCGTCGAAGCCGAGCGCGCCACCGAGCTGCAGGCGATAGGTGGCGTGGCGCTCGCGGCCGAGCGCCGCCACCGCCTGCTGGAAGAGCACCCCGACATCGATCATACGGCTCTAGAGGTGGGTCAAGGTCTCCCGCGGATGCGGCTCGCGGCTGCGCAGGTGGCGCTCGAGGATCTGGCGGGCCAGCGCGCGGCCGCCGAGCCCGAAGGCCAGGGCCAGGGCGAAGATCAGGCCGCCGAAGGTGATGCCGAAGGCGACCAGCACCATCTCCTTGCCGATGCCCAGATGGGTGATGGCGGTCGCGCTCGCGAAGAGCAGCACGCCCCAGCGGATCGCGCGGGCGAGCAGGCGGGCCTCCGGCAGGCGCGCATTGACCGCCGCGATCAGCGCGCCCTCGCCCAGGAAGTTCGCCACGAGCCAGCCCACGAGGAGGATCAGGGCCGCGCCCATGACGCGCGGGACCCAGGAGAATACGAACTCGGTGATCCGGCCGGTGCCCGGGATCGCGAGCGCGTCGATCGCCATGGAGAGGAACAGGACGAGGATGCTCCAGAAGACGATCAGCCCGAGCACCTGCGAGGGCGGCTTCTGCACCCCCGCCCGGTTCAGCTGGGCGACGATGCCCCAGCTCTCGGCGCGGCGGTCGAAGGCCACCGCCTGCGCGATCCGGCGCGTCACCCGCGCGGCGATCCACGCGCCCACCAGCCCCACGACGGCCAGGGTCAGCATCGCGAGAATGCCGGGGAGCACGAGGATCAGCCGGGTCTTCAGATCCGCGAGAGCGGCCCACACGAGGTCACCCCACATGTCCGTCATGATCCGCGCCTCCTTCCATCCATTGCGCTGCGGGAATGTCTCACGGTATCACGCGGGGAAGGCCCCAGAAAGGCTGCTGCCCGCCGCGCGGGCCGTGTCCGCGTTTACCCGGACGGCCGGGTAACGTTTACCGGGCGCGCCGCGGGCGCGGCCGGCCCGCGATGGGCCCGCGGGCGTGCCGCCGCCGCTTTTCGGGCGCTTAGCCGACCCGTGCCGCGGGCGTGGCGGCTGGCACAGGGCTTGCCGATGCCCGGACGGAGGTATGGACCCCATGAGGCTCGCTGCGATCGTCGTCCGGGAGAGGTGGTAGGCCGCCGGTGAGTCCCGCGGGCCGGGCGCGGCCGCCGGTACGCGAGCGGATCGCGCAGGGGTTCACGCACGTGGAGGACGTGCTCTACGTGGGCATCGGCGTCGTGCTGGCCGCGGCGGCGGTGGCGATGCTGGTCAGCGCGGCGACGGTGTTCGCGCGCAGCCTCGCGGCGGGCGGGCTCGGGGGAAGCATCGTGGGCGTGCTGGACCAGCTCCTGTTGATCCTGATGATGATCGAGATCCTCTACACGGTGCAGGTGTCGTTCCGCGAGCACGTGCTCGTACCCGAGCCCTTCGTGCTGGTGGCCCTGATCGCGGCGGTGCGGCGGATCCTGGTCATCACCGCGGAGTTCGGCACCCTCATGGAGCAGGGGGAGGCGGTCTTCCGCTACGCCATGATCGAGCTCGGGCTGCTCACCGTCATGACTGGAGTCCTGGTGGCCTGCCTCGTGGGACTGCGCAAGCGGGACAAGGAAGCGGTAGCCGAGCGGGCCTGAGGAGCCACGCGATGAGAATGCGGCAGCTCGATGACGTGGAGGGCCGGCGCACTTTCGTGTTGGTCTGCGACCGGGGCGACGATCCGATGGAGGCTCTCACCGCCGCCGCCAAGCGGTTCGACCTGTCGGCGGCCTCGCTGAGCGGGATCGGGGCCTTCTCGGCCGTGACCCTGGGCTTCTTCGATCGGGGCCGGCGCGACTATGCGCGTCGGGTCATCCGGGAGCAGGTCGAGGTGGTCTCCCTGGTCGGCAACGTCGCGCTCGACCAGGGCGAGCCGCGCGTGCATGCCCACGCGGTGGTGGCCCGCTCCGACGGCAGCGCGCTGGGCGGCCACCTCCTGGCGGGGTGTGTTGACCCGACCCTCGAGGTCATGATCGTCGAGTCGCCCGCGACGCTCCGCAGGAAGATCGACCCGGCCACCGGGCTGGCTCTGCTCGATGTGGTCTGGGACCGGCCGTAGTTACACGGTAAGATCTTCCCGATCCGCCCCTGGCGGTCCGCAGAATTACTTCAAGTAGATGTTGATATATGTGTTGTAAGTCCCTGTCAGGGCTTGTGCGCCGGCCGGCGTTCACCGGCTGGGCCTGCGGGAGCGATCCGGGGGGCATGTCGCTTGCAGCCCAGGGCGCGACGACGCAGGAGGCCACACCGTGAACCCTCGCGAGTTTCCCGAAAGGGGGACCACCATGAAGCACAGAATCCTGATCGCCGACGACGACGAGTCCGGCCGCAGCGGCCTGGCGGCCCTCCTGACCATGTGGGGCTATGAAGTCCAGGAGGCGGTGGACGGCAAGGACGCGCTCGAGCGGGCTCCCGCCTTCCGGCCGCACGTCGTCATCGCCGACATGGTCATGCCGGTGATCGACGGTATCGGCCTGCTCAAGCCCCTGGCGGCCGCGGTGCCCGAGGCCGCCGTCATCCTGCTGACCGCTCACGGCTCGATCGAGACCGCGGTGTTCGCGATGCGGGAAGGCGCTTACGACTACATGACGAAGCCGGTGGACCCGCGCCGGCTCCGGGTGCTGGTGGAGAAGGCGGTGGAGAAGGTGCAGGTCGACCGGGAGGTCACGGTGCTGCGCCGACAGCTCAAGGAGACGCGGGGGCTCGGACCCCTGCTCGGGGTGAGCCCGGCGATGCAGGAGGTCTATCGGCTCATCGAGATGGCGGCGCCCAGCCCGGCTCCGGTCCTGATCCTGGGCGAGACCGGAACCGGCAAGGAGCTGGTCGCGCGGACGATCCACCAGCTGTCGCAGCGGGCCAAAGGGCCGTTTGTGGCGGTGAACTGCTCGGCGATCCCCGAGACGCTCCTGGAGAGCGAGCTGTTCGGCCACGAGAAGGGCGCCTTCACCGGCGCGATGGCCCGGCGGGCCGGGTACTTCGAGCTGGCCGACGGGGGCACCATCTTCCTGGACGAGATCGCCGAGATGAGCTCGGCCCTGCAGGCCAAGTACCTGCGCGTGCTACAGGACAGCCAGGTGCGCCGCATCGGCGGCCACGAGGAGGTCTCGGTGGACGTGCGGGTGGTGTGCGCGACCAACAAGGACGTGGTGAAGGCGGTGCAAAACGGGGCGTTCCGGGAAGATCTCTACTACCGGGTCAACGTCCTGACGATCCCGCTGCCGCCGCTGCGCCGGCGCCCCGAGGACATCCCGCTCCTCGCGGAGGCGTTCATGGCCGAGTTCAACGACAAGTACGCGCGGCAGGTGCGCGGCATGGACGAGGCCGCGGTCAAGCTCCTCCGGGATCACGCCTGGCCGGGCAACGTGCGAGAGCTTCGCAACGTGATCGAGCGCGCGGTGGTCTCGTGCGAGGACGGGGTGATCAGCGCGGACTGCCTGCCGCTCGCGCCGCTGGGTGCCGCATCGAGCGAGCGGGCCAACGTGGTGGTGCTGCCGGTGGGCACCACCCTCGACGACGGCGAGAAGCAGCTCATCCTCCGGACGCTGCAGTCGGTGAACAACAACAAGACCCGCGCCGCCGAGATCCTCGGCACGACCCCGAAGACGCTGCACAACAAGGCGCGCCGGTGGCGGGAGCTCCAGACCGAGCCGCGATAGGGCGGGACTAGCGGCGGCGGTCGCCGCCGCGCGGCTGGGCGCCCATCCACACCACCCAGGGCCGGGTGGAGGAGCGGTCCTGCCGGATCTCGACCGGATAGCCCTGCTGCTGGATGCTGCTGGCCAGGCGACTGGCCGCCTCCCGGTCCGTGAACGCGGCCGCCGGCGTCCACTCACGCCCGTTCTTCTGCGGTTCCGTCGGCGCCGGCGGCTCGGGCGCCGGGGTTGGCGCGGCGGCCCGGGTCTGGCGCGGCGGCTCGGGAGCGCGTGCGGCGCGCGGCGCGTGCGACTCGGCGGCCGGAGGCGACGCGGGCGGCAGCGCCAACTCCGAGGGCGGCGTGCTCGGCGCCGCGGCCGGCGGCGCCGCGTCCTCCCCAGTCGATTCTCGCGGTGTGTCGCGCGGGTCGTCCCGCCGGCCCACCTCGCCGGGATTGCGGAAGCTGGTCGCGGGTGGGTCAAGGAGCCCTGGTGGCGCGAACGGGTCCCGGATCGTCTCGGACAGTGACGGCGTCGCCCGCTCGCCCGCGTCCGACAGGCCCGGCGCGGTGACGGCCGGCGCCGGCGCGTCCGACATGCGGGCGGGGGTTGCGCCGCCCAGCACGTAGCTCAGGCCGAAGAAGACGGCCAGGAACGCGGGGACGAAGGTCGCGGCCGCGATCAGCGGGCCGGGCACCGACGACAGGAGGCCGTCGTGCTCCTGTCGGTCGTCCGTCTCGTCGGCGTCGATCCCGTCGTCCGGGAAGGCATCCTCGGCGGTGAGCGGGTCGTACGGCTCCGGGAGCGGAGCGTCGTCGTGGGTCTCGTCCTCGTCCTTCAATCCGAGCAGCATGTCCCGGGAACAGGCAAGTCACGTGCCACCGCGACCACGACACGAGTCGGTCGCTCGAGGCGCGAGTCCGGCCCGGCGCGGGCCCGTCCGGCGGCGGAGCGGGGAGGAACTTCCGGGCGCGAGCGGGAATTCTTACCGGCGCCCGGGCTCCCCGCGTTGGCACGCGGGTTGCGAACGATTGCCGGCTCGGGAGGTGTCTCATGCGAGGGATCCGCAACCTGCATTGGAGTGGCCCGCCGCGCTGGCGAGTGGCGGTTCTCGAGGGCGATGCCGCCTCGCGCGCGATGCTGCGCGGGGCGGTGGAGGACGCGGGCGGGGTGGTCGCGGTGGAGGCGCCGCTCCGGCTCGACGCGGTGGCGGTGATGAAGGAGACGCGACCCGACGTGGTGATCATGGCGCCGAGCCTCTGCGGTGCGCGCGAGTCCGCCCTGATGCCCAGGATCACCGCCGCGCTCGACTGCCCGGCGGTGCTGTTCACGCGCGACACCGACCGGGCGGTGGTGAAGCAGGCCAATCGCGCCGGGGTGATGGGCTTCATGCTCAAGCCGCTGCGCGCGGCCGAGCTGGCGCCGACGCTGGATCTCGCGCTCGCGCGGTTCCGCGAGATCCGCCGCCTGCAGCAGGCGCGCGCCGACCGGCCGCTCATCGATCAGGCCAAGGGCAAGCTGATGAGCGATCGGCAGCTCACCGAGGCGGAGGCGTTCCGGTGGCTCCGGCGTCAGGCGATGGACTCGCGCCAGCGTCTGGGCGACGTCGCCCGGAAGGTGCTCACGAGCGAGGCGATCCTGGCGCCCGTTCCGGAAGGCGCCCGGTGACGCGGCGCGCGCGGCACCGGGCGCCTGGAAACGTTTACACGATCAGCCTGGAAATTCCTACCCGGTCGGGAGCGTTCGTCCCGCGCCCCCGCGTGTTGGCTTGCGGCGAGGCGACTTGCGTCCGGCGTGCGGGCCCTGACGCTGGCATGCGCGATGCAGCCCGCGATGCTCATGGAGGTGACAGCCATGGAGATCATCGTGATCGGCGCGATGTTGGTCCTCGGCGTATTGCTCGGACTGGCCGTGAAGATCTACGACCTCAAGCGCAAGCGTGAGGAGGAGGCGGTGGCGGCTCAGGCGCGAGTCTCCGATGCCCTCCTGATGGACGCGGCGCTGGCCGGGCTGCCTCTGACGCCGACCGCGCGGCTGCCCCTGTGGAAGGGATCGCCGCTCGTCCTCGACATCACCGGCGTCGTGCCCAGGACGGAGCTGCGGGAGGCGGCGCTGGACGTGGCGAAGCGGGAGCTGGGCCGCAGCCGGTCCGACTTCCGCATCGAGGACCGGATCGCGGTGAACCGGGGCGCCCTCGGCCACGCGGCCTGACGTCATGAGCGTTCCCTCCCTCTCACACGCGATCGCGGCGCGCCTGATCGCCACGGTCCTGCTGACCGGCGCGCCGGTCGGGGCCGCGACGCCCGCCTTCGCCGGAGCTCCCACCGAGCAGCTCAAGACCTCGGTCGAGCAGATCGTCAGGGTGCTGGAGGATCCCGCGATGCGGCCCGAGGCCAGGGCCAAGGAGCGGCGCGCGGCCATCCGCAAGGAGGCCCTGGGCGTCTTCGACTTCGGCGAGACGGCCAGGCGGGCGCTCGGCCGCCACTGGCAAGGGCTCGCGGAGAAGGACCGCCTGGAGTTCACCGCGCTGTTCACCGACCTGATCGAGCGGGCGTACATCTCGAAGATCGAGCGGTACAGCGGCGAGCGGATCGCGTTCGCGGGCGAGTCGGTGGAGAGCGGGCTCGCCACGGTGCGGACCCGGTTCGTGACCAAGCAGGGCACGGAGATCCCGGTGGACTATCGCATGCAGCAGCGCGGCGACCGGTGGCTCGTGTACGATGTCTCCATCGAGGGCGTGAGCTTGATCAACAACTACCGGACCCAGTTCGACAAGATCATTCGGACCTCCTCGTACGCCGAGCTGGTGCGCAAGCTCAAGGCGGCGGAGGTCGCGGCGCCCGCCGCGCCGCGGTCGTGAGCGGCCGCCGGGCCGCCGGTCGCCTCCCGGTCCTGGTGGCGGCCGCCGCGATGGCCGCGGCCCTGCTCGCGGCCCCGCGCGAGACCCCGGCGGGGGAGCGTCACGCGGGCACGGTGCTCGCGGTGGATGCGCAGGCCCGCACGCTCACCCTGGACGAGTTCGGGGCCAACGCGGAGCGGCGCGCCCTGCGGGTGCGCGTGCCCCGCGAGGCCATCGTGCTCCTGTCGCAGCGCAACCAGTCCCGGCGCGACCTGAACGACGCGTTCCGGGACAGCACGCTCACCCTCGCCGACGTCCGGCTAGGCGACTTCGTGGTGGTCGAGCTGTCGAGTGATCCGGAGGTGGCGCGGCTGGTGATGATCACTCTACGGAGGGGCGCCGGGTCCTAGACCCTGACCGCATCCACACCGTGCGCGTGGAGACCTGATGGTCGAGCGGGGGGGAGGCCGGTTCCGGGGCCGGCGCCGCTTCACTCTTTTCGCGGGCGGGCTGCTGGCCATCCTGGTGCTGGGCGCGGGCGGACTCGCGATCTACGCGGCGGCGGCGCTCTCGCGGTTCGAGCGGGTGGAAGCGCGCCGCTCCACCGTGCTCTACGCGGCCCCGCCCGTGCTCCGGCCGGGCGTCCACGTGGGCGCGCTCGACCTGGCGGGGATCCTGAGCCGGGTCGGCTATCGCGAGACACGTGGTGCGAGCGGACCCGGTCAGTTCTCGCGGTCGGACAGCGGCTGGGAGATCCACGTGGCGGGCCCCGCCGCGGGGCGCGTGACCCTGGCCGTGTCGGGCGGCCGTATCACCGGGCTCCGGCAGGGCGACGCCGAGGTCCAGAGCGTGGCGCTGCCCCCCGAGCTGCTGGCGAGCGCCGGCGCGGACATGGGCGAGAACATCCGGCCGGTCCGCCTGCCCGACGTGCCCGCGGTGCTCCGGAACGCGGTCCTCGCCACCGAGGACGTGCGCTTCTACGAGCACGGGGGCGTGGACCCCCGCGGCATCCTGCGCGCGCTGTGGACCAACATCCGGAAGGGCCGGGTGGCCGAGGGGGGCAGCACCATCACCCAGCAGCTCGTGAAGAGCCGGCTGCTCAATCCCGAGCGCACCCTCGCGCGGAAGGTCAACGAGGCCCTCCTCTCCACCGTGCTCGAGTGGCGCTACAGCAAGGACCAGATCCTCGAGGCCTATCTCAACGAGATCTACCTCGGACAGTGGGGCGGGTCGGCGGTCCGCGGGGTGGGCGCCGCCTCGCGGGCATACTTCGGCAAGGAGGTCCACCAGGTCACGCTCGCGGAAGCCGCGCTGCTCGCGGGGATGATCCGCGCCCCGAACAGCTACTCGCCGGTGAGCAATCCCGAGCGGGCCCGGGAGCGACGGGACGTGGTGCTGAGCCGCCTGCGCGATCTCGGCCGGATCTCGGAGGCCGACTATCGCCGAGCCCGCAAGGAGCCGGTGCGGGCGCGCGTGACCCCGACCAATGGGCTGGTGGCGCCGTACTTCATCGACTACGTGCGGGCGGAGCTCGAGCGGAACCCGGACCTGGAGCTGGCCGGCCAGCACGGCGTGCGCGTGTACACGACGCTGGACCCGGTGCTGCAGCGCCTGGCCGAGGCCGCGGTGGTCAAGGGGATGGACCGTCTCGAGACCGCGCGGCCGCGGCTGCGCCGCAAGGGCCCGGAGGAGCGCCTCCAGGCCGCGATGGTCGTGCTCGACCCGGCCACCGGGCAGGTGCGCGCGCTCGTCGGCGGGCGCGACTACCGGTCGAGCCAGTTCAACCGCGCGGTGCAGGCCCGCCGGCAGCCGGGCAGCGCGTTCAAGCCCTTCGTATACCTCACCGCGCTCACGCCCAGGAAGGACGCCACGCTCTTCACGGCCGCCTCGCTCATCGAGGACGCGCCGATCACGATCATGATGGACGGCAAGCCGTGGACGCCCAAGAACTACGACGACCGGTACGAGGGGACGGTCACGGTACGCCGGGCGCTGGAGGGCTCGCTCAACACCGCGACCGTGCGGCTCGCGCAGGCGGTCGGGCTACCCGCGGTGATCGACACCGCGCGGGGCCTCGGCATGGAAGCCGACCTCAAGCCGG
The DNA here is from genome assembly GCA_035463855.1 of Candidatus Deferrimicrobiaceae bacterium. Taxonomy (GTDB): domain Bacteria; phylum Methylomirabilota; class Methylomirabilia; order Rokubacteriales; family CSP1-6; genus CAMLFJ01. The sequence goes on along the minus strand of DATHSW010000017.1, from coordinate 3,391 downwards.
TCCCGGCGCTCACGCTGGGGGTCTTCGAGATCACCCCGCTTCAGCTCGCGCGCGCATACCTGCCGCTGGTGAACGGCGGCCTGGCTCCGGCGGGTGGCGCGGTGGAGGCGGTGGCCGACGACGGAGGCCGGGCCCTGTGGAGCGCGGGCCGCGAGGCCCGGCCGGTCATCGGCGCGCCGGAGGCCTATCTGGTGACCTCGCTGCTGGAAGGCGTGATCAACGCGGGAACCGGCGCGTCCGCGCGGGTCGCCGGCGTGCCCGGCGCGGTGGCCGGCAAGACGGGGACGACCAACGACGGCAGGGACGCCTGGTTCGTGGGCTACGCGCCCAACCTGCTCGCGCTGGTCTGGGTGGGCTTCGACGACGGCGTCGCCGCGGGGCTGTCCGGCTCCGAGGGCGCGCTGCCGATCTGGTCGGAGTTCATGCGGCAGGCGCTCGAGGTGTATCCGGGTGGGGCGTTCCCCGAGCCGGCCGGCATCACCCGCGCGAAGGTGGACGTGACTACCGGCCGGCGCGCCACCGCCTTCTGCCCGCTGGTGGCGACCGAGGTGTTCCTGTCGGGGACCGAGCCCCCGCCGTGCGAGGAGCACGGCGGTGTCACGGAGCAGATCGAACGCTGGTGGGACAGAGTCTGGGACTGGTTCCGGAAGTAGGCGGGGCGGGCGCGATCAGCCCGCGAGCACGCGTCCGAAGCGGCGCAGGCGGTCCTGGATGTCCCCCATGAACAGGAAGGCGAGCCCGTCGGAATCGGCCCGCCACACGAGCGCCGGCACGTTGAACGGCGAGCCGTCGGGCGGGCGGAAGCGGAGCTGAGCCGGCGTCCCGATATCGAGCCGCTCCTTCGGTCTCATCTTGGCCCCGCGGGCCGAGATGTCCACCGTCTGAAGCAGGAAGCGGCGCTTGCCGGCTTCCACGACGACGAGCCAGGAGACGTCGGTACGCGGGTGGCGGCGGCGGTCGTTGTGTTTGGTGGTGATCATGCGCGGGGGTGTCAGCAACCGGCGTGCCTTCCAGACAAGCCCCTGTTCTCGCGAGCTTAGGTCGGCGTCACCAGGGTGGCGGCCTGTCAATGTCGCGTCGTGACGCTGACAGTGTCCACCGGTTGCCAAAGCGTGTAGAGTCGGTGGCCATGAGCGGGGCCACGGCCGAGGTGGTCATCTGCGGAGCGGGCATGGCGGGCGTCGCGGCGGCCTACCACCTGGCGGTCCGGCGCGGAATCAGCGGCGTGGTGCTGCTCGACGAGCGCCCGGCGCTCTCGCTCACCAGCGACAAGTCGGCCGAATCCTACCGCAACTGGTGGCCGGGGCCCGGCGACGCCATGGTGGCCCTGATGAACCGCAGCATCGACCTGATGGAGGAGCTCGCGCGCGAGAGCGGTAACGTCTTCCTGATGAACCGGCGCGGCTATCTCTTCGCCACCGCCCAGCCCGACCAGGTCGAGCGCTACGTGCGCGCGGCCGAGGACGCGGCGGGCTACGGCGCGGGGCCGGTGCGCGTGCACCGATCGTCCGGAAGCGACTATCAGCCCGCGCCCGCCGCCGGCTTCGAGGGGCAGCCCACCGGCTCCGACCTCATCACCGATCCGAGCCTGATCCGCCGCCACTTCCCGTACCTCGCGGAGGACACGGTGGCGCTGCTGCACGCGCGGCGCTGCGGCTGGTTCAGTGGCCAGCAGCTCGGCATGTACATGCTCGAGCGCGCGCGCGAGAAGGGCGTGCGCCTGCTCGAGGGCCGCGTGGAGCGGGTGGAGACCACGGGCGGGCGGATCAGCGGGGTGGCGGTGAGCGGCCGCGACGGCGCCCGCACGATCGCGACGCCGCGCTTCGTGAACGCGGCGGGGCCCTTCGTCAAGGAGGTGGGTCGGCTCCTGGGCGTCGAGCTGCCGGTGTTCTGCGAGAGGCACGCGAAGGTCGCGTTCCACGACACGCTCGGGGTGGTGCCGCGGCAGGCGCCGATGATGATCTGGACGGATCCGGTGCGGCTGCCGTGGTCCGACGACGAGCGCGCCGAGCTCGGGGAGACCGAGGCGCTGCGGCACCTGCTGGACGAGATGCCCGGCGGCGTGCACGGGCGGCCCGAGGGCGGGGGAGACAGCCCGATCATGCTGGGGATCTGGACCTACGACGTCGAGCCGATGGAGGCGCGCTTCCCGGTGGAGTTCGATCCGGCGTACGCCGAGATCGTGCTGCGCGGGCTGACGCGGCCGCTGCCCGGGCTCGCCGCCTACCTGTCGCGCTTCCCGAAGTGCTTCGTGGACGGCGGCTACTACACCAAGACGCGCGAGAACCGCTTCCTCTCCGGACCGCTGCCCGTCGAGGGCGCGTACGTCCTGGGCGGCTTATCCGGCTACGGGATGATGTCGTCCAATGGAGCCGCGGATCTGCTCGCCGACTACATCGCGGAGCGCCCGCTGCCCCACTACGCGCCCGCGTTCCACTTGAACCGCTATCAGGACCCCGCCTATCGGGCCTTGCTGGACAACTGGGGAGACTCGGGCCAGCTCTAGGTCACCGGAGCGGGCCTTCCGAGCGCCCGGCTACCAGTATTGCATCGCGTCCCGGAGGATCAGGTCGAGCTCCGCCGCGCCCACGTGACGCGGCGCCCCCGACAACAGGCGCGGCTGTCGCAGCGTGCCCTCGATCAGGGCGGGGAGATCGCGCTCGGTGTAGCCGATCGCGGTGAGCCCGTTGGGGATGCCGATGTCGCGCATCAGCGAGAGCAGCGCCCGGGGCAGTGCCTCGCGCCGCTCCGCCTCGTTGAGATCGGCCACCGGCCAGCCCAGTAGCTCGGCGGCGCGCAGGTGCCGCTCGGGCGCGCTGGTATAGGTGAAGCGGAAGGCGGCGGGGGCGGTGAGGATCACCGACATCCCGTGCGGGACCAGCGGGTGCCGGGTGCGATAGCCGCTCGGGACGTAGTCGCGCACCAGGCCCGCGATCGGGTAGGCCACCGCGTGGGGGATGTGCACGCCCGCGTTGCCGAAGCCGATGCCCGCGTAGTTGGCGGCCAGCGCCAGGTGCAGGCGCGCCTCGACGTCCAGGCCGTTGAGCACGGCGCGCCGGAGGTACCGGGCCGCGGACTCCATGGCCTTCTCGCACCAGATGTCGCTGGCCGGATTGGCGCCGATATAGGCCGGCCGATCGGGCGGGTGATGCTTGGCGCGCGCGTTGTAGGGGCGGGTGGTGTACGACTCGATCGCGTGGGTGAGGATGTCGGCGCCCGCCGCCGCGGTCACCTCGGGCGGGACGGTCAGCGTGTTGAGCGGATCCACGACCCCCAGGGCGGGCCGGAGCAGGCGGTGCGAGACGCCCGCCTTCACGTTCTGGTCCACGATGTGCGTGACCGCCACCGCGGTGGTCTCGCTGCCGGTACCCGCGGTGGTGGGTACCGCGAT
>DATHSW010000016.1:0-2518 GCA_035463855.1 Candidatus Deferrimicrobiaceae bacterium | reverse complement strand
CTCGTGGTGGATGCCTCGCTGACCGCGGTCGTCGAGAGCGCCCGGATCGGCGACGTGCTGCGCTCGGCCGGCCGCGCCGCCGGCGCCGAGGACCTGATCGGCGCGCTTCCGCCCGGGCTGAGGCGCCTCACCCAGCCCGGCGATCCGGCGGGACGGTTCGCGCTCGACGGGGCCGCGGGGGCGGCCCGGGCCGCCGAGGACTGGCTCCTCCGCAGCCTGGTCAAGGACACCGAGGGGTTCATGTCCCGCCACGTCGAGCGGCGCGTGTCGCTGGCGATCACCCGGCGCCTGGTGAGCACGCGCATCACCCCGAACGCGATGACCCTGGTGAGCCTCACCATCGGCCTGCTCGGCGCGCCGTTCTTCCTCTCCACCCAGCTCCTGCCTCAGCTCGCCGGGAGCCTGCTCTTCCTGACCCATTCCGTCCTCGACGGCTGCGACGGCGAGCTGGCCCGGCTGAAGTTCCAGGAGTCCCCCACCGGCGCGCGGCTCGACTTCTGGGGCGACAACCTGGTCCACGTGGCGGTGTTCGGCTGCATGGCGCTGGGCTGGGCCGGGGCCGCGGCGTCCCTCTGGCCGCTGCTCCTGGGGGCGCTCGCGATCACCGGCACCGCCGCGTCCGCCTATCTCGTCGCCCACCGCGACGGCGGGGCGGCCGCCCCGGGGGCCACCGGCCGGCTGGCCGACGCGGTGGCCAACCGTGACTTCATCTACCTCGTGCTGCTGCTCGCCTGCTTCGGCCGAGCCCACTGGTTCCTGATCCCGGTCGCGCTCGGCACGCCGATCTTCATGATGCTGGTGCGCTGGGGCGCGGGGCGACACCGGACCACCTGACGTGGTCGCCGTCCTCGACGTCCTGCTGCGCGGCCTGATCCTGGCCGCGCAGGCCACCGCGGTGGGCGGAGTGTGCTTCCTGCTGGCGGTGGCGCGCGGGCCCGAGGCGCCGCGCTCGCTGCTGCTCATCGCCATCGCCGGGATCACGCTCGCGGTCGGCCAGGCCCTGTCGCTGGCCAATGAGCTGGTCGTGCTGCTCCACGAGGCGGCCTGGCCGCTGCTCGCCGCGCTGGGCACGCTCTACGTGCAGGTGAGCGCCGTCCGCATCGTGGCCGGGCTCGCGCTGGCCGTCTGCGCGCTGCACCTGCGTCGCGCCGGCGGGCCGTCCCCGCGCTGGCCGGTGGCGGTGGCGCTGGCGGCCGTGCTGGCGCTGGCGGCGCCGTGGACGAGCCACGCCGGCGCCCGGCTCGACTCCCGCGTCATCCTGCTGCTGCTCGACGGCGCCCATCAGCTGGGAGCGGCGGTGTGGATCGGCGGGCTGGTGCACCTGACCGTGGCCGCCTTCCGCCGTGGCGATCGGCCCTGGCCGGTGGCCCTGCTCCGGCGGTTCTCGAACCTGGCCCTTGGCGCGGTCGTCGTGCTGGTGGGGGCGGGCGTGGGCCTCACGTGGCACTACGCGCCGGACCAGAGCGCGATCTTCGGTACCGCGTACGGCCTCATGGTCCTGACCAAGGTGGTGATCCTGGGCGGCCTGCTCGCACTCGCCGCGCTGAACTCCCGGGCGGTCCGCCGCCTGGACGGCGCCCCCGACGCCGATCAGGTCACGCTCCGCCGCTTCGTGGAGGTCGAGGTCGGCCTGGGCCTCACCGTGCTCTTCGCGGCCGCGTCGCTCACCTCGCTGCCGCCCGCGGTGGATCTCACCCACGATCGGGCCACGCTCGCGGAAGTCGCCACGCGCTTCACTCCGCGGATGCCCGCGCTCCGCTCGCCGTCGATCTCCGAGATGCCGATCGACGATCCGCTGGCCCCCCGCAACGACGCCGATCGCGCCTGGTCCGAGTTCAACCACCACGTGGCCGGCATCCTGGTCCTCACCATGGGGCTGCTGGCCATGCTGCACGCCTCGGGCCGGGCCCGCTGGGCGCGGCACTGGCCGCTCGTCTTCCTGGGGCTGGCCGGCTTCATGGCCGCGCGCAACGATCCGGGCTCCTGGCCGCTCGGCCCCGAGGGCTTCTGGGAGGGCTGGCTCGTCGCGACGGTGGCGCAGCATCGGGTCTTCGTGCTGCTCGTCGTCGCCTTCGGCATCTTCGAGTGGATGGTCCGCACCGGGCGGCTGCCGTCGCGGCGCGCGGGCTTGATCTTCCCGCTGCTCTGCGTGGTCGGCGGCGGCCTACTCCTGACTCACTCGCACGCCGCGCAGAACCTCAAGGACGAGTTCCTGCTGGAGGTGACCCACACCCCGCTCGGCGTGCTGGCCCTGGTGGTCGGGTGGGGGCGCTGGCTCGAGCTGCGGCTGCCCGAAGGCCGCCGCCGCGTCCCCGGGGTGCTCTGGGCCGTGGCCCTCGTGGTCATCGGCGCGTTGCTCCTCATCTACCGCGAGAGCTAGCGCGCGCGAGGCCTTACGCCGCCCACCCGCGGCGCCGTGCCGGTTGATCCACTCGCCCGACTTGGCGCTTTGTCGGAATGTAAGACCTGACCCCGGTTGATCTCGCCCCGCGCCGCCGCCCCCCCCGGCTAGGCGGAT
>DATHSW010000015.1:0-2304 GCA_035463855.1 Candidatus Deferrimicrobiaceae bacterium | reverse complement strand
ACGGCCGCGGCCGTCACGTGCTGCGCAAGTACTTCTTCAAGCGCCTGCTGGTCGCGATCCCATCCCTCGTCATCGCCTCGCTGATCGTCTTCTCGCTGGTCCGCCTCATCCCGGGTGACGTCGTGGTCCTGATGATGGAGGAGAACCAGTACGCCGACGACCTGGAAGCGATGCGGGCCAAGCTCGGCCTGAACCGGCCGATCTACGTCCAGTACTTCGAGTGGATCGGGCGCGCGCTGGTCGGGGACCTCGGGGAATCGCTCTACACCCGCCGGCCGGTCGCCCAGGAGCTCTTGACCCGCGTCCCGGTGAGCCTCGAGCTCGGAGCGGTGGCGATCTTCTTCGCCATCCTCCTGGGCGTCCCCATCGGCATCGTCTCGGCCATCCGTCAGGATACGGCGCGCGACTACGTCGCCCGCGGCGGGGCGATCCTCGGCCTGTCGGTGCCCGGCTTCTGGCTGGGAACCCTGGTGGTGGTGCTGCCGGCCATCTACTTCAAGTGGAGCCCGTCCATCCAGTTCACCAAGCTCGCGGACGATCCGTGGCGCCACGTCGCCCAGTTCATCCTGCCCGGCCTGCTCCTCGGCATCGGCTCGGCGGCCTCCATCATGCGCCTGACCCGGACCCAGCTCCTGGAGGTGCTCCGCCAGGACTACGTCCGCACCGCCTGGTCGAAAGGCATGAGCGAGCGCGTGGTGGTCCTCAAGCACAGCCTCAAGAACGCGCTGATTCCCGTCGTGACCGTGCTCGGCATCCAGATCGCCCAGGTCCTGAGCGGAACCGTGATCTTCGAGTCGATCTTCGGGCTCCCCGGCATGGGCCGGTTCCTCTTCGACGCCATCACCGAGCGGGACTACCCGGTCATCCAGGGCATCAACCTGGTCGTGGTGACGACGGTCGTCGGCGTCAACCTCATGGTGGACTTCGTGTACGCCTACCTCGACCCGCGGATCCGCTTCTGAGGGGGCGCTGAGCGATGGCCAACCACGTCGTGGTCGCGACTCCCGCCGATTGGCCCGAGGCCGCCCGCCGCCCCGGCCCCTTCCGCCGCACCCTCACGGCCTTCGTCAGCTTCGCGCGCGCGAAGCCTTTCGGGGCGATGGGGGCGGTGATCATCCTCACCCTCCTGGTCATGGCGGTCTTCGCCGAGTGGATCGCGCCGTACACCTACGATCAGCAGATCCCCGGCGCCCGGCTTCGGGCACCGGGACGCGATTTTCTCCTCGGCACCGACAACGTGAGTCGGGACATCTTCAGCCGCATCGTCTACGGGGCCCGCGTGACCGTCACCGTGAGCTTCGCCACCGTGTTCCTCGGCAACCTCCTGGCCGCGGCGGTGGGAATCACGAGCGGCTACTTCCGGGGCCGCTACGACATCGCCGTCCAGCGGGTGGTGGACGCCTGGCAGGCCTTCCCGTACCTCGTGATCATCCTGTCCCTCCTCGCCGTGCTGGGGCCGGGCATGCTCAACGTCATCCTGTCCCTGTCCATCCTCGTGGCCGCCGCCGCGTCGCGGGTGATCCGGAGCGCGACCCTGAGCGTCGTCGAGAACCAGTACGTCGAGGCCGCCCGCGCCCTCGGGGCCGGGCACACGAGAATCATGCTTCGCCACATCCTGCCCAATGTCACGGCCACCATCGTCGTCATCACCACCATCGGGCTCGGCGGCATCATCCTCGCCGAGTCGGCCCTGTCCTTCCTGGGCTATGGCGTGCCGCCACCCCATCCGTCGTGGGGCTCGATGCTATCGGGCTCGGGGCGAACGTACATGTACCTTGCGCCGTGGATGGCCATCTGGCCGGGCGTGGCCATCTCACTGGTCGTCTTCGCGTTCAACATGCTCGGGGACGCGCTGCGCGACGTCTTCGACCCACGCCTGCGCGGGTCCCGCGGCGGGTCAGTCCGGTAGAGGCGGGCGGTGCGCGACGCCGCGGCGGAGAGTCCGGGCTGGACTCCGCGGTGTGGTCAAGCTGGGTCCCTCACCATCAGTGGATGGCCATCTGGCCGGGCGCGGCCATCTCGCTGGCCGTCTTCGGCTTCAACATGCTGGGCGACGCGCTGCGGGACGTGCTGGATCCGCGCCTGCGCGGCGGAGGCGGCCGTCCCGTCAGCTAGGGCTGCACCGGCCCTCACCCGGCCCTCTCCCCGAAGGGGAGAGGGAGAGGGGGCCAGGCGCGCGTTTTCTGGTAGGGTAGCGGCGTGGTCATCCTCGGCGTGATCCCCGCGCGGCTCCGGTCCACCCGCCTGCCCCGGAAGGCCCTGCGAGAGATCGCCGGCGTGCCGATGGTGGTGCAGGTCTTCAGG
>DATHSW010000014.1:0-8352 GCA_035463855.1 Candidatus Deferrimicrobiaceae bacterium | reverse complement strand
CTGGAACCGCACGCGGCCCGCGGTCGGCGGCTCGAGCAGGCCCATCACCCGGAGCAGGGTGGACTTGCCCGCGCCGTTGGGGCCGATGACCGCGAGCACCTGGCCCGCGTCCACCGCGAGCTCGGGGATCTCCAGCACGGTTCGCCCGGCGCGGGCGACCTGGATGCCGTGGAGCGCGACGACCGGCGGCGTCATGCGGACGGCAGCACCTGGATAGAGCCGCGATGCATGGAGACCGCCCACCGCCGGTCGCGCGCGATCTCCAGCATCTCGTAGACCAGCTTGGGCACTTCGATCTCCAGGTCGTGATCCCCCTGGGCGGGCGCGCCGGCGTTGTCCAATCTCACGAGCAGTGTCCAGTTCGTCGCCTGGTCCACCTCGCGGACCACCGTGCCTTCCATCCGGTTCGTATGATGTCCCGGATCGGGTCCGGGCCGGTCCTTCCGGATCAGGCGGACGTACTCGGGCCGGATGAAGAAGGCCACCTCGGTCCCGGGCAGAGGACGGTACCCACGCGTCGGGGAGTTGATCGCCTCGAGCACGTAGCCACGCCAGGACAGCTCGATGATCTCGGGCGTCGCTTTCAGCACCGTCCCGCGCAGGATGTTGCGGACACCCAGCAGCTGGGCCACCTGCTCCGAGGCGGGTCGCGAGAGCAGCTCGGTCTTGGGCGCCGCCTGGACGATACGCCCGTCGTCGTAGATGACGATGCGGTCGGCGAGCTGGAAGGCCTCGGCCAGGTCGTGGGTCACGAGCACCGTGGCCTTCCCCCACTCCCGGAGCACGCTCATCAGCTCGGCGCGCAGCTGCCGGCGCAGCGGGGCGTCGAGCGCCGACAGGGGCTCGTCGAGCAGCAGCAGCTCCGGGTCGACCGCGAGCGCGCGGCCCAGCGCGACACGCTGCTGCTGGCCGCCGGAGAGCTCGCGCGGGCGCCGGTCGGCGAGCCCGGTCAATCCGAGCCGCTCGATCATCTCCGCGGTCCGGCGCCGCCGCTCCTCCCGCGTGCGGTCGCGCAGCCCGTAGGCCACGTTGTCGGCCACCGACAGGTGCGGGAAGAGCGCGTAGCCCTGGAACACGTACCCGAGGCGGCGCCGCCGCGATGGGAGGTCGATGCCGGTGGCGCCGTCGAAGAAGACCCTGTCGTTGACGACGATCCGACCTCGATCGGGCCGCGCCAGCCCGGCCAGGCACTGCAGCGTCAAGGTCTTGCCGGCGCCCGAGGCCCCGAAGAGGGCGACTACCTCGTCGCCCGCCTCCCAGGCCGCGTCCAGCGTGAAGCCGGGGAGCTGCTTGCGGACCGCCAGCTGGAGCATCGGGTCAGAAGCGCAGCCGCGCGAGGCGACCGAGCCCCAGCAAGAAGAGCAGCGCCGTCAAGACGGCGACCAGGGACAGGAGGTTCGCTTCGCGCATCTGATTGGCCTGGACGTAGTCGTAGATGGCGAGCGGCATGGTCTGGGTGAGGCCCGGGATGCTGCCCGCCACCATGAGCGTGATCCCGAAGTCCCCGAGCGCCCGGCAGAACGCCAGCACGGTCCCGGCAAAGACGGCCCGCCACGACAGCGGCAGCGTGACCGACCAGAAGATGTTCCACTCCGAGCGTCCCAGCGTGCGCGCGGCCTGCTCGAGGCGGCGATCGACCGCTTCGAACCCCGCCTGCGCGGCCTTCACCAGCAGGGCGATCGAGCCGACACTGGCCGCCAGCACCGCCGCGCGCCACGTGAAGGCGAGCTCGATCCCGAGGCCGCCCAGCAGCCGGCCCACCGGCCCGCGCGCGCCGATGAGCACGAGCAGGTAGTACCCCAGCACGGTCGGGGGCAGCACGAGCGGGAGAACCACCGCCGCCTCGACGAGATCGTGTCCGGGGAACCGGCGGCGGGCGAGCACCCAGGCCAGCGGCAGGCCGAGCGCGAGCGTGAGCACGGTGGCGACGAGCGAGACCTGGAACGAGAGCAGGATCGGGAAGGCGTCCACGTCAGAAATCGCCGGGGAGCCGGAACCCGTACCGCTTCATGATCGGCCGGCCCTCCGGTCCGTTCACGAACTGGAGGAACGCCAGCGCCAGCTCGGGCCGCGCGCTGCGCTTGACGACCGCCGCGATCTGGTTGAGGGGCGCGTGCAGGGACGGATCGATCGGCACGTAGCGCACCGCGGGCGTGTCGGCGACCGACAACGCGATGATGCCCGCGTCCACCGCCCCCGTCTCGATGAACTGCAGCGCGTGGCGGACGTTCTCGCCGTAGACGAGCCGCGGCTTGAGCGCGTCCCACACGCGGGTCGCCTGCAGCGCCTGCTGGGCGGCTCGACCGTACGGCGCGTGCTCCGGATTCGCGATGGCGATCCGCTTGACGGCCGCCGGTCGCAGATCCTCGAGGCGCAGGATCGAGAGCTTGCTGTCCCGCGGCACGGCCAGGACGATGCGGCCCTGCGCGTAGAGCTGGCGCGTTTCGGGAATCACCGCCCCCTTGGTCTGGAGATCGTCGACGAAGCTCGCGTTGGCCGCGAAGAAGACGTCGGCGGGCGCGCCGTGCTCGATCTGCTTGGCGAGGTTCCCGGTGGACCCGAGGACCAGCACGACCTTGGTTCCGGTGCCCTTCTCGAACCGCGCCGCGATCTCCCGGAAGGCGAAGGTCAGGTCGGCCGCCCCGTACACCGTCAACACCGGCTGCTTGGGCTGGGCCATCGCGAGACTGACGACCGAGGCGGCGAGGGTGAGGATACAGAGGAGGAGCGCCTTCACCATCCTATGGATCTCCTTGACGACGTGGACCGCGGAGCTCGAAGACGGGGCCAGTATACACGAGCGCCGGCGGCGCCTCGGCCGGGGACCGTCACCGCCGTCGCTGCTGGATGAAGCTCAGCGCCCAGTTCACCAGGAAGGTGATCAGGAGCAGGATCACCGACAGCGCGAGCGCGATGTCGAAGTTCCCCTTGCCGGTCTCGAGCACGGTGGCGGTGGTGAGCACGCGCGTGGAGCCCTTGATGTTGCCGCCCAGCATCATGGAGGCGCCCACCTCGGAGATCACGCCGCCGAAGCCCGCCATCACCGCGGCCAGCATGGGCAGTCGCGCCTCCTTGAGCAGCACCCAGATCGTCTGCAGCCGCGAGGCGCCCAGCCCGAGCATCTGGAGCCGGAACCGGTCCGGCACCTGCTGCACCGCGGCCAGGGTGAGGCCGGTGACGATGGGCGCCGCGATCACGAACTGGCCGATCACCATCGCCGACGGCGTGTAGAGCAATTCGAGGAACCCGAGTGCGCCGTTGCGCCAGAGGAGGATGGTCACGAACAGGCCCACCACCACCGGCGGCAGGCCCATGCCGGTGTTGACGAGGCTGACCACGAAGGCGCGGCCGGGGAAGCGGGACAGCGCGAGCGCCGCCCCCGCCGGGATGCCGAACACGAGCGAGAGGAGCGTCGCCGCCGCGGAGACCTGCAGCGACAGCCAGGTGATCTGCCAGACCTCGGGGTCGCCGGTGGCGAGCAGGCGGAGCGCTTCGAGGACGCCTTCCCCGATCAGTCCCACCGCGACCGTCCCCCCGGCTAGAGGTCTTCGTCCTTCTTGCCGGCCACCGGGACGAAGAGCGGCTGGCCGTACTTGTCCACGCCGAAGCTCTTGATGACCGCCTGCGTCTCGGGCGCCAGCATGAAGTCGGCGAAGGCCTTGCCGCCCTTGGGATTGACGCGCGGGCCGTTGGCCGGGTTCACCTCCATCACCGAGTAGATGTTCAGCAGCGGGCGGTCCTTCTCGACGAGGATCGGCAGGTCCACCCGCTTCTGGAACGCGAGAAACGTCGCCCGGTCGGTCAGGGTGTAGGCGCGGCGATCGTTGGCGATGCCGAGGGTCTGCCCCATGCCCTGGCCGGACTCGATGTACCACGCGCCCTTCGGCTCGACCCCCGCCTGCTTCCACAGGGCCAGCTCGAGGGTGTGGGTGCCCGACTTGTCGCCGCGGGAGACGAAGCGCGACTGGCTCTCCGCGATGCGCTTGAGGGCATCCAGCGCCTTCGGCAGCCCCTTGATCTTCGCGGGATCGTCGGGCGGGCCGATGACGACGAAGTCGTTGTACATGACGAGGCGCCGGTTGGACATCTTGCCCTCCGCCACGTACTTCTTCTCGAGGCCCGGGGCGTGCGCCAGCGTCACGTCGGCCTCGCCGCGGGCGGCCAATGCCAGGGCCTGGCCGGTGCCGACCGAGATGGTCTTCACGGTGAGCCCGCTCTTCTTCTCGAACAAGGGCACCAGCACGTCCAGCAGCCCGGAGTCCTGGGTGCTGGTGGTGGTGGAGAGGATGACGATGTTCGACTGGGCTTCCGCCGGCCCCGGGGTGAACAGGAGCAGGCCGGCCAGGACCAGCGACAGCACCGCGGCGAGTCGAGTCATCATGAGGTGTGCCTCCCAGGCTCTATGCGGGGCGGAGCATACAGGCTCAGTAGAGCATAGTCAATGTGGTAGACTCGCCTCCGACCCGCCGCGACTCGGTGTATCATGGCGAGCGCGCGCCCAACCCCCGGGAGACAACGATGCGACGATTCGATCTCGTTCTGCCGAACAGCCTCGACGACTGCCTGAAGATCCTCGCCGAGCGGGGAGGTCAGGCCAAGCTCGTGGCGGGAGGCACCGATCTCCTGCCCCAGATGAAGAACGGCGTGCTGAAGCCGGCCCTGGTGGTGGACCTCTCCGGCATCGCCCGCGTTCGCCAGGTCCAGAACGGCAACGGCCTGCGCATCGGCGCCGCCGTCACCGCGCGCGAGCTCGAGGTGAGCCCGGCGGTTCGGGGCGCCTATCTCGCGATCGCGGAGAGCGCGGCCCTGGTCGGGTCGCTGCAGGTCCGCAACCTGGCCACGGTGGGCGGCAACCTCTGCAACGCCGCGCCCTCGGCCGACATGGCCCCGCCGCTGCTGGCGCTGGAGGCCCACGCGGTCATCGCGGGGCCGGGTGGAGAGCGCCGGGTGCCGATCGCCGACTTCTTCACCGGCGTGCGCAAGACCGTGCTGGCGCCGAACGAGCTGCTCGTCGAGCTGGTGGTGCCGCCGCCCGGGGCCCACAGCGGGGGGCAGTATCTCCGGCACACCCCGCGGCGCGAGCTCGATATTGCTGTCGTGGGCGTGGCTTCTCAGCTCACCATGGCCGACGGCCGCTGCACCAAGGCGCGCATCGCGCTGGCCTCGGTGGCCCCGACGCCGGTGCGCGCCACCGCGGCCGAGCGGTCGCTCGAAGGCCAGGTGGTGACGCCCGAGGCCATCGAGCGCGCCGCGACCCTCGCGATCGAGGCGGCCAAGCCCATCAGCGACCAGCGCGGCTCCGTCGAGTTCCGCAAGCACCTGGTCCGCGTCCTGACCCGTCGCACGCTCACGACCGCGCTCCAGCGCGCGAACGCCTGATCCGGAGGCACATCCCGTGGCCAAACAAGTCCTGAGCTGCACCGTCAACGGCGAGCCGGTCGACGTGCTCGTGCAACCCTACGCCACCCTGCTCGACGCCCTGCGCGAGGACATGGGGCTCACCGGGCCCAAGGAAGGCTGCGGCACCGGCGACTGCGGCGCGTGCACCGTCCACGTCGACGGCAAGGTCGTGGCGAGCTGCCTGATGCTGGCCATGCAGGCCCGCGGCCGGAAGATCCGCACCATCGAGGGCCTCGCGGCCGCGGACACCACCCTCCACCCGCTGCAGGACGCGTTCGTCCGCCACGGGGTCCCCCAGTGCGGCTTCTGCATCCCGGGCGTGCTGATGGCGGCGGCCGCCCTGCTCGACGAGAACCCGCGGCCCTCCGAGGAGGAGATCCGCTACGGCATCGCCGGCAATCTCTGCCGCTGCACCGGCTACACCAAGATGGTGACCGCGATCAGCGAGGCGGCGGCCACCCTCGCCTCGCAGAGGAGCGCTCGATGAGCACGATGAAGACCACGCGCGACATCAAGGGAGTGGGCGTCTCGATCCCGCGGCCGGACGGCCCCGAGAAGGTCACCGGCCGGGTGCAGTACGTGGCCGACATCCAGCCCAAGGGTCTGCTGCACGCCAAGCTGCTGCGCAGCCCGCACGCGCACGCCAAGATCGTCTCGATCGACACCAGCGCGGCCAAGGCGCTGCCCGGGGTCCGGGCGGTCATCACCGCCAAGGACATCCCGCATCTGAAGAAGAAGGCGCCGACCCGCGCCCACGCCGTCCTCGCCATCGACCGCGTGGTGTTCATGGGCCAGCCGGTGGCCGCGGTGGCCGCGGACGAGCTGGCCATCGCCGAGGAAGCCCTCGACCTCATCAAGGTCGAGTACCAGGTGCTGCCCGCCTCGATCGATCCGCTCAGGTCCATGCAGCCCGGCGCGCCCCCGGTGGCCGACGCGGGCACCGAGGCCGACACCAGCGAGGCACTCGCCCACTCCGCGGTGGCGATCGCCAAGAGCGAGGCGCCCGCGAAGGCGGTCAACATCTCCCAGCAGGCGCGCCTGCAGCGCGGCGACCCCGCCAAGGGTTTCGCGGAATCCGATCACGTGCTCGAGAAGACCTATCGGGTGCCGATGGTGCACCAGGGTTATCTCGAGGCGCACGCGGTGCTGGCGGAGTGGGATCGCAACGGGCTGCTCCCCCTGTGGGCCAGCACCCAGGGCTCGTTCAACACCCGCTCCGAGGTCGCGGACGTGCTCGGCATCCCCGAGAATCGGATCCGGGTCATTCCGGTGGAGTGCGGCGGCGGCTTCGGCGGCAAGATCCGCGCGCTCTGCGAGCCGATCACCGCGGTGCTGGCGCAGGTCACCAAGCGGCCGGTGCGCTACGTCATGACGCGCCGGGAAGAGCTGCAGGCGGGCATGCCCGCCCCGCAGGTGATCATCAAGCTCAAGACCGGCGTCAAGCGCGACGGCACGCTCATGGCCCTCGACGCGGAGACCGTCATCGACTCCGGCGCGTTCTCCGGCGCGGTGCTCGCGGTGAGCGCGGTGTTCCTCGGCAGCATGTACAAGTGGCCGTCGTTCGACATCCGGGGCTTCGAGGTCCTCACCCACAAGCCGAGCGTGGCCGCGTATCGCGCGCCGGTGGCCCCGCAGACCATCTTCGCGATCGAGTCGCACATGGAGCAGATCGCCCGCGATCTCGACCTGGATTCGGTCGAGTTCCGGATGCGCCACCTGATCCAGGAAGGCGATCCGATGGTGAACGGCCAGCCCTGGCAGTCGAACGGGGCCAAGCAGGTGCTCGCCCGCATCGCCGAGCACCCGCACTGGAAGAGCCGCACGCAGTGGGTGGCCGCGGGCAAGAACGGCAAGCGGCGCGGGGTCGGCCTGGCGCTGGGCGGCTGGCTCGGCGGGCTCCAGCCCACCGGGGCGACGGTGCGCCTGAACCCGGACGGCTCGCTCGCGGTGCTCACCGGCCAGGTGGACATCGCGGGCACCAACATCGCGCTGGCCCAGATCGCGGCCTCCGCCTACGGCGTGGACACCGACCTGGTGCGCATCACCACCGGCGACACCGACGTCGCGCCCATGACCGGCCTCAGCGCGGGCAGCAAGACCATCTACACCGTGGGCGCGGCGGTGCTGCAGGCGGCGGAGGACGCCCGGCGGCAGACGTTCGAGATCGCGGCCGCCGAGCTGGAGGCCTCCGTCCACGACCTCGAGCTGGTGGACGGCAAGGTCACGGTGCGCGGCATGCCCGACAAGGGCATCACGCTGGCCGCCATCGGCAAGAAGGGCAACCTCTACATGTCAAAGGTGCCGCCGGTGCTCGGCGTGAGCCATCCGGCCTTCGCGGTGCAGGCCCCGGCGTTCGCCGCCCAGCTCGCGCGGATCGAGGTGGACCCCGACACCGGGGAAGTGACCGTCCACGACTTCGTGGTCGTCCAGGACGCCGGCCGCGCCATCAACCCGATCGGCGTCGAGGGCCAGATGCAGGGTGGCGCGGTGCAGAGCCTGGGCATCGCCCTTACCGAGCAGCTCATGTTCGACGACAATGGCCGGCTCACGAACCCGAGCCTGCTCGACTACCGGAAGCTCACGGCCGCCGATCTGCCAAGCATCGAGACGATCATCGTGGAGGTGCCCGCGCCGGCCGGTCCGTTCGGCGCCCGCGGTGTGGGCGAGCCGCCGATCATCCCCGCCCCCGCGGCGATCGCCAATGCCGTCCAGGACGCCATGGGCGTGCGGATCACCCAGCTTCCGCTGACGCCCGAGCGGATCGTGCTCGAGAGCCTGGCGAGCCGGGCGGCCGCGCCCGCGCGCTGACGGCTCTGCCATCGAAGGCGCGCTCGAAGTGGCGCGCTGCGGCAAGCTCCAGCCCGCGCTGGAACTTGCCGTAGCGCGCTAGGAAGTCTCGACCACGTGCGCTCAACCGCATGCCGCTGCGCGGATTGCCGCCGGGCGCTCGCT
>DATHSW010000013.1:0-2555 GCA_035463855.1 Candidatus Deferrimicrobiaceae bacterium | reverse complement strand
ACATCGATCAGATCGCTCCTCGAAGGAGTCGGCTACTGGCCAGGGTCCGGATCCGGGCGCCTCGTTGGGCCGTCCTTCCCCTCAAGTACATTGGAGGCGGCGACACGGTCATGCAGCGGAGGCTCCTCGGCGGGATCAAGGCGAGGGCCGAGGTTGCCGCGGATGCTCGCGACCCAGGGCAGCGGAGGGCAACCCGCGCCACCGGGCGGTCTGCAACGACGCATCGCCAGCCGGAGCGCCGCGATGAACAGCACGGGGCACGGGCCCGACGATGACAACCGATCTCTCTGGATTCGTCAGCGAGGTCGGGCGGGCCGACTACCTCGCTGCCTACGACCGCGTGCTCGTTGATCTCTGGCCGGTCAGCACCGAATCGATCCTGATCGAGTCTCGATTCGGTACGACGCACGCGATCGCAAGCGGCCCGGTGGACGCCCCGCCCCTGATGCTCCTTCACGCTGCGGGTTTGAGCGCGACGCAGTGGTACCCGAACATCGCCGACTTCGCGCACGACTTTCGCGTCTATGCGCCCGACTCCATCTTCGATTCCGGCGGCGGACGCCAGACGCGCGAGATGCATGGACGGGAGGACTGTGCCCGGTGGCTGGGCGACGTCCTGGACGGACTCGGCATCGACCAGGCGCCGTTCGTGGGGTTGTCCCAAGGCGCATGGTTGGCAGCGAGCGCGGCCCGCTTCATCCCCGATCGGGTGACTCGGGCCGCGGTGCTGGCCCCGGCGGCAACATTGCGGCCCATGCGACTGCCGGTGCTGCTGCTGTTGCGTCTCCGTCCGTTCCTGCCGAAGAAGGAGCCTCTGGCAGAGACCCGCAAGACGTTCCGAACGGTGTTCGGGGGACGCTACATGCCTGACGAGCGGTATGTCGCTCAGGTCGCGCTCGGCGCGCAACACTTCCGGTACCAGAAGCCGCCCATCTTCCCGACGGTGTTTCCAGACCAGGACCTACGGCGGATCGCCGCCCCGACGCTTCTGCTCGTTGCGGCCCACGAGGTCATGTACAACCCGGGCCGCGCCCTTGAGCGCGCCCGCCTGCTGGTGCCCGATCTGGAGGCGGAGGTCGTTCCCGACGCCGGTCACTTCGTGAGCATGGAGCAGGCGGAGATCGTCGACCGACGCGTGTTGGAGTTCCTAGGCGTGGACAGGCACGGGCGGGAACCCGAGGAGCCATCACCCGGGCACATTCAGCGGACTTCCTAGCAGGGGGTGTCGTGACCTACACGGTGGCGCCGCAGAGGCGGTCGCGACGTCGCCATCGGGGCGAGGCGAGGACGCAGATTGGCTCGCACGTTCGCCGGAGCCTCGCGCGTCGTGATCGGCCTTGCCCTTTCATCTGAGCGACCGCGTAACGGCCGCCTTCTCATCAGCGTGGACGCCGATCGTCCATGAGCCAGCTCTTCATCGGAGCTTTTCGAAAGCCGTCGAGCGGCTTCGTCCAGGTCGAGGCGACGTACGGCCTCGAGGCGTGACCGCGTTGGGAGCGTCGCGAGCCGTCTCCAGAAGAGCATCGACGATGGAGGCTCAGCGATCTCTCGCTCGCACATATGGCGTCTGCTCATCGGTACGCAGATCCAACCGCGGCGATCGAACCGCCTTTGATCGATCAGTGTGCACGGGCTCCGCGGCGGCTGTGTTCCAGGGCGCCGGGAAAGGTCTGGTGTCGTAGATCGGGACGATCGGCACCGTGTGTGGCCTGCATGCCGGTCCGCGATGTTCCTGCTGGTTTCTGGTTGTCCTTGGCGGCGGCTATGACCGCCAGGGCACCCACAGCAGCGGCCAACACCCCGATCAGCACCTTGACCACCAGGACTGTGTCGGTAAGGCTCCAGCCCGGTTCGGAGGCGTCAATCCCGAATGTGACGAAGAGCTGGTTGAGCACGAGGTTGAGCCCGTCGAAGGCGGCCATCGCACCTGACCCGACCCAGGTGAGAGCCGCCGGTAGCCAGAACCGTGTCTGGCGTCCCCATCTACCGGCAAGGCCAAGCAGTCCGATCACGGCAGTGACAGCCCCAGCTACCTGGGACGCCTGCATCCCCATGGAAGGGTGCGGCTGCGTGCCGGAGAGCCCGAACGAGCCGCCTGCCGCCCAGTACCCGAAGACCAGGGCCACCGCGACAGCCATCCCGGCAACAACCTGCGCCGTCTCCGCCAGGTGATCCTCCGGCCACGACCGCACCCGGGCTGTCCGCCTCGCGAGGACCTCGCCAGCACGCTCGCCCAACAGTCGGCCCCACCGGACCCGGACGTGACAGGCGAAGGCGACGGCCAGTGCCGATCCCTGCCCCGCGAATGCCGAATAGACCATCACGAACACCCACGGCTGGATCCCGGCCGTGCTCACGCTGGAGGCCTCCGACGGGGGCGAGAACAGGCCCACCAGCACCGCGCCGACGCTGACCTGGAACAGCAACCCCGTCCCCAACCACACCGGGAACAGGAGGAGCCATGCCGGTACCCGACGTGCCCACGGCCGGATGAGGGCCAGCGCCAGCAGCAGACCCACCAGCTGGATCACGGCCATCAGCGCGTTCTCAGCCAC
>DATHSW010000012.1:0-8278 GCA_035463855.1 Candidatus Deferrimicrobiaceae bacterium | reverse complement strand
ATCCGGGGCGCGACCGGGCGCGAGGTGCTGGTCTTCGCGGGCGACCTGGACCGGCCCGAGACCATCCGCGGCCTGGTGGCCGCCACCGTGGAGCGGTTCGGGCGGCTCGACATCCTGGTCAACAACTCGGGCGGCCCGCCGCTGGCCCAGGCCCAGACCGCGAGCGAGGAGCAGTGGGGCACCGCGGTCGAGCGGTCGCTGCTCTTCTTCGCCCGGATGTGCCGCGAGGCGCTGCCCCATCTCAAGCGGCAGGCCGCCGGCCGGATCATCAACATCCTGGCCAGCACGGTCTACCAGCCGATCCCGAACCTGGTGCTCTCCGGGGTCACCCGCATGGGCGTGGTGGCCTTCGCCAAGAGCCTGGCCGACGAGGTGGGGCGCGACGGCGTCCTGGTCAACAACGTCTGCCCCGGCTCGATCATGAGCGAGCGGATGCGCTCGAACGTGACGGTGCGCGCCCAGCAGCTCGGCATCACGCTGGAGGAGGCGCTGGCCCAGCGCGCGGCCGAGACCGCGGTCAAGCGCCTCGGCGAGCCGCGCGAGCTGGCCCACCTGGTGGCCTTCCTGGCCTCCGGCAAGTCCAGCTACATCACCGGGACCACCATCCTCGTGGACGGCGGCCTCGTGCGCTCCGTGCTCTAGCCCGAACGATTCCCGAGCGGACTGCGCGTGAGGCGGACGGGTCCTGTCGCCGCCCGTCCGGTCTCGGTCGAGTCCGTTCGAGAATGGTTCGGGCGGGGCCCTACGTGATCGAGTCGGGGCCCACCGCGCGCCCGGTGCGCCCGGACTCGTAGATCGCCAGCGCGACTTGCAGGATGTGCTTGGCCGTGCGGACGTCCTGGGCGGGCTGACGGCCCTCGAGCACGCCGTCCACGAAGTCGGCCGCCGCGCCGTCGAAGCTCAATCGCCAGTCCATCGGCACCTGGTAGCCGACGGTCTCGGTACCGCGGATCACCTGCACCGGCGGCAGGTCGAGCATCTCGCCGCTGCACCGGGTCACCCAGATGATGCCGCGGCTGCCGTGGATCTCGAAGAACTCGTCCACGCGGACGTAGCGACCGCGGATCGTCATCTCGGGCGCGTAGGTGTAGTCCACGATGCCGAGGCAGTCGCGGCCCGCGAAGCGCCAGGTGGCCACGCTCGGCGTCTCCATGATGAAGTCCTCCCCGCGCGTCACGATCGCGGAGACCTCCCCGATCGCGCCGACCCAGTAGGCGGCGGTGGCGTACTTGTGCACGCCGTCGTCGAAGAGCACCCCGCCCGGGTTCCGCGCGGGGTCGCGGCGCCAGGCCATCGCGTCCGGCTCGAGGGCCATCGTGATCCCCTCGATGCGCTGGGCGCGCGTGGTGTGGATGCGCACCAGCGAGGGCTCGCCGATGGCCCCGGCGTCGAGCAGCGCCTTGGCCTTCGCGATCGGCGGGTAGTAGAGGAAGTTCTCGGTGACGCGGAAGGTGGTCCGGGCCCGCGCCACCGCGGCCGCGATGCGATCGGCCTCGGCCACCGTGATGCAGAGCGGCTTCTGACACGACACGTGCTTGCCCGCGGCCAGCGCGGCCACGATCTGGTCGGCGTGCAGGTACGTGGGGGTGAGCAGCTCCACCGCGTCCACCGCGGAATCGTCCAGCACCTGGGCGAGGTCGGTGTAGAGACGCGGCGCGATCCCCCACTCGGCGGCCCGCCGCTTGGCCCGGTCGGGCAGCGGGTCGCAGAGCGCGACCACGTCGCAGCGCGGGTGCTGGAGATACCCGGGCGCGTTGAGCCGGGAGATGTTGCCGCAGCCGACGAGGGCCAGGCGCAGGCGGTCCATGGGCGCGACCCGATCAGGCCGGGAGCTTGTCGCCGTCGGGCGGCGCCGCCACCTCGAACGCGTTGACCACCCCGCACAGCATCGCGAAGTAGCTCGCGGCCGCGGTCATCTCGACCATCCACTGCGCCCCGTGCCGCCGGGCGAGCGCGTCGAAGGCCGCCTGCTCCACCTTGTTCGTGCGCATGAGCTGGCGCACGTAGGCCACGATCTCGCGCTCCTCGGTGGGCAGCCCGGCCGGGTCGCCCTTGGCGCGGAGCACGTCGATGACCGCCTCGCTCACCCCGTTGCGGCGCGCCTGGGCGACCTGGGCCGACCAGACGTAGGCGGCCTCCCGCTCGCGGACCGCGGCCAGGATCGCCACCGAGCGGAGCTTGCCCTCCACCGTGCTCCCGTCGCGGAAGAACGTGACCAGGGGCAGCAGCCGCTCGGCGAGCGGCGGGCTGTGGAGCAGCATGCTGAAGGGCCCGCGCACGCCGCCGAAGACCTTGACGACGGCGTCGACGACTCCGTGGTGGGCGGCGGGAACGTCGGCCTTGCCGGTGATGGGGGCGATGCGGGGCATGGGGCGCTCCTCTCTCGGGTGATCAGCCGGTGGTCAGCCCGCGCAGGACGTCGAAGTAGTCCGGGAAGGTCTTGGACACGCAGGCCGGGTTGACGATGCGGATGCCCGGCGCGCGCAGGCCGGTGACCGCGAAGCTCATCGCGATGCGGTGGTCGTCGTAGGTCTGCACGTCGGTGGGCCGGGGCATGCCGGGGTGGATCGTCACCGCGTCCCAGCTGCTCTCCACGCGGAGGCCCATGCGCCGCAGCTCGGTGGCGGCGGTCACCGGCCGGTCGCTCTCCTCGAAGTGGGTCTGGGCGATCCCGCGCACCGTCACCGGCCCGTCCGCGAAGGGCGCGATGGCCATGAGGGTGGTCGCCACGTCGCCCATGCGGGTGAAATCCGCGTCCACCGCGCGTAGCGTCGCCGGGCCGCGCACCGTGACCGACTCGGCGCCCACCGTGACCTCGCAGCCCATCCGCGCGAGCACGTCGAGCAGGCCCAGATCGCCCTGAGCGGACGCCCGGCCGAGCCGCGGCACCACCACGCGGCTGCCGGTCACCGCGGCGGCCGCGAAGAAGTAGGACGCGGCCGAGGCGTCGGGCTCCACCGCGTAGGCCCGCGCCCGGTAGTGCTGCCCGGCCGCGACGCGGAACCGGCGGTCGCCCTCGCGCTCGGCGCTCACCCCGAAGGCCTCCATGGTCGAGAGCGTCATCGTGATGTAGGGCGCGGAGACCAGCGCGCCCTCCACCTCGATCTCCACGTCGTGGCGGGCGTAGGGCGCGGCGAGGAGGATCGCGCTGAAGTACTGGCTCGAGATGTCCCCGCGCATGCGCGCGCGGCCGCCCGCGATGCCCTTGGCCCGCACCACCACCGGCGGGCAGCCGGTGCCCTCGCGGCTCTCCGCGTCCACCCCGAGCGCGCGGAGGCCGTCGAGCAGCGGCTGGATCGGCCGCTTGCGCATGGCGGGCGAGCCGTCCACCACGAAGGTCCCCTGCCCGAGGGCGACCGCGGCGGTCAGGAAGCGCGCGGCGGTGCCCGCGTTGCCGATGTCGAGCGTGGCCTCCGTGGCGGGGAAGCGGCCGTCCACGCCCTCCACCTCGAAGGTGCGCGCCGCCTCGTCCGCGCGCACCCGCACCCCGAGCGCCGCGAGCGCGCGGTGCATGTAGCGCGTGTCGTCCGACCAGAGGGCCTGGGTGATCTCGGAGCGCCCGCGGGCGAGCGCCGCGACCAGCAGCGCGCGGTTGCTGTAGCTCTTGGACCCGGGCAGCGCCACCTCCGCGTCGAACGGGCGCGTGACGGGCTCGACCGGCCGGACGGGGGCTGGTGTCTCCGCCATGATTGGCGCATCATACCCCCGGTCCGAGACCGAGGCTCACTCAAACCCGCAGGAGGCCGCGCCGATGGCCATCGCGATCCGACAGGTCGGGCCCTGCTTCGCCGGCGAGGTCGACGGGATCGATCTCGCCCAGCCGCTCTCGCCGGAGAACGCGGCCGCGATTCACGCCGGCATGGACCGGTACGCGGTGCTGGTCTTCCACGGCCGGCCCATCACCCCGGAGCAGCACATGGCCTTCACCCTCGCGCTGGGCCCGATCGAGCACGCGATCGGCACCGGGCTGCGCGAGACCTACCGCCTCCCCACCTCGTTCGCGGACGTGTCCAACCTCGACAAGGACGAGCGGGTGTTCGAGCGGGACAACCGCACGCGGCTCTTCGGGCTCGGCAACCGGCTCTGGCACTCCGACAGCTCGTTCAAGCCGATCCCCGCGAAGTACTCCCTGCTCCACGCGCACAGCATCCCGTCCCGCGGCGGCAACACCGAGTTCGCGGACATGCGCGCGGCCTGGGACGCCCTCGACCCGGAGACCCAGGCGACGTGCGAGGGCCTGATCTGCGAGCACTCGCAGCTCTACTCGCGCCAGATCCTGGGCTTCACCGACTTCACCGACGAGGAGCGCGCGCGCTTCGCCCCGGTGCGCCAGGTGCTGGTGCGCACCCATCCGGTGACCGGACGCAAGTCGCTCTACCTGTCCTCCCACGCCGGGGGCATCGTCGGCTGGCCGGTGCCGGAGGCGCGCGCCTTCCTGCGCGACCTCGTCGAGCACGCGACCCAGCGGCAGTTCGTGTACTCGCACCGGTGGCGGGTCGGCGATCTCGTGATGTGGGACAATCGCCAGACCATGCACCGCGCGCGGCCCTTCCCCGCGCACGAGCCGCGCGACGTGCGCCGGACCACCCTCGCGGGCGACCGGCCGACGGTGGCGCAGGTCAGCTGAGGCGCCAGCTCTTGTCCACGTACCGCCGCCCGTCCACCGTCGAGATCTGCAGCGCGGCGCGATAGCCGCCGGCGGCCGCGGTGTGGACGCGGGTCTCCACCGGGACCTGCTCCGGGTCGGGGCCGCCCTCGAGCGCTTCCGTGAGGACGCGGCCGTCCAGCCCGCCCTCGCCGTCGACGCCGAGCAGGGCGAGCACCGTCGGCGTCACGTCCACGTTGCCCGCCGGCACGCCGGCCGTCACGCCCTTCTTCACGCCCGCGCCCCAGGCCAGGAACGTGTTGCGCACGTTCCACGGGCTCATGCTGCCGTGGTCGCTCGCGTAGGGCGCGCCGCCCGCGCTCACGTTGGCGAGGTCGGTCCCGCGCACCCCGAAGGCGTTGCGCCGCGAGGTCCACGGGAACGTGAAGAGCAGATCGGGGCTGCGGTCGCGGTTGGCCACGTGGATCAGCTCGAGCGGGAACGCGCCCGCCACGGGACCGGCCGCGAAGACCGCCCCGCCCCAGTCCTGGGCCTGGATGAAGCGGGCCAGCCGCGCGATCCGCTCCGCGTCGTGGCCCTGGACGTGGAGCGCGACGGCCTGGCCGCTGCTGGCCAGGATCACGTCGGTGGAATCGGGCGCGGCCTTCAGCTTGGCCCCGACGAGCGCGCCCGCCACGTCCACCCCGGCGGTGTTCGTGGTGAAGCCGTGGTCGGAGATCACCAGCACGCTCGTGGAGGGCCCGAGGCCGCGCCGGTCGACCGCGGCCAGCACCTCCGCGATCTCGCGGTCGTCGTTCCGGAGCGCCTCGCGCGCCGCCGGCGAGCCCACCCCGACGTGATGCTGGCTATGATCCGGCTCGGTGAGCCAGTTGATGATCACCGCGGGCTCGAGCTCCGGCAGCACCACCTCGCGCAGCACCCGCTGGGTCCAGTTGACCGATTCGTCGAAGCGCGCGGGGCCGGGCGCCCTCACCGGGGCGGGACCGAGCCGGCCGAGAATGGTCTCGCTGACCGCCGCCGGGTAGGCCACCGTCTTGCCCGGGTCGAGGTAGCCGTTCACGAGCGCGCCCACGCCGGCCGGCGCCCGCGGATTGAGCAGGAACGCGCTGCCGGTCGAGCCCGAGCTGACGCCGGCCAGCCGGAGCCCGCGGGCGTGCAGGCGCTCGGCGAGCGTCGGCACCTCGAGCACGCGGCCGTCGCTGGCCCGGTCGAGCGCCAGGAAGTTCCGGTAGTTGCCGGTGTCGAACGCGCGCCGCTCGTCCACCGCCGGGACGTACATCTGATTGCCCACCAGGCCGTTGGTGCCCGGCTGCGTCCCAGTGGCGATCGCGGCCGCGTTCACCCGGGTGACGGTGGGGAAGACGGCGTGCCCGTTCGTCAGCTCCACGCCCTCGGCGCGCAGCCGGAACAGCGTGGGCGTGTCCTCGACGGTGATGGAGTCGGGCCGCAGCCCGTCCACCACGAACACCAGGACCAGCCGCCGGTCGGGCGCCACTAGCCCGCGCTACTCATGAACGGGCACGACCGAGACCGGACGGGTGGGTGACGGAGCCGCCCGCACGGGAGCCACCCACGGCGACAGGACCCGTCCGCCTCGCGCGCTGCCCGTTCATGAGCAGCGTGGGCTAGGCCGGCTCGATTCCCACGATCTCGTTGAACCGGCCGAAGCCGATGAAGAGCGTGGTGTGCGCCACCAGCTCGATCACCTCGGCCTCGGAGAACTGGGCCCGCACCTCGGCCCAGAGCGCGTCGTCCACCTTCTGGTGATCCACCGCGAGCTTCTCCGCGAAGCGGACGGCGGCCCGCTCGCGCGGGGTCAAGAGGTCGGAAGTCTCGTCGTTGATCGCGGCGATCTTCTCTTCGGTCGCCCCCGCATGCCGGGCCCCGGCATAGCGCGCCTTGAGTCAGTAGCGGCAGGCGTTGAGCCCGGCGATCTTGATCCGCACCAGCTCGCGGATGACCGGGTCGATCGTGCCCTCGCGCGCGAGCGCGCCGCGGAAGGCCGCGAGCGCCTTGACCACCGCGGGGTTCCGGGCATAGGTGCGGGGGCTCGCCGAGGTGCCGATCTGGCGCTCGGACTCCTCGCACAGGTGGCGGATCTCGTCGTCGACCTCGTTGATCGAGAGGGGCTCCATCCTCGCCATCATCATCTCCTTTGGGGTCAGGTCTTACATTCCGACATTTTCATCGGGTTTCCGGGAGCGGCGCGCCAGGAAATGTCGGAATGTAAGACCTGACCCCGGCTCCGCCCGCGATCTGCGGGAGGAGGAAGACCTCGCTGTCGGTACCGATCGGCTCGAGCAGGGCGTCCTGGAAGATCTGGCCGTCGATGGCCACCGCGACGCCGCTCTCGAGATGGCGCTCGAGCGCCGGATGCAGCTCGCTCAGCTGCCGGAAGAGCTGCTGCACGCACGTCACCGAGAGATCGAACTCGGCGACGCCCCCCGTGACCTGCGCGAGGTTGCCGACCAGCACCACTCGCGCCATGCGTTCCGCTAGGCCTTGTTCAGGCCCTTCTCCTTGAGCGCCTTCAGCACCTTGGGCGGTGACATCGGCAGCTCGGTGAAGCGGATGCCGGTGGCGGCCTCCATGGCGTTGGCGATGGCCCCGAGCGGCGGGACGATCGGCGTCTCGCCGACGCCGCGCACACCGTAGGGATGCTTGGGGTTGGCGACCTCGACCAGGATCGCGTCGATCATCGGCACGTCCGAGGCGACCGGCATGCGGTAGTCGAGGAAGCCCGCGTTCTGGAGCTTGCCGTCGGCCCCGTAGACGTACTCCTCGTTGAGCGCCCAGCCGATGCCCTGCACCGCCCCGCCCTGGAACTGCCCCTCGACGTAGGCCGGCGACAGCGCCCGGCCCGCGTCCTGGGCCACCGTGTAGCGCAGGATGGTCGCGCGCCCGGTCTCCGGATCCACCTCGAGGTCCACCAGGTGCGTGCCGAAGCTCGGGCCCGCGCCCTGGGCGTTGATCCGCCCGACGCCCCCGATCGGGCCGCCGGTCTTGCCGGCCACCTTGGCGAAGTCCGCGACGGACATCGGCTTGACCTTGTCGGCGAGCGCGCCGAGCGGCTTCACGTGCCCGTCCGAGAACTCGACCTGGTCCGGCTTGGCCTCCCAGAGCTTGCAGGCCCGCGCGCAGAGGTCGGCCTTGATCTGCTTCGCGGCCTCCACGAGAGCCATCGAGCCCGAGAACGCGGAGCGGCTGCCGCCGGTGAGGAAGTTGAAGCCGAGCGAGCCGGTGTCGCCGATGATCGGCCGGATCTTGTCGTAGGGCACGCCCAGCTCGTCGGCGGCCACCGAGGTCAGCGCGGCGCGCAGGCCGCCGATGTCCGGCGTGCCCGCCATCAGCGAGATCGTGCCGTCCTCGTTCACGGTCAGGGAGACGCAGGTCTCGCCGCCGATGTTGAACCAGAAGCCGGAGGCCACCCCGCGGCCCTGCCACTTCCGGAGCGGGGCGTTCCAGTGCTCGGTCTTCTTGATCGCGTTCAGCGTCTCCTCGAGCCCGATCGGGCCGAACTTGGGGCCGTACGCCGCCTTGGTGCCCTCGCGCGCCGCGTTCTGCATGCGCAGGTCGATGGGATCGATGTCGAGCTTCTTGGCGATCTCGTCCACCACGCTCTCGACCGCGTACTCGGAGATCGGCGCGCCGGGGGCCCGGTAGGCGGCGACC
>DATHSW010000011.1:0-9555 GCA_035463855.1 Candidatus Deferrimicrobiaceae bacterium | reverse complement strand
AAGAGCCGTGAAGAAGTAAACGGGTGTCCGCCATCCGGGGACGGCTACCCGCCATGACCCGCGACCGCGTCCGGATCCTCGCCTGGCAGCTCCTGATCCTGCTGCTGGTGCTGGGCGCCTGGCAGTACCTGACCGGGATCAAGACGATCTCGAAGACACCCGGGCTGTACTGGATCGACCCGTTCTTCATCAGCCGGCCGTCCGCGATCGCCGAGCGCTTCCTGTATCTCATGTCGCCCAACGTGCGCCTCACCATCTGGCAGATGGCGCTGTCCACCGTGCAGTCCACCGTATGGGGCTTCCTGGTCGGCATCTCCACCGGCTTCGGGGCGGGCCTCCTGCTGGGGCGAAGCGAGCGGCTGGCCCGGATCTTCGAGCCCTACATCGTGGCCTTCAACTCGCTGCCCCGCATCGCCCTCGTCCCGCTCATCACCATGATCTTCGGCTTCGGCCTGCTCGCCAAGATCGTGCTGGCCTGGAGCATCGTGTTCTTCATCGTCTTCTTCAATACCTTCCAGGGGGCGCGCAGCGTGGACGCCGACCTCATCCACTCCGCGCGCTTCCTGGGCGCCTCCGAGCGCCAGATCATGACCAGCGTCATCGTCCCGTCCGCGCTCGCGTGGACCTTCGCGTCGCTGACCCCGTCCATCTCCTTCGCGCTCATCGGGGTGGTGGTCGGCGAGTTCATCGGCGGGGAGTCGGGGGGCGGGCTCGGCTACCTGATCATCCAGTCCCTCGGCACGCTGAACGCGGCCGACATGATGGTGGCGCTGTTCGTGCTGGGCGCGATCGGGATCGTGATGGCCCTCGGTATCAAGCAGGTAGAGGCGCGCCTGCTCCGCTGGCGGCCGGAGTACCAGAAGCGCTGACCGGGATCGTCAGCGCGAGGAGAAGGCGGTCAGCTCTTCCTCGTAGGCGCCCACCGCGGTATCGGCGCCGCGCAGCTTGACCCAGCCCTTGACCGCGGGGCTGTACCAGAACTCCTGCGACGCCCCGCTCTCGATCTCCCGGCGCGACACCTTGAAGGCCTGGAATGTCCCCGCGGGGGTCTTGACCTCCTCGTAGGCCTCCACCGCCCACACGCCGGTGAGGACGAAACGCCGGTCCTGCTCGGCGCCGTCCACCCACGTCACGGTGGCCGACCAGGACTTGCCCACCTGCAGCGGCCACTGCCAGTCCTCGGGCGGCATGGCCCGCCGCACGGTCCGGTCGCCGGTGACCCGCGCGAGGTAACCGAGCTGCTTCGTGTACCAGTAGCGCGAGTCCCCCGCCTGCACCTCGTAGGCGTCCTGGCCTTCGAAGACGCCCTCACGGAGCACCTGTCGGGTGATCGTGTAGGCCCCCTCGCGGCCCTTGCCCCGATACGTCCAGGAGTCGCCCGCGGTCCAGCGGGGCCG
The DNA here is from genome assembly GCA_035463855.1 of Candidatus Deferrimicrobiaceae bacterium. Lineage (GTDB taxonomy): Bacteria > Methylomirabilota > Methylomirabilia > Rokubacteriales > CSP1-6 > CAMLFJ01. Next base: position 8,158 of record DATHSW010000011.1, on the reverse strand, counting down.
CTCGGCGACGTGGACGATACGCGACGTCCCCGCGCTCTCGCACCCGGCCAGCAAGGCCGCGAGCGGGAGAATCGTGAGCAGCAGAGCGGCGACGCGATGGTGGCGCATGAGCCTGTCCGAGAGCATACCGCACTTGACAGGGGCGGCTCCAAGTCCTAGAGAAGTGCCCGAGGAGGACCGGACATGGCGACGACCCGGCCCGCGACCATCGAGCTCCTGACCCGGTCGGCCAGGGAGGTCGTCGACATCACGGAGCGCGTCGACGCGCTCCTGCGCGGCGCCCCGGACGGCAGCTGTCACCTCTTCCTGAAGCACACGACCGCGGGCCTGATGATCCTCACCGGCGAGGCCGGGGTTGCCGAGGACATCATGGACATCCTCCAGGCCCTGGTCCCGCGGAGGGCGTACCGGCACGACTCGCCGGCCCACGTGGCCGCGCACTTTCTGAGCGGCCTGCTGGGGCCGAGCGTCCACGTTCCGGTGCAGGGTGGCCGGCTCGCCCTCGGCGAGTTCCAGCGGATCGCGCTGATGGAGTTCGAGGGGCCGAGACGGCGGGAGATCGAGCTGCGCCTGCTCCCGGAGGCCTAGGCCCATCGAAGGGGCGGGACGCGCGTCTAGGTATTGAGGCGGGCGACGTAGGGCAGGTTGCGGAACCGCTCGTCCTTGTCGAGGCCGTAGCCGACCACGAAGACGTCGGGGATCTCGCGGCCCACGTAGTGGAGCGTGAGGTCCTGGGGCCGCGCGCATTGCTTGGCGAGCAGCGTGCAGACGCGGATGGAGGCGGGGTTCCGGGTCTGGAAGTTGCGCAGCAGGTAGGCGAGCGTGCGGCCGCTCGCGCAGATGCCCTCGACCACGATGATGTCCCGGCCCTCGATCGGCTCGTCCAGATCCTTGCGGATTCGCACCACCCCCGAGGCGGTCACCGGCCCGTAGGGGCCGACCGAGATGAAGTCCACCGTCACCGGAACCGTCAGGGCCCGCATGAGGTCGGAGATGAAGACCGCCGAGCCCTTGAGCACGCCGATGAGGTGCGCCGGCCGCTGGCCGTAGTCGGCGGAGATCCGGCCGGCCAGGCGCGCAACGTCGGCCTGGATCGCGTCGCGATCCACCAGGACTTCGCCCGGACCGTCGCCCGCCGCCGGCATCAGGCGAACCGGGTGGCCTGGAGGAACTCCCGCGACTGGCGGATCAGGTCCGCGGGCACCAGCCCCGCCCGCTCCCACGTGTCGAAGCACTGCGAGATCGTCAGCACCGCGTGCAGGGTGTACCCGCGCGCGGCGAGCAGCTCGCGGCCGCCCTGCTCCCGGTCCACCAGGATGACCAGATCCTTCACCACCAGCCCCGCTTCCTCCAGCGGGGCGATCGCCTCGAGCTTGCTCGCGCCATCCGTGATGATGTCGTCGATCAGCACCACCCGCTCGCCTGGCTTGAACTGTCCCTCGATGCGACGCCGGGTTCCGTAGCCCTTCTCTTCCCGGCGCGGGTAGATGAGAGGGACCCGGCCCGCGAGGCTGGCCGCCACCGCGAGCGGGAGTCCGGCGTAGGGGATGGCCCCGATGCGGTCGCCGCCGCAGCGGGCCACTTCCGCGGCCATGAGCGCGCCGATCCGCTCGAGGACGTCAGGGAAGGAGATGACCACGCGGAGGTCGATGTAGAAGGGCGAGACGACGCCCGACTTGAGGGTGAACTCGCCGAAGCGGACGGCCCCGATCTCGAAGAGGCGCCGGATGAGCGTCTCGTGCCCGTTCGCCGCGGTCACGAGGCCATCTCCTGCAGGACCGCCGCCGCGGCGACGCCGGGATCCGGCGCGGCGGTGATCGGGCGCCCGACCACGAGATAGTGGGCGCCGGCCTGGACCGCGGCGCGCGGCGTCGCGATCCGGGACTGGTCCCCCGCGGCGCTGCCCGCCGGCCGCACGCCCGGCGTCACGATCACCCAGGCCGGCCCGCGGTTGGTCCGGAGCGCCCCGATCTCGTTGGGCGAGGCCACGCAGCCGTCGAGGCCCGCCTCCGCGGCCATCCGGGCCAGGTGCAGCACGTGCCCCTCGACGGACGCCGCCACCCCCAGCTCGCGGCTCAGCGCGGCGCGGTCGAGGCTCGTGAGCACGGTGACCGCGAGCACGATCGGCCGTCGAACCCCCAGCTCCTTGGCGGCCGCGGCCGCCCCTTCGGCCGCGGCCGTCAACATGGCGCGGCCCCCGGAGGCGTGGACGTTGAACATGAGCACGCCCAGGCGCGCGGCCTCCCGCGCCGCGCCCGCGACCGTGTTGGGGATGTCGTGGAACTTGAGGTCGAGGAAGACCTCGGCGCCGCGCTTGTGGACGCTCTCGACCGCGGCGGGCCCCGCGGCGGTGAAGAGCTGGGAGCCGATCTTGAAGCGGGTGACGAGGCCCTGGAGGCGATCCACCAGCCGCTCCGCCTCGGCGAGGGTCTCCACGTCCAGCGCGACGATCAGGCGGTCCTTCGGCTCACGAGGCGTCATGGTATTCCTGGAGCGGCTTCACGGAGATCTCGCCCTTGAGCAGCGCCTCGATGCCGCCGATCGCGGCCTGGGCTCCGTCCACCGTGGTGTAGTAGGGGATGTTCTGGGTCACCGCGGTGCGGCGGATCAGGTAGGAGTCCCGGCGCGCGCGGCCGTCCTCCGGGGTGTTGAAGACGAGCGCGATCTCGCCGCGCTTCATCAGGTCCACGACGTTCGGGCGGTAGCTCTCGTTGACCTTGTAGACCGTCTCGACGGTCATGCCCTGGCGCTGGAGCAGCTTGGCGGTGCCGATGGTGGCGACCAGGCTGAAGCCCATCTCGGCCAACCGCTTGGCGATCTGGAGCACCGCGCGCTTGTCGCGGTTCTTGACCGAGAGGAACACCTTGCCGGAGGTGGGCAGGGGCGAGCCGGCGGAGAGCTGCGACTTCACGTAGGCCTTCCGGAAGTCGTGGTCGATGCCCATGACCTCGCCGGTGGACTTCATCTCGGGTCCGAGGATGGTGTCCACCCCCGGGAACTTGATGAAGGGGAAGACGGCCTCCTTCACCGCGATGTGCCGGACCTCGCGCTCTTCGCCGAAGCCGAGCGCGGCCAGCTTATCCCCCAGCATCACCCGGGTCGCGAGCTTGGCCAGGGGCACCCCGATCGCCTTCGAGACGAACGGCACCGTCCGGGAGGCGCGGGGGTTGACCTCGAGGACGAAGATCTGCTCGTTCTTGATCGCGAACTGGATGTTGAGCAGGCCGACGACGCCCAGCTCGGTCGCGAGCGCACGGGCCTGGGTCTGGATGCGCTCGACCTGGTCGTCGCCCAGCGAGTAGGGCGGTAGCGCGCACGCGGAGTCGCCGGAGTGCACGCCCGCCTTCTCGACGTGCTCCATGACCCCGCCCACCACCACCCGCTCGCCGTCGGCGATGGCGTCCACGTCGATCTCGATGGCGTCCTCGAGAAACTTGTCGACCAGGATCGGATGCTCCGGGCTCACCCGCACCGCTTCCTTCATGTAGTTCTGCAGATCGGCCTCGTCGTACACGATCTGCATGGCGCGCCCGCCCAGGACGTAGGACGGCCGCACCAGCACCGGGTAGCCGATGGTGGTGGCGATCCGCGCCGCCTCCTCGTAGGAGCGCGCGGTGGAGCCGGGCGCCTGCGCGAGCCCGAGCCGGTCCAGGAGATCCGAGAAGCGGCGACGGTCCTCCGCGCGGTCGATCGCGTCGGGCGGGGTGCCCAGGATCGGCACGCCCGCGCGCTCGAGCGGGACCACCAGCTTGAGCGGGGTCTGGCCGCCGAACTGCACGATCACCCCGCGGGGCTGCTCGCGTTCAACGACGTTCATCACGTCCTCGAACGTGAGCGGCTCGAAGTAGAGGCGGTCGGAGGTGTCGTAGTCGGTGGAGACGGTCTCCGGGTTGCAGTTGATCATGATCGCTTCCACGCCCGCGTCCCGGAGCGCGAAGGCGGCGTGGACGCAGGCGTAGTCGAACTCGATGCCTTGGCCGATGCGGTTGGGCCCGCTGCCGAGGATCACCACTTTCTCGCGCGGGGTCGCGGGGGCCTCGTCCTCTTCCTCGTAGGTCGAGTAGAGATACGGGGTGTGGGCCACGAACTCGGCCGCGCAGGTGTCGACCATCTTGTAGACGGGTTTGATGCCGGCTTGGACGCGGGCGTGCCGGACCTGTTCCTCCGTGGCGGAGGTCAATTGGGCGATCCTCTTGTCGGCGAATCCCATCTGCTTGGCCTTCCGCAAGACGGCGGGGTCCCCGAGACCGGCCGCGGTGATGGCCGCCTCGTACTCCACGATCTGGCGGATGTTGTCGAGGAACCACGGATCGATCGCGGACAGCTCGTGGATCTCCCGCGTGCCGAGCCCCCGCCGGTAGGCCTCGCCGATGGCGAAGCAACGGTCCGCGTTGGGGATACGGATCTTCTGCCGGATCTCGTCGAGGTCCGCGACCGGCCGGTCCAGCGCGAGCCCCCAGCGGTCCTGCTCGAGCGAGCGCACCGCCTTCTGGAGCGCCTCCTTGAAGGTGCGGCCGATGGCCATGACCTCGCCCACCGACTTCATCTGGGTGGTGAGGGTCTGGTCCGCCTCCGGGAACTTCTCGAAGGCCCAGCGGGGGATCTTCACCACGCAGTAGTCGATGGCGGGCTCGAACGACGCGGGCGTCTCGCGGGTGATGTCGTTGCGCAGCTCGTCGAGGGTGTAGCCGACCGCGAGCTTGGCCGCGATCTTGGCGATGGGGAAGCCGGTGGCCTTGGAGGCGAGCGCGGAGGAGCGCGACACCCGCGGGTTCATCTCGATCACCACCATGCGGCCGTCCACCGGGTTGATCCCGAACTGGATGTTGGAGCCGCCGGTCTCGACGCCGATCTCGCGGATGATCGCGAGGGAGGCGTCGCGCATGAGCTGGTACTCCTTGTCGGTCAGGGTCTGGGCGGGGGCGACCGTGATCGAGTCGCCGGTGTGCACGCCCATCGGGTCGAAGTTCTCGATCGAGCAGATGATGACCACGTTGTCCTTGAGGTCGCGCATCACCTCGAGCTCGAACTCCTTCCAGCCGATCACCGACTCCTCGACCAGCACCTGCTGGAGCGGGCTCTGCTGGAGCCCCCACTTGATGGCGGCCTCGAGCTCCTCCGGATGGTAGGCGATCGAGCCGCCGGTCCCGCCCAGGGTGAAGGACGGGCGGATGATCAACGGGAACTGCATGCGCCGCTGCCGCATGCCCGCGAGCGCGTCCTCCGCGCTGGCGGCGTAGAAGCCCTTGGGCATCGCGAGCCCGATGCGCTCCATGGCGGCGCCGAAGAGGTTGCGGTCCTCGGCGGTCTTGATCGCGGGCAGCTTGGCCCCGATCAGCTCCACGCCGTAGCGGTCGAGGGTGCCGTCCTCCGCGAGGGCCACCGCGAGGTTGAGCCCGGTCTGGCCCCCCACGGTGGGCAGCATGGCGTCGGGCCGCTCGCGCGCGATGATCTTGGCCACGAACTCGGGAGTGAGCGGCTCCACGTAGGTCCGGTCGGCCATCTCGGGATCGGTCATGATGGTGGCCGGGTTGCTGTTGACCAGCACGACCTCGAACCCCTCCTCGCGCAGCGCCTTGCAGGCCTGAGTGCCCGAGTAGTCGAACTCGCAGGCCTGGCCGATGACGATCGGCCCGGAGCCGATGAGGAGGATCTTGCGGAGGTCGGTACGCTTCGGCACGGCCGCGGCTCCTAGGCGTCGATGGACCCGTACACGATGGACACCTCGGGCGCGGCCTCGTCGCGCCGGTAGAGCACGTCGTCGAGGCGGCCCGCGCCGATCCAGACGACCTCGCCGTTGCCCCAGAGCTTCTCGCCGAGCACGCTCATCCGCTTCTCGACGCGCTCCTTGACCGCGTGCGCCTCGAGGCTCAGCTCGCTGTCGGTGGTGAAGACCGCCCAGTCCGGCTTCTGGCCCGACTCCTCCGTCTTGCGGTAGGCGATGAGGTATTTGGGCACGGATCAGCCTCCCTTCGTCATGAGGTCAGCGAAGCGGCGGAACAGGTAGTGCGCGTCGTGCGGACCCGGCGAGGCCTCCGGGTGGTACTGCACGGAGAAGACGGGCAGCTCCCGGTGCCGCATCCCCTCCGAGGTGCCGTCGTTGAGGTTGACGTGCGTCTCCACGAGCCCGTGCTTCTCGATCGATCGCGGGTCCACCGCGAATCCGTGATTGTGAGCCGTGATCTCCACGCGCCCCGTCGAGAGATCCCTCACCGGGTGATTGCCGCCGTGATGGCCGAACTTGAGCTTGTAGGTGCTCCCGCCGAAGGCGAGCCCCAGGATCTGGTTGCCCAGGCAGATGCCGAAGATCGGCGCCCGCCCGATGAGCGCGCGCACGGTCTCGATGAGATACGGCACCGCCTCGGGGTCGCCGGGCCCGTTGGAGAGGAAGATGCCGTCCGGCTTCCGCTCGAGCACCGCGGCCGCGCGGGTGTCGGCGGGGACGACCTCGACCCGGCAGCCGAGCCCGGTCAGGCAGCGCAGGATGTTGTGCTTGATCCCCGAGTCGAAGGCCACGACCTTGAACCGGGCGGGGGGCGGCGTGGTGTAGCCGCGCGCCAGATCCCACGGAGCCTCGTCCCAGCCGTGGGGCTGCTTCACGCTCACCTCGGTGACCAGGTCGCGGCCGACGAGGCCGGGCAGCGCCCGCGCCCGCTCCACGAGCCGCGCGGCGTCCGGCTCCTCGGTGGAGATGATGCCCTCCTGGGCGCCGTGATCCCGCAGGTGCCGGGTGAGCGCGCGCGTGTCGATGCCCTGGATGCCGACGATCTGATGCTCGCGCAGGTAGGTGTCGAGCGGCACGCGCGCGCGCCAGCTCGAGGGGAACGGGCAGGCCTCCTTCACGATGAAGCCCGCCATCCAGGGCCGCCGCGACTCGACGTCTTCCGCGTTGATCCCGTAGTTGCCGATCAGCGGGTAGGTCATGCAGACCATCTGCCCCCGGTACGACGGATCGGTGAGGATCTCCTGGTAGCCGGTCATGGACGTGTTGAAGACCACTTCCCCCTGGCTCTCGCCGGGGGCGCCCAGGGCCTCCCCGCGGAAGACCCGGCCGTCCGCGAGCGCGAGCAGGGCCGGCCGCGTCACGGCGTCACCTTCCGGCCGCCGACCAGGACCATCCACGGCGCACCGGTGCCGGTCGTGCCCGCGAAGGGCGTGTTCCGGCTGCGCGAGCGGAACGTGGCCGGGTCGACCGTCCAGCCCTGCTCCAGGTCGAGAATCGTGACGTCGGCGGCGGCGCCGGGGGCGAGGCTGCCGCCCGGCAGGTTCAGGAGCCGCGCGGGTCCCGTGCTGAGCCGGGTCACCAGGGTCGGCAGGTCCACCACGCCGGTGCGTACGAGGCGGTCGAGCAGCAGCGGCACCGCGGTCTCGAGCCCGACGACGCCGTTGGCCGCCTCCGCGAACTCGTCCTCCTTCTCGGAGAGCGCCTGCGGGGCGTGGTCGGTGGCCACGCAGTCGATGGTGCCGTCCACCAGGGCTTCCAGACACGCCTCGACGTCGCGCTTCGTCCGCAGCGGCGGGGCCATCTTGCAGTTCGGGTCGTAGGTCCGGACCGCGTCGTCGGTGAGCAGCAGGTGGTGCGGGGTCACCTCCGCGGTCACCCGGACGCCGCGCGCCTTGGCCTCGCGCACGAGCCGCACCGCGCCCGCGGTCGAGATGTGCGCGACGTGCAGATGCGCGCCGGTCAGCTCGGCCAGGATGATGTCGCGCGCCACCATCACGTCCTCGGCGGCCGCGGGCTGGCCGGAGAGGCCCAGCTCGGTGGAGACGAGCCCCTCGTTCATCGACGCCCCCTGGGCCAGGTGGCAGTCCTCCGCGTGGCTGATCACCGGCACGCCGAAGGGCGAGGCGTACTCCATGGCCCGGCGGTAGAGCTCCGCGTTCATCACGCACTTGCCGTCGTCGGAGAAGGCCACGCAGCCGCCTTCCGCCTGCTCGGCCAGCTCCGCGAGCTGCTTGCCCTCGAGGTTCCGCGTCACCGCCCCGATCGGGTACACGCGCACCACGCCTTCGACCTTGGCCCGCGCCAGGATGTAGTCGGTGACCGCGCGGTTGTCGTTGACCGGGAAGGTGTTGGCCATGCACGCGACCGCGGTGAAGCCCCCCGCGGCGGCGGCGCGCGTTCCGCTCGCGATCGTCTCCTTGTACTCGAAGCCCG
>DATHSW010000010.1:0-2288 GCA_035463855.1 Candidatus Deferrimicrobiaceae bacterium | reverse complement strand
ATCGGTCAGAGGGATCTGAGGCCGTAGAAGACGCCGAAGGCGATCGAGCCGAGCGCGCTGGCGAACGCCAGGGGGCGACCAGCTCTGGTGTTGCGACCGATGCGGGAGGCCGGATAAGCCAGCGTCATCGTGAACGCCGCCATTCCCGCAACGGTGCCAATCCCGAAGACCCCGAGGTAGAGGAAGGCGCTCCACGATGAGCGCATCGTCGCGAGCACCAGAAGGGCGACGGCGGCGCTCCCCGCCAGGCCGTGGACGGCTCCGATCAGCACGCTGCGGACGGCCCAGCACCCACGCCGGCCCGTCACCGCCCCCAAGAGACGCCTGGATGGGTGCAGGTGGAGATGCTCGGCTGACCGGGCGCCGCGCGGGTGCGCGTGGCGGTGGAGAGCCTCGGCATGTTCATGCTCGTGGTCCGCGACCAGATGATCCGGATCCGCGGTCCCGAGCCCGCGGCGGATCTCACCGAGTCTCACGAGTCCCAGCGCCACCAGCATGACCGCGACCAGCAGCTCGAGGGCGGCGCCGACCCGGCCGGGGACGGTCAGGTTGAGCGCGATGATCACCGCGCCGGCCAGCATGAGCGTGACGGTATGGCCGGCGCCCCAGAGAAGGCCGATCAGCGCGCCGCGGCGGAGGCCCCGCTCTCCGGTGACGATGGTCGCCACGGCGACGAGGTGGTCCGGATCGGTCGCGTGCTGGATACCCAGCAGGAACCCGAGGAGGACCGCCGAGGCGACGGGATCTGCCGCGCCCACCTAGATGTCCTCGAAGTGCGGCGCGCGCTTGGCGAAGAAGGCTTCGAGCCCCTCGGCGAAGTCCCGCCCGTCGGCAATCCGCGCCAAGTGCTCCAACTCCTGGTCGAGATGATAGTCGAGCCGGTCGACCCCCGCCGCCTGGTTCAGGAGCCCTTTGGCGATGCCGTAGGCTCTCGTCGGACCCTCGGCCAGCTTCCTCGCCAGCGCACGCACCTCGGCGTCGAAGCACTCGGCTGGGTAGACCGCGGTGATGAGTCCCATCTCGAGCGCCGCCCGGGCGGTGAGGCGCGGGTTGAGCAGCACCAGCTCCATCGAGCGGCGGAGCCCGATCAGCCGGGGCAGGAAGAACGTGGAGCTCTCGGCGCCGGTGAGGCCGCTCTTGGGGTAGGCCCATTCGAATGTGGCGCGGTCGCTGGCAAGCACGAGATCGCAGGCCATGGCGATCCCGAAGCCCCCCGCCGCCGCCATGCCGTCCACGGCCGCGATGAACGGTTTCGAAGCCCGCTTGATCTCCGAGATCGCGCTGTGAATGTACTCAAGAATTTGCCTGAAGGCCTCGCCGTAGCCGGCCGGCACCGGCCGGGCCTCGGGTGAGAGGTATCCGAGCTCGCACCGCTCGCCGCCCGCGCGGATGTACTTGAGGTCGGCCCCGCTGCAGAAGACCCCGCCGGCACCCCCGATCACCACGGCGCGGATCTCCTCGTCGCGCGCGTACTGCAGGCCCGCTTTCCGGAAGTCCCGGGCGGTCTCGACGTCGAGCGAGTTGAAGCGCGCTCGCCGGTCGATGGTGATGATGCCGACCGCGCCGTCGCGCTCCATCCGGATGTGCTTCATCCCGACGCTCCCCTTCTCCGCCGCTCCTGTCCCGATGGCCATGGTCGTCCCCTCAGCAGATCCGCGGCAGCGGCTCTCCCTCCGGCTCGGACAGCAGCCGCCGGCCGAACCCCGTGTCCAGAATCACGCCGCCCGCGTGCTCGACGATGCAGCTCCCGACAATCGCCGCCTGCTCGCCGAGCGGGTGGGACCGCAGGGCCGCCAGCACCCGGTCCGCCGCCTCGGGCCGGACACCCAGGACCGCCTTGCCTTCGTTGGCGATATGAAGCGGGTCGATACCCAGGAGATCCGCGGCCGCGCCGACGACGGGCGACACCGGGATCGTCCACTCGTCCAGGACGATGCCGACCCCGCTCTTCTCCGCCATTTCGTGGAGCGCGCTGGCCAGCCCCCCGCGGGTCGGGTCCTTCATGGCCGCCACCCCGCCCCCGCCCGCGCGGAGCGCGCGGGCGATCAGATCGTTGAGCGGGGCCACGTCGGAGCGAAGATCGCCCTCGAGCTCGAGACCCTTGCGCCGCGCCATGATGGTGAAGCCGTGATCCCCCATGGTGCCCGTCACGATGATCCGGTCGCCAGGTCTCAGACCCGAGTCGGGGACCACGCGTTCGGTGAGGCCGACGCCCGTCGTGTTGAGCACGATCCCATCCAGCTCCCCCCTACCCATCACCTTCGTATCGCCGGTGACGATCACGGCCC
>DATHSW010000009.1:0-17206 GCA_035463855.1 Candidatus Deferrimicrobiaceae bacterium | reverse complement strand
GCGCTTTCAGCAGATGGCGTTCGGCTATGCCCTGGCGCTCCTCCGTGACCTGCAGCAGGCGGAGGACGTTGTCCAGGAGGCCTTCGTCGCCGCGTGGTTCGGCCTGCGGACCCTGGCCGACCCGGCCGCGTTCCCCGGCTGGTTCCGGAGCATCGTCCGCCACCAGGCCCACCGGCTGCTGAGGCAGAAGCACCTGGACGCGCTGCCGCTGGCCGCCGCGGCGGCGGTGCCGGCCGAGGATGGAGCCCCCGACGTGCGGCTCGAGCAGGGGCAGCGGCTCGCCACCGTCCTGGAGGCCATCGGCCGCTTGCCCGCCGCCCTCCGCGAAGTCGTCACGCTCTTCTACGTGCACGAGTGCACGCAGCAGGACATCGCCACGTTTCTCGGGATTCCCCTCACGACGGTGAACAACCGGCTCCACACGGCCCGCACGCAGCTCAAGCGGAGGACCCTGACCATGGTCAAGGACACGCTGGAAGCGCATCGGCTCCCCGACGACTTCGCGGCGCGCATCGGGCGCATCGTGCGGGCCCGGGAAGGGGTGGTCGAGGTGCTCTTCGATCCGACCCGCCTGCCCGATCCGCTCACCGAGCTCACGGTGAGCGATCAGGCCCGGCGGCGCGCGGTGACCGTGCACGTGGTCCAGCTGCTGAAGGACGGCGTCGTGCGCTGCGTGCCCCTCGCCCCCGGTGACGGCCTGGCGCCCGGCATGACCGTGCTCAGCTCCGGCCGACGCGCCGAGGGGCCGCTGAGCCGCGAGGCGCTGGACGGAGCGGTGCGTCTCCTGACCGGGCCGGCCGTGGAGGGGGGCCCGCGCCCCGATCTGCTGGAGACCGGCATCAAGGTCATCGACGTGATGTGCCCGATCGTCCGCGGCGGCACGGTGGCGATCGCGGGGGAGTATCGGGCCGGGAGCCTGGTGGTCGTCGAGGAGCTGGCCTGGCGCCTCCGGGGCGAGCCCGGCGGCATCTCGATCTTCGCGTTCATTCCCCCCGGCCCGGGCCTGTCCTTCCAGGAAGTCTGGGAGAAGGAGGGCCACACCGGCGGCACCGTCGGCACCGTGCAGACCTTCTACTTCGTGGGGGACGAGGAGTGGACCGCCGAGCGCCTGGCGCGGCTGCCCGCGGTGGACGCGATCGTCCGCCTGTCGCAGGGGCTCGCGCAGCTCGGCATCTACCCGACGGTCGACGCGGTCCTCTCGAGCTGCCGGCGGCTCGACGCCGGGCTGGTCGAGCCCGAGCACGCGCTGATCGCGGGACGGGTCCGGGACCTGCTCGTGGCCGCCGCGGCCGATGGGGGCCCGCGCGTCCCTCCCGCGGGCGCGGCGGACCTCGTGAAGCGCCGGGACCGGAAGCTCTGGCTCTTCTTCACCCAGCCCTTCTTCGTGGCCGAGCCGTATACGCGCACGCCCGGTATCTTCGTCAGCCGCGCGGAGGCGCTGCGCGGCTGCCGCGAGATCCTGGACGGCCTCCACGACGATCTGCCGGATGAGGCGCTCTACTTCGCGGGCGGCGTGGACGACATCCGCGCGCGGGCCGCCACGCCGAAGGATGGCATGCGCCCGGCCGGGTAGCTCGTGCGCGTCTAGCTCGGCTCCCGACGGATCGTCGTCACCACGTGGGAGCCGCCTTGATCTTCGTAGTGGGCCGTGATCCGGGCTCCCACACTGAGCATGTTCTGGTCCAGTTTCAAGGTCGGAGGCACCACCAGGACCATGCCGCCGTCCAGGGTGAGCTTCCGGCCGTGGATGGCGGTGATGGCTCCGGACACCGACTTCCCGCGGCGCCCTTCGTCGGCGTTTCCCGTGTCCGCCTTCTTGCCGTCCGGTGCGGCCGGGGCCTTGCTCTTGTCGGTCGGATCGTACCCGCCGTGGTAGCCCTGGACCGGGCCGTCCGCCTTGGGAGCGGGCGCGGGAGCCGGCGCGGGGCTCTGCGCTTCGCCCCCGCCGATGAAGACCGCGAATGCCGCGAGCATGGGCAGCGCGAGGCGGGCGAGCCGGCGGGCCACGTCAGACCCCGACGAGCCTGGCCAGCCGGCCACCCGGCCCTCGCGCCAGCGATTCCTTGAGCCGCATCATCTCGACGCCCAGGCGGAGCAGCTCGTCGCGGGCCATCAGCTTGCGGGCCCGCGGGAACATCTCCGTCTCTTCCTCCTCCGCGTGGTGCTCCACGAGATCTTTGAGGACCTTGGCCTTGGCCGGGAACTGGTCGGACTCTACGCCGGTGCCCTTGATCTCGGGCATGACCAGGTCCACCACATGGTGCTCCTCGAGGGCCTCGTAGTAGAGCTTCGCGTCGTTCTTCCTCCGGGCCGCGTCGCGGAACGCGGGGTAGAAGATCTCCTCCTCGATCCGGGTGTGGATCGTGAGCTCCTGCTCGATGGAGGCGAGGAGCTTCTCGCGCTTGCTCGCCGCCTTGTCCGTCGTCTCCTCGAGCTCGCCGAGCAGCTTCCGGACCTTCTCGTGGTCCTCCTTGAGCAGCGCGATGGCGTCGTTCTCGGTGCGTCGGCTGCGGGTCTTCGATGCAGGCATGCTCATTCCCCTTCTCGCGTTCGGTCGGCACGTCGTGGCATCTGCTCAAGCAAGCCGCGGACCAACCGCGTAGCGGGAGAGAACGCGGAGAACGGGCGCGATGGGCGCCGTGGGCCTCGCCGCGCGCGGGCGCCCCGGTAAGAGCCACCCGGCAGGACTTACCGACTACCCCCGTCGCGGTGGTTCGGGAACATGCGCTCGAAGATGTCCGGATCGGTGCGCGAGCGGAAGAAGGGGATCTGGCGCTCCGAGTACTCCGCGCCGGCCCGGAAGACGATGGCGGCGGTGGCCAGCAGCGTGCCGTCGGCGGCGAGCAGGGCCGAGCGGGTGCGCCAGAAGGTCCGTCGCCGGTCCACCGGGGTGACGTCGGCGAAGCGGCCCACCGCGGTCACCGGGCCCGGCGCGATCGCGTCGGGACGCAGCAGCGTGAGGGCGATGCGGTTGGTGAGGCCGCCTTCCTTGGCGACGAGGGCGCCGAGCCACCACGCGAGCTCATCGAGCACCACCGCGGGCAGGGCGGGGGCGAGGCGGTCGCCGGCGCGTCGCCAGGGCTCGCGGGGCAGGAAGCGGGCCCATACGCCGTCCGCATCGAAGCGCAGACCGAGTTGCAGCCCGAGCGGGTTGTGCGCGCCACAGGCCAGGCACTGATCGGACAGCGGCATCGGCCAGCCCTCGCGCCCGCCCGCGCGCCAGGCGGGATCGGGCGCGGGCTCCTCGACCGGGCCGGGGGTGACGGTGGCCGACGTCAGCGGCTGCGATCCATCGAGGATGGTGACGGTGACGGCGCCGCCCTCGGCGTGGCCCTCCAGCGCGAGCGGCGTGTCGAGCGGCACCGAGGAGGTGAGGCGGCCCTCGATCCGGCGCGGCGCGCCGCCGGGGCCCAGCGCGGCGGCGGCCGAGTCGAGCAGCGCGACCAGTCCGCCGCCGTGCACGATGCCGGGCCAGCTCTGCAGGAGGGGCGGCGCGAGGAAGCGGCCGCGGCCGTCGGCCTCGAGCTTCGCGGCGGCGGCCATCACGTCGCCGATGGTCGGCCCCGTCGGGCGCGCGCGGGACCGCGTGCTATACTCGCGAGGGTTCATGCCGCCGGCCATTCTACTGTCGCAGTCGCTCCCGCCGCAACGCGTGTGACCAGTTCCACCCTGGAGCTCCTGAGCCATGGCCCGTTCGCGCGGATCATGCTCACGAACTTCTTCTTCTTCGGCGCGCTCAACGGCTTCCTGCTGCTGCCGCTGTATATCCAGAGGCTCGGCGGTGACGAGGCGGACATCGGCCTCGTGCAGGGCCTGTACAGCGCGGCCGGCATCGTCTGCCAGCCGGTGGTGGGCGCCCTCATCGACTACCTCGGCCGCCGCTTCTTCATGCGGCTCGGCACCCTGGTGCTTCTCGCCTCCTGCGCGCTCTTCGTGGTGGCGAGTCCGTTGCCGCTGCTGGGCGCCCTCCGCGTGCTGCAGGGGGTGGCGTTCTCCGCCTTCTTCGTCGCCAACTACGTCCACGTCGTCGAGATGGTGCCGGCGGAGCGGCGCGGCTGGGCCCTCGGGATCTTCGGCCTCTCCGGGCTGGTGTCCACTTCGCTGGCGCCACTCTTCGGCGAGTTCATGATCCGCCGCTTCGGCTTTCCCGCGTTCTTCGCGGCCTCCACCGTGATCGCGGGGGTGGCCGCCGCGACGTGCTGGACCGTGAAGGACGTGCGCCCGGCCGCGCTGGGCGCCCGCCCGGGGCTGCACGTCATCCGCGAGGGGCTGCGCGAGATCCGGCACATGCACATGCTGCTCGGTCTCTTCTTCGGCCTGGGCACCGGCACGATCTTCACGTTCCTCCCCACCTTCGGCGAGGCCCTGGGCATCGCCAGCGTCGGCCTCTTCTACACCGCCTACGCGGGGGCCGCGATGCTGGTCCGGGTGGTGGGGGGCAACTTGATCGACGTGCGCGGGCGGCGGGCCGTGATCATCCCCTGCATGTTCGTGCAGGCCGCCGCGACGTGCATCATCGCCCTGGTCGCGCTCCTGTTCTGGCCCTCGCTGCGGCTGCCGGTGCTCCCGTTCATCTTCCTGGCCGGTTTCCTGGCCGGCGCCGCCCACGGCTTCCTCTACCCGGCCATGTCCGCCCTGCTGATGGACGTGACGCCCGAGCGCCGCCGCGGCAGCGCAGTCGGCATCTTCAGCTCGGTGATCCTCGTCGGGAACTCGTTCGGGGCCATCGCCTTCGGCTACGTGGCGCACGGGCTCGGCTACGCGGTGATGTGGAGCGGGCTCACCGTCCTGCTCGCGATCGGCTCCCTCCTCAGCGTCCGGCTGCGCGTGGGCTACGCGAAGGTGGTGCCGGCCGCCGCGTCCTGAGGGCGGGGTGCGGTTGACTTGCCCCGGACGCGGGCCGATACTGGCCCGGCAACGACGCAGCGTGGGAGGTCCCGTCGATCATGGTGAGACTCCGCCGATATCAGCGCCTGGTGCCGGTGCTCGCGTTGGGCGTGCTCCTCGTGGGGGCCCGCAATCCGGGGGAGATGCCCGCGCCGCCCGCGGCCGCCCTGCAGGAGGTCACGGTGGTCGGAGTGTTCAGCGACCCCCGGGGCCAGCACGGGGTGCTGCTCGAGGGCAAGCGCGACAAGCGGCGGTTCCTGATGATGATCGGCGCCGCCGAGGCCACCGCCATCGCGGTCCCGCTCGAGAACATCACGCCGCCGCGCCCGCTCACCCACGATCTCTTCCTCACGTTGTTCGGCCGGCTCCAGGTCTCGGTCACCAAGGTCGTCATCACCGATCTGCGCCAGAACACGTACTACGCGACGGTACACCTGACCGCGGGCGGGACCGCGATGGAGCTCGACTCGCGCCCCTCCGACGCGATCGCGCTGGCCATCCGCGCGAAGGTGCCGGTCTTCGCGGAGGAGCGCGTGTTCGAGAAGTCCGAGCGGGTGCCGGGCAGCCCCGGCGGTCCCGGGGAGCGGACCTAGCCCCCATGTCGGCCGACACCCCCCGCGACGGCGCGCCGGCCCTGCCGGCACCCAGCGTGGAAGGCCAGCAGTGGGCGATCGAGCGCCGCCTGGGCGAGATCTTCGGCAAGCTCGGAGAGAAGCTCGCCGATCTGACCGGCCGCGTCGAGGTGATGGTCAAGCCGGAGACCTCGTTCACCGACATCGGCGGTCTCACCGAGGCCAAGGGGATCGTCCGGAGCTTCGTGACCGCTCTGACCGATCCCGAGCTCTATCGCAAATGGGGCATCACCCCGCCCAAGGGCATGCTGATCTACGGCCCGCCGGGGACCGGCAAGACGCTGCTAGCGCGCGCGCTGGCCACCGAGGCGGGGGCCGTCTTCTACCACCTGAAGCTCGGCACGCTCACGTCGAAGTTCGGGCCGAATACCGGCGAGCTGCTGCAGGAGATCCTGGGCCTGGCCCGAGAGCAAGGCAAGGGTGTGGTCTTCCTGGATCAGGCCGACGCGCTCGCGCTGGAGCACCTCCTGCCGCCGGTCCAGGCCCGCGAGGCGGGAGCGCGGATCGCGGCCGCGCTCTGTGAAAAGCTCGATACCTTGGAAGATTTCTCTCGGATAGTCGCGGTGGCGGCCACCAGCCGCACCGACGCGGTGGATCCCGCCCTGGTCGCCCCGGGCCGGCTCGATCGCCTGGTGGAGGTGCCCCTGCCGGACGCGGCCGCGCAGCAGCAGATCCTCGCGCTGACGCAGGCGCGCGCGGAGCAGGCCGCCGGCCGGCGCCTCGTGGCCGATCTCGACTACCGCTCGCTCTTGCCCCCGATGGGCGGCATGAGCGGGGGCGAGATCCGGGATCTCCTGCGGCGGGCGCTGGAGGAGAAGGTCCACACCGCCGGGCAGGGACAGGACGCGGGGCTCGTCACCACGCAGGACCTGCTGCGGCAGGTGGACGTCTACCGGCGCATCCGCGCGGTCGTCGAGAAGATCCGCTACGGGCAATACCTCTAGCCCGAGCGCGAGGAGACACGTGCGCGCGCATCGTGGACGGGGGCACCGGTCGGGTTGGCTGGCCGTCGCGGCGATGCTCTTGCTGCTGACGGATCCCGCCGCGGCCCAGTGGGACAAGCTGCTGAAGGGGCTGGGCGGGGAGGGAAGCCGGGGCGCGGGGCTGTCGGACGCCAAGATCGGCGCGGGGCTCAAGGAAGCGCTCCAGGTCGCCACCGAGAAGACCGTCGCTCTCACCGGCAAGACCGACGGCTACTTCGCCAACCAGGCGATCAAGATCCTGATGCCGGAGCGGCTGCGGAGCTTCGAGACCGGGCTGCGCGCGGTGGGCTACGGCGCCCAGATCGACGAGCTGGTGCTCGGCATGAACCGGGCCGCGGAGCGCGCGGCGCCCCAGGCCAAGCAGATCTTTTTCGAGGCGATCGGCGACATGAGCTTCGACGACGCGCGCAAGATCCTCAACGGGGGCGATACCGCCGCGACCGAGTACTTCAAGGGCAAGACGACCCCGCGCCTCACCAGCGCGTTCCGCCCCGTGGTCGAGCGATCCATGAGCCAGGTGGGCGTGAGCCGGCAGTACAAGGACCTGGTGGCGCGCTTCGAGGCGATCCCCTTCGCCAAGTCCCAGGCCTTCGACCTCGACGGCTACGTCGTCGAGAAGGGGCTCGGCGGCCTCTTCACGGTGCTGGGCGAGCAGGAGAAGCAGATCCGCACCAATCCCACCGCCCGCGCCACCGACCTCCTGAAGGAAGTCTTCAAGCGCTAGCTCGGGGTCAGGTCTTACATTCCGACATTTTCTGACGTGTCGCCCTGCCTCTCGCCCAGGAAATGTCGGAATGTAAGACCTGACCCCTGCTACCATGGCGGCGCGACGATGCCATCGGTCACCCGCGTGCGTGTGCGCTACAAGGACACCGACACCATGTCGGTCGTCTACTACGGCAACTACCTCACCTACTTCGAGGTGGGGCGCGTGGAGTACCTGCGCGAATACGGCTGGCCCATGTCGGTCGTGAACGAGCGCGTGCACCTGCCGGTGGTCGAGGCGTTCGTGAAGTACGTGAAGCCGGCGCGCCTGGACGAGCTGCTCGAGATCGCCTCGCGGGTGAGCGAGCGCAAGCGGGCCAGCTTCCGGTTCAGCTACGAGATCCGCAACGAGGCCGGTGAGCTGGTGGCCACCGGCCACACCGTGCACGCGTGCTGGAACCCGGCCACCGCCAAGATGGTGCCCATCCCCGACTGGCTGAAGGAGATCATGCCCGATGCCGACCTCGACCCCGTCACGCCCCGGCGCTGACCGGACGCCCCGGCCGATCGCGGATATCGCGCGCGAGCTCGGCCTGGGTGCGGAGGAGTGGATCCCCTACGGCCACACCAAGGCCAAGGTGCACGTCGGGGCGCTGGCCGCCCGCCGCGACCGGCCCGACGGCAAGCTGGTGGTGGTGTCCGCGATCACGCCGACCCCGGCCGGCGACGGCAAGACCACCATGACCATCGGCGTGGGGCAGGCGCTCTCCCGGATCGGGGCCCGGCCGGTCATCGCGCTCCGCGAGCCGTCCATCGGCCCGACGCTGGGCATGAAGGGGGGCGGCACCGGGGGCGGCAAGTCGCAGGTAGTGCCGATGGAGGAGATCAACCTGCACTTCACCGGCGACTTCCACGCGGTCACGTCGGCGCACAACCTGCTGGCTGCCGCGATCGACAACCACCTGCATCACGGCAACCCGCTCGGCATCGACGTGCGCCAGGTGGCGTGGAAGCGGATCCTCGACGTCAACGACCGCGCGCTTCGCAACGTGGTGGTCGGGCTCGGCGGGCGTCTCGACGGGGTGCCGCGCGAGGCGGGGTTCCTCATCACCTCGGCCTCCGAGATCATGGCCGCCCTGTGCCTGGCCGAAGACCTGATGGATCTCAAGCAGCGGCTCGGGCGGATGCTGGTCGCGCTGACCGCCGATGGCAAGGCGGTGACCGCCGACGCGCTCGGTGTGACCGGCGCGATGGCCGCGCTCCTGCGCGACGCCATCCACCCGAACCTGGTGCAGACGACGGAGGGCACGCCCGCGCTGGTGCACGGCGGGCCCTTCGCCAATATCGCCCACGGCTGCAACTCGGTGCTGGCCACCCGGCTGGCGCTCAAGCTCGGCGACATCTGCCTCACCGAGGCCGGCTTCGCCACCGACCTGGGCGCCGAGAAGTTCTTCGACATCAAGTGCCGGCTGGCCTCACTCAAGCCGGACGCGGCCATGATCGTGGCCACCGCGCGCGCGCTCAAGTACCACGGCGGGGTGCCGGTGCCGGAGCTGGACCGCGAGAACGTGGCCGCGCTGACGAGCGGGCTCGACAACCTGGAAGCGCACGTGGAAGCGGTGCGTCAGTTCAAGGTCCCGGTCCTCATCGGGCTGAACCGCTACCCGTCGGACACCGAGCGGGAGTACGCGGCGGTGCGGGACCGCTGCGCCCGGCTGGGCGTGGCGGTGCACGTGGCCGACGTGTTCGCCCGCGGGGGCGCGGGCGGGGAGGAGCTGGCCCGGGGCCTGCTCGCCCTCCTGGCCCGCGAGCGGTCGGCCTTCGCGCCGCTCTACGCGCTCGACGACCCCATCACGGTGAAGCTCGACACCATCGCCCGGCGGATCTACGGCGCCGACGGCGTCGAATACCCCAAGCGGGTCGAGCGTCAGATCGCCCAGGCCGAGTCGCTCGGCTATGGGAGGCTCCCGATCTGCGTCGCCAAGACTCAACGTTCGCTGTCCGACGACCCGACCTTGCTGAACCGCCCGCGCGGGTTCAAGATCACGGTCAACGAGATGCGCATCTCGGCGGGCGCCGGCTTCCTGGTGGCCATCACCGGTGACATCACCACGATGCCGGGGCTGCCGCGCCGCCCCAACGCGGAGCAGGTGGACGTCACGCCGGACGGCGTCATCACGGGGCTCTTCTAGGCCTGTGCTATACTTTCCGGCGGTCCACGCGGGCACCGGGCCGCACGTATGATCCAGGTCGACAATCTGACAAAGCGCTACGGGCCGGTCACGGCCATCCACGACGTGTCGTTCAGCGTGGACAAGGGCCGCATCGTGGGCTTTCTCGGCCCGAACGGGGCGGGCAAGTCCACGACGATGAAGATCCTCTCGTGCTTCATGCCGGCCAGCGGCGGCACCGCGCGGGTGGCGGGCTACGACGTGTTCTCGCAGTCGCTGGAGGTGCGCCGGCGCATCGGGTATCTCCCGGAGAACGCCCCGCTCTATCTGGATCTCTCGGTCGCGTCCTATCTGGACTTCGTGGCCGAGATCAAGGGGGTGGGGCGGGCCGCGCGGCGCGGCCGGGTCGCCGACGTCATGGAGCGCTGCTTCATCGGCGACATGCAGAACCGGCTGATCGGCAAGCTCTCCAAGGGGTACCGGCAGCGGGTGGGGCTGGCGCAGGCGCTCCTGGGCGACCCGGAGGTGCTGATCCTCGACGAGCCCACCATCGGGCTCGATCCGCGGCAGATCGCGGAGATCCGCTCGCTGATCCGCTCCCTCGCGGGGCAGCACACCGTGATCCTGTCCACCCACATCCTGCCCGAGGTCTCGATGGTGTGCGACGGCGTCATCATCATCAACCGCGGGCGCATCGTGGCCCAGGGCACCGAGTCCGAGCTGGTCCAGCAGGCCTTCCCGTCGGCGCGCATCGAGCTGCGGGTGGCGGGCGGCGCGGGCGACCTCGCGGCGGCGGTGGCGGCGATCCCGGGAGTGGTCGGCGTGCAACCGCTCGCGGCCCGTGACGGGAGCGTGGGCGTGCTGGTGGAGGCGGCCCGGGAGCGCGACGTCCGGCCCGAGCTGGTTCGGCTCGTCACCGGCCGGGGCTGGGCCCTCCAGGAGCTGCACCAGGTGGGCATGAGCCTGGAGGAGGTGTTCATCCGGGCGGTCGCGGGGGAGCAGGAGTCGCTCGAGCCGGTTCCGGCGGAGGAGGCGCGCTGATGCGCTGGCTGCCCGTGTTCAAGAAGGAGATGCGGCTGTACTTCGGATCGCCGGTGGCCTACGTGGTCTTCACCTTCTTCCTGGTGATCTCCGGGTGGTTCTTCAGCCAGATCTTCCTCTTCTACAGCGATGCCTCCATGCGGTCCTTCATGCAGCCGCAGATGGGCCAGAACCTCAACGTGGTGGACAACGTGATGCGCCCGCTCTTCACCAACATGAGCGTGGTGCTGCTGTTCTTCATCCCGATGCTGACGATGCGGCTCTTCGCGGAGGAGAAGAAGGCGGGGACCATCGAGCTGCTGCTGACCTATCCGGTGCGCGACGGCGAGGTGCTGGCCGGCAAGTACCTGGCCGCCCTCGCCCTCTACCTGATCCTGCTGGGCCTGACCCTGCTCTACCCGGGCCTCGTCGCGTACTTCACCCGGGTCGAATGGGGGCCGATCCTGACCGGCTACCTGGGCCTGATCCTGACCGGCGCGGTCTTCCTGGCGGTGGGCGTGCTCATCTCCTCGCTGACCGAGAACCAGATCGTGGCCGGCTTCGGCACTTTCGGCGTCCTCCTCGCGTTCTGGGTCATCGGCTGGGGCGCCGAGTTCGCGGGCGGCGGCCTGCGCGCGGTGCTCCAGTACCTGTCGATCGGCGACCACCTCGACGGCTTCACGCGCGGCGTCATCGACACCAAGGCGCTCGTATACTACGTGAGCGGAGTGGCGCTGGCCCTGTTCCTCACGCTGCGCTCGCTCGAGTCCAAGCGGTGGAAGGGATAGTCCGATGAGCCTGGTCAAGCGCCACTCGGTGACCGCGGCGGTGATCTGCCTCCTGCTGTCGGGCGCCCTCTGGCTCTTCTATCCGGGCGTGCCCGCCCGCTGGCTGTTCCTGGGGCTGGGCGGCGCGTTCCTGCTGCTCTCGCTCGCGCTCAACGCGGGCGAGGCGCGCTCGGCCATGGGCACCCGCACCGCGCGCTACGGCGCGGGGGCCGCGCTGATGGCCCTGCTGGCCCTGGGCATCGTGGTGGCCGCCAACGCCATCTCGATCCGGCACCACGTCCGCTGGGACCTCACCGAGAACAAGCGCAACAGCGTGTCACCCCAGACGGTGCAGGTCCTCAAGGCGTTGAAGGCGCCGGTCAGCGCCATCGCGTTCTTCCGCTCGGACACCCCGGGCAAGAAGCGGGCCGAGGATCTGCTCACCCAATACGCGAGCTATTCGGGCGGCAAGTTCACCTGGCGGCTGGAGGACACGGACCGCGCGCCCGCCCTGGCCCGCCAGTACGGAGTGGAGAGCTACGGCACCGTGGTGCTCGAAGGCGGCCCCGCGGGGCAGACCCGCACCGAGAAGGTGCTGGACGCCGAGGAGGAGAAGCTCACCAACGCCATCGTCAAGATCACGCGCGCGGGCAAGCGGGTGGTCTACGTGATGAAGGGGCACGGCGAGCGCGAGATCGGCAGCACCGATCGGGCGGGATTCAGCCAGGCCAAGGACGAGATGGAGAAGGCCAACTACGAGGTCAAGGAGCTGTTCCTGGCCCGTGATCCCAAGATTCCCGACGACGCGGCGATCGTGATGGTGGCGAGCCCGAAGACGGATCTCTTCCCGCAGGAGCTGGCCGCGCTCGACGGCTATATCGCCAAGGCGGGCAAGGTGTTCTTCATGGCCGGCCCCTTCCAGGCCGGGACCACCGTGAAGTACCTCACCAAGTACGGGATCGCGGTGGACGAGGACGTGGTGATCGAGCTGAATCCGGTCGGCCAGCTCTTCGGCGTGGGCCCGCTCGTTCCGGTCGTGGGCCAGTACGAGCCGCATCCGATCACCAAGGACATGGGCGGCGTCATGACGCTGTTCCCGCTCACCCGCTCGGTGGCGCCGGCCAAGGCCCTCCCCAAGGGCGTGCAGGCCTCGCCGCTCGCCCAGACCAGCCGCCAGTCATGGGGCGAGACCGACAAGAACGTCTTCCAGACCGGCAAGGCGACTCCGGATCCGAGCGAGAAGACGGGGCCGCTGTCGGTGGCCGTGGTGGCCACGGTGGACGCGCAGCCCGATCCGAAGGCGGAGGGCGACGCGGCCAAGAAGACGCCGAAGGCCCGGGTCGTGGTGGTGGGCACCGCCGACTTCGCCGCCAACCAGTTCCTGGGGGCGCAGGGCAATCGCGACTTCTTCCTCAACGTCGTATCCTGGCTCGCGGAGGAGGAGGATCTCATCTCGATCCGCGCCAAGGACCCCAAGCAGAACCCGGTAGTGCTGACGTCCGGCCAGTCCAACCTGGTGCTGGGCCTGCCCCTCCTGGTGCTGCCCGGCGCGGTCCTGCTCTGCGGCATCGTGGTGATCATGCAGCGGCGCCGCGCGCGCTAGCCCTCGATGGCCCGCGGCAAGACCATCGTCGTCCTGCTGCTCCTGGCCGCCGGTCTCGGCGGCTTCTTCTACTACGACACCTACTGGCTCAATCCCAAGCGCGAGAAGGCCGAGTCCGCCAAAGGCCGGATCTGGACCGTCGAGCCGAAGGACGTCGAGGGGGTCGTCATCGCGCGGAAGAACGAGACGATCCGCCTGAAGCGCGTCGCGGACGGCTGGGAGATGCTCGAGCCCATCCGGGTGCGGGCGGACCGGGCCGCGGTGGACGACATGGTGACCGCGCTCGCCACCGCGCGGATGGACCGGGAGATCGATCCCAATCCGGCCAAGCCGGCCGACTTCGGCCTCGATCCGCCGGAGGCGGAGGTGCGCCTCGAGGTCAAGGGCGGCGCGGCCCCGCTCGTCCTCCGGGTGGGCGGCAAGAACCCGACCGGGGTCTGGGTCTACGCGCGCGAGGGTGACAAGCCCGCGGTGATCACGATGTCGGAGAGCGTCGCGCGCGATACCGCACGTCCGCTGGCCGATTTCCGGGATCGCCGCGTGATCGCCTTCGACCGCCGCAATCTGACCGGGCTCGACCTGGAGGTGGCCGGCGATCGGATCGGGCTTGTCGCCGACGAGCCCGGCAAGTGGCGGATCGTGAAGCCCCGCGCGCTCCGCGCCGACGCGGAGATGGTGGCGGACTTCCTCGAGAAGCTCGAAGGGGCCAAGGCGATCGAGTTCGTGGACGACGCGCCGAAGTCGCTGGCGCCGTACGGCCTCGACAAGCCCTCCCGGGTCACGGTGTGGCTCGGCCGCGAGAAGGACCGCTCCTCCCGGACCCTCCTGGTCGGCCGCCCGGAGCCCGAGAAAAAGGGTGTCTACGTCAAGCGGGAGGGCGAGCCGGGGGTGATGCTCACCGTGGAGGCGCTCTGGACCGCGCTCCCGAAGACGGTGGCGGGGCTTCGGGACAAGACGGTGGTCGCTTACGCCTACGACAAGCTCGCCAAGGTCGAGCTCGCCCACGCCCGCGGCGGCGTCACGCTCGAGAAGGACGGCACCGGCTGGAAGCTCACCGCGCCGGAAGCGCTCAAGGCCGACTCGTCCGCGGTGACCGGGTTCCTGTGGAAGATCCGCGACCTCCGCGCGCTCGGCTTCCTCGCCGAGACGCCCGCGGAGGCGCCGCGGTTCCTCAGCCGGCCCGAGGTCACGATCCGGCTCTGGGAGGAGGGCGCCAAGGAGCCGAAGACGCTCCTGCTCCAGTCGTCGTCCGAGCGCCGCGGCGGGTTGCCCGCCGCGGTGGCCGCGGTGCAGGGGGAGGGGCCGGTCGTGCTGGTGGAGGGCAAGGCGCTCGCGGAGCTCACGCCGGGTGTCGCGGAGCTGCGCGACCGCACCCTGCTCCCCGCCTTCGACATCGGCGACATCAAGAAGGCGCGCGTCGCCGCCGGCGGCGACAAGCCCCTGGTCGTCGAGAAGAGCGGTGAGAGCGAGTGGAAGGTGGTGGAGCCGGCGCGCGGCGGCACCAGGGACGGGCGGGTAGCGGGCCTGCTCCTGACGCTCCGATCGCTCAAGTGGAAGGAGATCGCGGCCAAGGGTCCGGACGACGCGGCCAGGTTCGGCCTCGACAAGCCGGAGATGGAAGTGACCGTGTTCAAGGACGGCGGCGCCGAGCTGGCCACGCTCCTGGTGGGACGCACCGACGGCGCCGTCACCTACGTGAAGGTGAAGGCCGACCCCGGCATCTTCGCGGTGTCCAGCAAGGACCTGGACGACCTGCGCAAGGCCAGGACCGAGATCCCCTCCTGAGCCGCAGGCTTCCCCGGCCGGGGGGACGGTGGCAGAATACCGCTATCGGGCCGGCCGTCCGAGTGGACATGAGAATACGCACCGTCATCGCAAGTCTTGCGCTGCTCGTCGTGGGGGCATGGCTCGGCCCGGCGACCGCCGCTGAGCTGCGCGCGACCGTCCTGGCGCCCAATCCCTTCGCGATGACGCCGCCCCCCGCGCCGCTCGAGCCCCGGCCGGCGCCCAGCGCGCCGGCGAGGCCGCCTCATGGCCATCCCGGCCGCCCGCCGGTCGTCTCGTACCCCCCGGTCGTCTCCTATCCGTGCTGCCCGGGCTACTGGGCCTACCAGTGGGTGCCGACCGCGTACACCACCTATGTCTGGGTCCCCGGTTTCGTCACCGCCGAGGGCACCCTGGCGGGCGGCGGGTACCAGCCGCGGGTCGTGACCGGCGGCTACTACCAGCGGGTGTGGGTGAGCGGGTACTGATGGCGCGGTCCCAGCTCTACCTGAAGCAGATCGAGCTGGGCCCGATGCAGAACTTCGTCTATCTCGTCGGCGACCAGGCCAGCCGCGAGTGCGTGGTGGTGGATCCGGCCTGGGAGATCGACGGCATCGCGGACCTCGCGGCCGCCGACGACATGCGGTTGACCGGCGCGCTGGTGACCCACACGCACCAGGATCACGTGGGCGGCCACCTCTTCGGCTACGACATCCCGGGCGTGGAGGATCTGCTCGCCAAGCATCCCATGAGGGTCTACGTGCACAAGGACGAGCGCGAGTTCCTGAAGGGCTACGGCTCGGACCTGGTACAGGTGCAGGCCGGCGACACGCTGCAGGTGGGGAAGGTGCCGCTGACCTTCGTCCACACGCCCGGCCACACGCCGGGCTCGCAGTGCTTCCTGGTGGACGGCTGCCTGATCTCCGGCGACACCCTGTTCATCCGGTCGTGCGGCCGCACCGACCTGCCCGGCAGCGACCCGAAGGAGATGTACACCTCGCTCACCCAGCGCCTGGGCGCCCTGCCCGAGGAGACGGTGGTCCTGCCCGGCCACAACTACGGCGGGTCGCAGACCACCATCGGCGCCGAGAAGCGCGAGAACCCGATGATGCGCTTTTCGTCCATGAGCGAGTTCCTGCGCGCCATGGGCGGCGGCCGCGCATAGCCGCGCCGGCCCTCCTCGTCGTCAACCCGGCTGCGGGCGGCGGCCGCGCCCGGCGCCACTGGCCCACGCTCCGCGACACCCTCGCCCGCCTGGGCTTCACTTTCGACGTGGCCGAGACGCGGGGCCCCGGCCACGCGATGGCGCTCGCCGCGGAGGCGGCGCGGGCCCGCGTCCCGCTGGTGGTGGCGGTGGGGGGTGACGGCACGCTGAACGAGGTGGTCAACGGCCTCCTCCCGCTGCGCGAGGAGTACCCGGTCACCGTGGGGGCGGTCATGACCGGGCGCGGGCGCGACGCGTGCCGGAATCTGGGTCTGGCGAGAGATCCGCTCCGCGCCGCGCGTCGCCTCGTGGAGGGCCGGGTCGTCGCGCGGGACGCGGGTCTCGCCCGCTGGCCGGGCGGCCGGCGGTTCTTCCTGGGCTGGGCCGGCGCGGGATTCGACGCGGTGGTGGCCGAGCGGGCGGGGGCGCGCGGTGGCCGCCTCGTCTACCTCCGCGCGGTGCTGACGAGCCTCTACGATTACCGACCCGTCGAGCTGGCGGTACGTCTGGGCGACGTGGACGCCTGGGCCGGGCCCGCGGCCAGCATGGTGGTGTGCAACGGCGGCTCGTTCGGCGGGGGCATGCGGATCGCGCCGACGGCGCGCCCGGACGACGGCCTCCTGGACGTGGTGCTGCTGGGCGCGCTCGGGCGCGCCGAGCTCGCGCGCTGGCTGCCCACCGTGTACTGGGGCGGCCATCTCGCCAACCCGAAGATCCGCACCTGGCGCGCGGTCCAGGTGGGCATCGTCACCGCGACCCCGATCCCGGTCCAGCTCGACGGCGAGCTCGGCGCCCGGACCCCGCTCGACGTCTCGATCCACCCCGGCGCCCTCCACCTCCTGGTCTAGGGCCCCCTCCGATTGCCCTAGAGCAGCGACATGCCGCCGTCGACGAAGAGGACCTGGCCGGTCACGTAGTCGGAGCACGTGGCGAAGAAGCGGACCGCCTGCGCCACGTCGGCGGGCCGGCCGTGCCGGCCCATCGGGATGCGCGCGGCGAGCCGCCGTCCCGATTCGCGCGGGAACCGCTCGGGCAGCAGCACGACCCCCGGCGCCACCGCGTTCACCTGGATGCGGGGCGCGAGTGCGGCGGCGAGGCCGCGGGTGAGCATCACCACCCCCGCCTTGGAGACGCCGTACGGGACGTAGCCCGGCCACGCGCGGACCGCGCCGACGTCGGCGATGTTGATGATGCGACCGCCGCGCCGGCCCATCGCGCGCGCGGCGGCCTGGCTCACGAAGAACGGGCCGCGCAGGTTCACGGCGAGGAGCCGGTCGAACTGGGCGGGGGTGGTGGTGAGCACCGGGGTGCGGAAGAAGAGCGCCGCGTTGTTGACCAGGACGTCGAGGCGGCCGAGGCGCTTCACCGCGCCGGCGACCAGCGCGCGCGCCTCGCGCGGCCGGCCCACGTCGGCCCGCAGCGCGACCGCCCGCACGCCCCGCGCCTCGAGCTCGCGCACCGCCGCGCGCG
>DATHSW010000008.1:0-31619 GCA_035463855.1 Candidatus Deferrimicrobiaceae bacterium | reverse complement strand
GCCCAGGTCCTTGATGGAATCGTCTTCGGGCCCCTTGCCAAACAGGACGTTCCGGCCCACCTCCTCCACGAGCTGGCGATGCTTCTCCTCCAGCTGCTTGCGGAACTGAGCCAAACGGTCTTTCTTCAGCGGTGGCCTCCTTCGTCGTCGCGAACGTCGCTACGCGGCGCCGCCGCTAGTCGCGCAGGCTACCATGGGGTCCTACGCAAATCAATCCCGCGCGCGTCCTCCTTCGACGGAAAGGAGCGGGGCGTCGCCCCACAGCCGCTCCAGCGCGTAGAACTCGCGTGTCTCCTCGAGGAACACGTGCACCACGACGTCGCCGTAGTCGAGCAGGAGCCAGCCGCTCTCGGCGCTACCCTCGCCGTGCCGCGGCCGCACGCCCTCCGCCCGCAGGGCGGCGCGGACCGCGTCCGCGATGGTGTCGGCCTGCGGACCGGACCGGGCGCTGCACACGAGGAAGAAGTCGGCGACGCCCGACAGTCCCTCGAGATTCAGCACCACCAGGTCGATCGCCTTCTTCTCCAGGGCCGCGTGGGCGGCCACGCGGACGACGGCTTCGGCGGACAGGCTGGCCATCACGCCTCCGGACGGTAGAGCTGGTGCTCGCGGATGTAGGCCACCACCGACTCCGGCATGCGGAAGGCGAGGCTGCGGCCCTCGCGGGCGCGGCGGCGCAGGTCCGAGCCCGAGATCGGCAGGGAGGCCGCGTGCACCAGCAGGGGGGCGGTGCTCTCGGTCGGGTCGGCCAGGTCACGCGCGAAGCCGGGCAGGCCGAGCTCCCGGAGGACCTTGAGCGCGGCGGGCGTCTCGGGATCGAAGCCCATGCCGTTGCGCGGGATGACCACCAGGCGCGCGAGCGCGGCGACCCGCCACGGCTCGCGCCAGTTCAACAGATCGAGAAAGGTCTCCGAGCCGATGATCAGGTACAGGCGCCCGCGATCCTGCAGGGCGGTGAGGGTGTCCACCGTGTAGGACGGGCCGCTGCGCTTCACCTCGACGTCCGAGACTTCGAAGCGCGGGTGCTCGCGTACCGCGAGGGCCGTCATCCGGTAGCGGTGGACGGCGGGGGCCAGCTCGGCCGCCGGCTTGTGGGGCGGCTGCGCCGCCGGTACCAGGAGCAGGCGATCGAGGCGAAGGGTCTCGCAGACTTCGTCGGCCACGAGGAGATGGCCGAAGTGGATCGGATTGAACGATCCCCCGAAGACGCCGATGCGCGGCTGCAGGCGGCTACTCGCGGATATGCCCGTCGCCCCACACGACGAACTTGGTGGTCGTCAGCTCACGCACCCCCACCGGGCCCCGTGCGTGGACGCGGGAGGTGGAGATGCCCATCTCGGCCCCCATCCCGAACTGGCTGCCGTCCACGAGCCGCGTGGAGGCGTTGACCAGCACGGCCGCCGCGTCCACTTCCCGCGTGAAGCGCCGGGCGCGCCGCACGTCGCGGGTGACGATGGCCTCGGCCAGGCCCGAGCCGTGGCGCCGGATGTGGGCCACCGCCTCGTCGAAGCTCTCCACCACCCGCACCGCCAGGATGTAGTCGAGGTATTCCGTGTCCCAGTCCGCGGGTTCGGCCTCCCGGGCGCCCGGCATGAGGGCCCGCGCCCGCTCGTCGGCGCGCACCTCCACGCCCGCCTCCGCGAGACGGGCGGCCAGCCGCGGGAGGAGCTCGGGCGCGGCCGCCGCGTGCACGAGCAGGGTCTCCAGCGCGTTGCAGACGCTGACCCGCTGGGCCTTGGCGTTGACCGCCACCGCCACCGCCATGTCGAGATCCGCGCCCTCGTCCACGTACAGGTGGCAGAGCCCCTTGTCGTGCTTGAGCACCGGCACCGTCGAGCGCTCCGCCACCAGCCGCACGAACTCCTCGCCCCCGCGCGGGATGATGAGGTCGAGGTAGCGGTCCAGCGTGAGCATGGCGAGTACCGCGGCACGGTCCGCGGTCTCCACCGCCTGGATCACCTCGGCGGGCAGGCCGGCCTTCTCGACGGCGCGGGCCAGGATCTGGGCCAGCATCGTATTGGAATCGAGGGCCTCGCTGCCGCCGCGCAACAGCACCGCGTTGCCCGACTTCAAGCAGAGGCCCGCCGCGTCCGAGGTGACGTTGGGTCGGGACTCGTAGATGAAGCCGATGACCCCCAGCGGGACGCGCACGCGTGCGATCTCGAGCCCGGAGGGCCGACGCCAGGTCTCGACGGTCTCCCCCACCGGATCGGGGAGGCCGGCCACGTGACGCAGCCCGACCGCCATCTCCTCGATGCGGCTCTCGGTGAGGGTGAGGCGGTCCACGAAGGCGCGCGGGTGGCCCGCCGCCCGGGCGCGCTCGAGATCCTGCCGGTTGGCGTCGAGGATCGCGGCCGTCTTCTCCTCGAGGCCGCGCGCCATCTGGGCGAGCGCCTCGTTCTTGGCGCGGGTCGGGGCCAGCGCGAGCACCTGCGCCGCTTCCTTGGCCGCCCGGGCCTTCGCCTCGACGTGGGCCGCTGCGTCCATGCTCGCGAAGTCGCTCCGGAGCGGGTTGCCCGCCCCTTCACTCCGTGACAGGCTGCTCACGCTCTCGCCTCCCTCACAGGATCACCAGGTTGTCCCGGTGGATCACCTCGTCCACGCCCTTGTAGCCCAGCGCCTTCTCGATGTCCTTCGTCTTCGCGCCCCGGATGCGTCGCAGCTCTCCCGCGTCATAGTTCACGAGGCCGCGCGCGAACTCCTGGCCGTCTCGCTGGGTCAGCGCCACGACCTCGCCCGCGTGGAACTCGCCGTCGACCTCCACCAGCCCGGAGGGCAGCAGGCTCGTACCCCTTTCAGTTAAGGCCTTCTTCGCCCCCGCGTCAACCGTGAGCCGGCCCTGGGGCGGCACCGCGAAGGCGATCCAGCGCTTCCGGGCGGCGAGACGATCGTCGCGGGGCTGGAAGTACGTGCCGACCGGCTCGCCCTTGAGCAGCCGTAGCAGCGTCCCCGGCTCCCGCCCGCTCGCGATCACCATCGGGATCCCCGAGGCGCCCGCCTTCTGCGCCGCCTCGAGCTTCGTGCTCATGCCCCCCACCGACACCGCGGCGGAGGCGTCGAATACCATCTTCTGGATGTCGTCGGTGACGGCCTCGACCGTCTCCAGGCGCCGGGCGGTGGGATCGCGACGGGGATCAGCGGTGTAGAGGCCGTCCACGTCGGTGAGCAGCACGAGCAGGTCGGCGTCGATGAGGTGCGCGACCAGGGCGGCCAGATTGTCGTTGTCGCCCACCTTGATCTCGTCCACCGCCACCGTGTCGTTCTCGTTGATCACCGGGAGCACCCCGTAGTCGAGCAGGGCCAGGAGCGTGTTGCGGGCGTTGAGGTAGCGCGAGCGGTCGCTGATGTCCTGGCCGGTGAGCAGCACCTGACCTACCGGGATGCCGTGCTTCTTGAACGCCTGCTCGTACTCCCACATCAGCGCCGACTGGCCCACCGCCGCCGCCGCCTGCTTCTCCGGGATCGACTGGGGCCGCCCCTTGAGGCCGAGGCGCGCCACGCCGGTGGCGATGGCCCCGGAGGACACGAGCGCGACTTCGCGCTTGTCGTGGACGAGGGCGGCCAGGTCGCCCGCGAGGCGGGCGATCGTCTCGCCCGACGGGCCTTCCCCCGGGGTGGTGACCAGTCCGCTGCCGACCTTCACCACCACGCGGCGGACGTGGCTCAGCGAGCGGCGGGGACCCATGGCTCGCTCGCCAGGCGCTGCGCGATCTCGCGGACCAGCGCGGGCAGGCCTTCTCCGGTGACCGCGGAGACGGCGTGGAAGGCCAGGCCGTGGGCGGCGCAGAACCGCTCGACGGCCGCGCGCGCGTCCGCGGTGCCCGGCAGCTCCACCTTGTTCACCACCACGATCTGCGGACGCGCGGCCAGCTCCTCCGAATACGCGCGTAGCTCGTCCTGGATCGCGTGGTAGTCGGCCAGCGGGTCGCGTCCGGTGGAGGGATCCAGATCGATCAGGTGTACGAGGAGCCGCGTGCGCTCGGTGTGCCGCAGGAAGCGATGCCCGAGCCCCTTGCCGTCGGCCGCGCCCGGGATGAGGCCGGGCAGGTCGGCGATCACGAAGCTCCGCTCCTCGCCCACGCGCACGATGCCCAGGGTCGGCACCAGCGTGGTGAACGGATAGTCGGCGATCTTGGGCTTGGCGGCGGAGAGCCGCGAGACCAGCGTGGACTTGCCCGCGTTCGGGAAGCCCACGACCCCCACGTCGGCCAGGAGCTTCAGCTCGAGGTGGATCCAGCGCTCCTCACCGGGCCGGCCGAGATCGGCCCGGCGCGGGGCGCGGTTCGTGGAGGTGGTGAAGCGGGCGTTCCCCCGCCCGCCCCGGGCGCCCTGTGCCACCAGCAACCGCTGCCCGCGCTCGGTGAGGTCGCCCAGAAGCTCCCCCCCGGCACGCTCGGACACGGTGGTACCGAGCGGGACCCTGAGGACCGTATCGGCGCCGCTCGCCCCCTGCTTGTTGGCGCCCTTGCCGTGCTGCCCGCGCTCCGCGGTGTAGTGGCGCTGGTAGTGGAAGTCCAGCAGGGTGGTGATGGAGGGATCGGCCTCGAGGATCACGCTGCCGCCGTCCCCGCCGTCGCCCCCGTCGGGGCCGCCGCGGGGGACGAATTTCTCACGGCGGAAGCTCACGCAGCCGGCGCCGCCGGCACCACCCTTGACGAAGATGTCGATCTCGTCGATGAACATGGCGTGGTCGCGGCGATCCGGCGGTGCCGGATTGGCTCAGGCAGGCTGCTGGTGGGCGATGCTGACGTACTTGTCGTCGCCCTTGCGCTCGAAGCGCACGTAGCCGTCGGCCTTGGCGAAGAGCGTGTGGTCCACGCCCAGGCCCACGTTCGCGCCCGGCTTGAAGCGGGTCCCGCGCTGCCGGACCAGGATGCTCCCGGCGGTGACGAACTGCCCGCCGAAGCGCTTCACCCCCAGCATCTGGGGGTTGGAGTCGCGACCGTTTCTCGAGCTGCCGACACCTTTCTTGTGAGCCATGGCGCTAGACCTCGATCTTCGTGATGCGCACGGCGGTCATCGTCTGCCGATGCCCGCGGTGCCGCCGGTAGTTCTTCCGCCGCTTGAACTTCACCACCAGGACCTTGGCGCCCTTGCGCTCGGCCACCACCTCGCCGGTGACCTTGGCGGAGGCCAGCGCCTTCGAATCCACCGTCACCTGCCCGTCCTGGTTGACCAGGAGGACCTTGGTGAATTCCACCGCCGCCCCCTTGTCCTTGCCCAGCCGCTCGACCCGGATGACCTGCCCCGGAGCGACGCGGTACTGCTTGCCCCCTGTCGCGATCACCGCTTCCATGCCGCCGACCTTTCTGATTCGTGCCTGATTCGTGCTCTAGCTCGTGAGCCCAAACGGGAATCCACACTGCAACCGTCACCGGGAGTAGCCGCGAGCGCTTATCTGACCACAGAGTCCGCCCGAAAGTCAAGCCGGACGGGGCTTTAGGCGCTCTCAGGCGGTCCGCATGTAGTCGCCCAGGCGCTGGCGCAGAAACAGGCGCGAGCGATGGACCCGCGACTTCACGGCCGGCAGGCTGATGTGCAACGTTTCCGCGATTTCCGGATTGGACAGCCCCTCCACGTCGTGCAGCAGGAACGCGGTCCGGTAATCCCCCGGCAGATCGTCGATGGCCGTGGTCAGCAGCTTGCGCAGCTCGGTCTGGAGCGCGGGCTCCTCGGTCCGGCCCGACCAGTCGCGGAGCGGCTCGGCGTGCTGGCCCAGCTCGTCGAACCCGGGCGACATGGCGTCCCAGGAGATCTCGTTGCGCTGGCCCTGTCGGCTGCGCAGCTTCTGGTAGGCCGCGTTGGCGGTGATGCGGTAGACCCAGCTGCCGAAGGCGGACTCGCCCTTGAACGTATCGATCTTGCGGGCGGCCGTCCAAAGCGCGTCCTGCACCACTTCCTCCGCGTCCTGCTCGTTGTTGGTGATGCGCATGGCGAGGCGGTAGACGCGATCGCCGTAGGTGGCGATCAGCTCCTCCGCCGAGCCGGGCTCCTGCCGCCGCAGGCGCTCCACCAGCAGGGCGTCCCGGTCCGGCTTCTTCGGGCCCGCGGTGTCCTGATGTCCGTTCGGTGCGTGCACCGTCGTCATGCTCATATCCTGTAGAGCGTGAGGTGCTCTTTGAGCTCCTCCACGCATCGCTCGATGACCGTGATGTCCCGGGTGACCTTGCCCAGCAGGATCGCGCCCTCGAGACCGGCCACGAGGAACTGCGCCGCCCGGGGAGCGTCGACGGCCGGCCGGAGATGGCCGCTCTGCTGGCCCCGCCGGATCGCCTCCGCGAGATGGCTCCGGTAGGCCAGGAAGACGGCGGCCAGCCGCTGACGGAAGCCCTCGTGCACGTCGGAAAGCTCGGACGCGAGATTGCCCATCGCGCAGCCGCCCACGCAGTTGCGCTGCCGCTGCGCGTCGAGGACCCGGTCGAAGAAGGCGTGGAGCTGGGCGACCGGATCGGCCGCCGTATCCGCGAAGGCGGGCGTCAGGGCGCGCTCGACGAAGGTGCGGGTGATGCGATCGACGATCGCGTAGCCCAGATCTTCCTTGCTCTTGAAGTAGTAGTAGAAGTTGCCCTTGCCGACACCGCTCTCCCGCAGCACGTCGTCGAGCGAGGTGGACTGGTAGCCCTGCACATGGATGAGGCGCGAGGCCGCGTTCAGGATCTGATCACGGGTCGCAGCGCCTTTCTGGCTCTTGGTCTCGGGCTGGCTCTTGGTCTCGGTCGCCGCTGGGCTCGCGCTCGTCATCGCCTTGCTCCCTCTCTGTCTATACCGACCAGTCGGTACAAAATACTAGCGAAGGAAGGC
Source organism: Candidatus Deferrimicrobiaceae bacterium (assembly GCA_035463855.1). Classification (GTDB taxonomy): domain Bacteria; phylum Methylomirabilota; class Methylomirabilia; order Rokubacteriales; family CSP1-6; genus CAMLFJ01. Next base: position 24,818 of record DATHSW010000008.1, on the reverse strand, counting down.
GCCGCTGTCAAACATCCCAATTCAGATCGTATTGGCAGGTACTTACGAGACTGGAAGCGACAGCAGCTTGAGCAGGTCGGCGGTCAAGTCGTAGAGCTGCGCGCATCCCGAGCTCCCGCCGATCAGGCTCTGGATCCGCTTTCGCAGCTGCGCGTCGGCCGGCTGCTCGAGGAGCGACTTGATCCGGGCCTGGGGCTCGTTGCAGATCCCCGCGTACGGCAGTCGCGAGGTGACCGAGTCGGCGGCCACGATCACGCCCCGGTCCAGATCCACCTCGTAGTGCAGGTCGAAGCCGTGCACGTTGTCGTGCATGGAATGAAAGAGGTGCAGACGGGGGGCCGTCAGGACGAGGCGCGCGACCTTCCTCCTCGTGAAGATCTTCGGCGCGCCCGGGGGCGGGCTATAGAGTGTGGGCACCATCGGCGTGGAGACCGGCCGCGTCCCGAACAGCGCGTGGCCCGCCGGGCTATAGGTGAAGCACGAGTCGGGCAGGTCCACCCAGCCCGTGGTGTCCAGCCGCCAGCACGCGACCGCGTCTCCCGGATCGAGCCCCGCGATGGCGGCCGCCGGTAGCTTGGTGACCTGCCGGGCCAGCCGCGCCACCTCGATGCCCGCATCCACGAACAAGACCGCGCCCGGCCGGGCCCCGCAGAGCTCGGCCAGGCGCTTGCCGAATCCCCCCACCATCCTCGTGCCGGCGAGCTCCGGAAGGTCCGCCGCGATCCCGGGATCGGCGGCCCCCGACCGCACCCGGGCGCCCGCGGCCCGGACCTCGTAGCCGGGCGACGGCGTGCAGACCAGGCTCACCTCGACGCCCCCGTCCGGATCCGTGATCTGCACGGTGTGGGTGAAGGTCTCGTCGCGGCCGCTGTCGACCCAGCCTTCCATCACCCGCTCGTACCGGTCCCGGCCGGCGAGGAACGGGGAGCCGATCACTTGCCGAGATACTTCCGGGGATCGGCGTCGAACTTCGTCTTGCAGCCCACCGCGCAGAAGTAGTACGTCTGCCCCTGGTGCGTCGACTGCGCCGCCGCGTGTTTCGGCTCCACGTCCATCTGGCACACCGGATCCTTGGCCATCGTGGTCTCTCCTTTCAGCGGCTGAGCCGCTGACCATAGAGCATACCCGTTCTCAACGGCCCGAAAAGCGCGAGAAGACGTCGAGCAGCTCGTCCATCTTCCGCTGGCGGTCGCGCGAGCTGCCCGAGCGCACCGCCTCCGCGATGCACGATTCGAGATGCTGGCCCAGCAGGAGCTTCTGGACCTGCTCCAGCGCCCCCAGCACCGCGGTCACCTGGAGCAGGACGTCCACGCAGGACTTGTCCTCCTCGACCATCCGCTGAATGCCCTGCACCTGGCCCTCGATCCGGCGCAGCCGGCCCAGCGCCTTCGTCTTCGTCTGGCTGTCCATCGTGGTCCCGTCCTCAGGCCGGCGCGCGGTGCCGGAGCATACGCACCACCCAATACCCCGCGAGCGCGGCCAGCAGATGTTTGAGCGTGTGCCCGCTCACCACGCGGGTCGCCGAGAGAATCCACCCGTCCAGGAGCTCCGGCACCTTCGCCGCCGCGTACGTCGCGGCCGCGCCGAGGAGGTCGCCGCCACGGGTGTAGCGCGGGGGCAGCCGCCACAGCATGAGCGGGACGGCCACGATCGGATAGAACTGCACCAGCGCGTAGAGGCGGAGATCGCCCATGCCGTGCTGCTCGGTCCAGTGCCAGTAGATGACGGACCCCGCCCCGATCGCGACGAGGGGGCCGAGCAGACGGAGGCCCGCCCGCACCCCGATCCGCTCCGCGATCGTGGCCGCGAGCAGGCCCATCAGGGTGATCGCGAGCGGGAGCCGGTCCCAGGCCAGCCGCGCATTGCCGGGGTCCCAGTGGTAGTACCCGGAGCCGATGCCGGTCAGGAGCAGGCCCCCGAAGAAGACCGCGTAGGGCCACCGCTCGCCCGGCTCGCGGAAGGGCCGGCCCGCGCCTCCGTCTGCGAGCACGACGGCCAGTCCCAGCCCGCCGACGAGGAGAAAGCCCGCGTTGGACAGCACGTTCAGCGCATTGGGGATGCCGAGCCAGCCGCGCGCGTCAGCCAGGCGGTGATAGGCGGGATCCTGAGGGATGGGCGGGGCCAGCCAGGCGACCGCGCCGGCCAGTAGCGCGAGCCCCCCGATCACGCCGATCGCTCCCCGCCGTCCCATGGCGCCGTCCCGGTTATACCCTACCCAGGTACGCGAGCGGGACCGAAAGCGGAGCGGACGGTCAGAGCTCCGGGAACAGTGAGGGCTGGGCGGGAGTGGCCGCCGGACGCGGGGTCCGCCGAGCCCGGCCGGCGGGGGGCCGGCCGGCCGCGCGCTTGGGCTTGCGCGGCTTCCGCGGGAGCTTCACCCACCCCTTCTGGTGGGCGATCTTGTCGCCCTGCTTGATCACGGTGAGATCGACGAGGCGCGCGAGCGGATGCGCCAGCAGATGGATGTACTTCTGCCAGTAGCGCGGCGAGTAGGCCCACGTCTTCATCTGATCCACCGCCAGCGTCAGGGCCACCCGGTCGCCCTTGGTGGCGGCCAGCCGGAGCTGGGCGAGGATGACCGCGCGGCTGATGCGGGAGGGTCGAGTCACGCCGCGACGCTCCCGCCTATTTCAGGGTCAGCTCGTACTGCTCGCGGTGGTAGGACGGCACCGCCTGGACCACGACCTTGCGCCCGATCAGGGCCTGGAGCTTCTCCAGGCTCTCCCGCTGGCTCGATTCCAGATGGTGCGCCATCTCGGGGTGCACGCGGACCACGACGTCCCGGCCGTTCTCACCACCCTGAGCCTGGATCTTGCGGAAGATCTCGGCGGACAGCGTGACGTCCGACTTGACCACGCCGCTGCCCTTGCAGGTCGGGCACGGCGCGCAGAACAGCGACTGCAGGCTCTGCCGGACGCGCTTGCGCGTCATCTCCACCAGGCCGAGCTCCGAGATCTCGAGCACGTTGGTGCGGGCCTTGTCGTCCGCGAGCGCGCGCGTGAGCGCCTTGAAGACCTGGTCGCGATGCTCGGCCCGCTCCATGTCGATGAAGTCGATGATGATGATCCCGCCCAGGTCCCGCAGCCGGATCTGGCGCACCACCTCGGTGGCCGCCTCGAGGTTGATCTTGAGCACCGTTTCCTCGAAGTCCCGCTTGCCTACGTACTTGCCGGTATTGACGTCGATGGCCACCAGGGCCTCGGTGTGGTCGATGACGATGTACCCGCCCGACTTGAGCCAGACCCGCCGCCGGAGCGCCTTGTCGATCTCCCGCTCGATGCCGGTGGCCTCGAAGATAGGCGTGTCCTTGTCCCACCGCTTGACCCGGGACGCGAGCTGCGGCACGAGCTGGGTGGCGAACTCGAGGCACTTCTCGTATACGGCCGGGCTGTCCACCAGGAACTCCTCGACCTCGGGCGAGAAGAGGTCCCGCACTACCCGGAAGGTGACGTCCATCTCGGCGTGGAGCAGGGAGGGGGCCTTGGCGGACTCGAAGCGCGCCTGCACCTGGGCCCAAAGCCGGCTCAGGAACTGGATGTCGGCGGCCAGCTCCTCCTCGCCCTTCCCCTCCGCGACCGTCCGCACGATGAAGCCGCCGCTCTGCGCGGGCAGCCCCTTGACGATGGCGCGGAGCCGGTCCCGCTCGGCGTCGTCGTGGATGCGGCGCGAGACGCCGACGTGGCGCGACTGGGGCATGTAGACGATGTATCGCCCGGGAATTGACACGAAGGAGGTCACCCGCGCCCCCTTCGTGCCCAACGATTCCTTCGAGACCTGCACCAGGACCTCCTGGCCCTTGCGCAGCATCTCTTCGATGGGCGCCACCGCCTGCCGCCGCGGCTCCGGGAGGGCGTCGCCCTCTCCCTCTCCGTCTCCCTCGCCCTCGTCAACCTCGGAGGGCTCGTCCTCCGAGGGCGGCTCTTCCGCGCCGAGGTTGGCGGTGTAGTCCCCCGCGTACAGGAACGCGTCTTTCGAGAGCCCGATGTCCACGAACGCGGCCTGCATGCCGGGCAGCACGTTGGTGACCACGCCCTTGTAGATGTTGCCGACGATGGAGCGCCGATCGGTGCGCTCGATGTACAGCTCGGTGAGGAGATTTCCGTCCTGAACGGCGAGACGCGTTTCCGTCACGCCGGCGTTGACGACGATGCGCTTTCCCACGGCCGACCTCGATCCGGGGGCCCGCGAGGGAGACCCGGCCAGCGATCATGCGGTTAGTGGAACTGCCGCATTCGGATCGAGATCAGGAGTCCCAGCGCTGTCAGCGAGACCACCATGGAGGAGCCGCCGTAGCTCATGAGCGGCAGCGGAATCCCCACGATGGGGAGCAGGCCCGTCACCATCCCGATGTTGACCAGGATCTGGACCGCGAACACACTCGTCACCCCGAGGGCCAGGATGCGCCCCCGGGTCTCCCGCGTGCCGGCCGCGATCTCGAACCCGCGCAACACCAGAAATGCGTAGGCCACGATCAGCACCAGACAGCCAAGGAACCCCCACATCTCCGCGAACACGGCAAAAATGAAATCAGTGTGCCGCTCGGGGAGAAAGGCGAGGCGGCTCTGCGTGGCGCCGCCGATGCCCTTCCCCAGGAGCTGGCCCGAACCAATGGCGATCTTCGCCTGAATGACATTGTAGGCCGTTCCGAGCGGATCCCGGAACGGATCGAGATAGACCAGCAGCCGGTCGCGCTGATAGGGCTTGAGCACGAGCCAGGCAAGCGGCATGAGCGCCACCGACGCCATCGCGAGCCCCCCCAGGACCTTCATCCGGAGGCCGAGGCCCACCAGGGTGGCCGCGAGCACCGGCACCAGCACCAGCGCGGTGCCCAGATCCGGCTGGCGCACCACCAGGAAGAACGGGATGCCCAGCAGCAGGGTGGTGCCCACCAGGGCGCCGCGCGTCAAGCGCTCCCCCCGCCCGGAGGTGAGCGCCCACGCCAGCGTGATGATGAAGATGAGCTTGAAGAGCTCCGACGGCTGCACCGTGAAGGGACCCACGTGGATCCAGCGCCGGGCGCCCGAGACGGTGCGGCCCAGCACGAACACCGCGAGGAGGAGCCCGACACCGACCACGTAGAGGACCGGGGCGAACCGCACCAGGTTCCGGTAGTCGACACTGACCACCACGAGCAGCCCGACGAGCCCCACGCCCACCCAGGAGAGCTGCCGCCACATCAGCACCGAGATGCCGCGGCCTGGACTGAGGCTCCAGAGGCAGACCAGACTGAGCGCGATGATGAAGAACGCGGCGCCCAGCAAGGGCCAGTCGACGTTCTGCAACAGGCGCCGGTCCATCTTCAGCATCAGCTGGACTCGCCGAGACTCACCTGGGCCACCTTCTGGAGGAAGATGGCTTCGTAGATCTGCCGCGCGATCGGGGCCGCGACCTGGCCGCCCTTGCCGCCCCGCTCCACCAGCACCACCACGACGTACTGCGGGTCGTCGGCGGGAGCGAACGAGGCGAACCACGCGTGGTCTTGCCCCTTCGAGGCGTCGCTCTTGGAGATGGTCTGGGCGGTTCCCGTCTTGCCCGCGATCTCGATCCCGGGCACCCGGGCCAGCGCCCCGGTGCCGTCCCTGACCACCGCGGTCAGCGAGTGACGCAGGAAGGCCCACACCACCGGTGACAGCTCGACCCGCTCGGTCATCTGGCTCGACGAGCCGTAGGCGAGCGTCCCGTCCGCGCGCTCGACGCGCTGGACCAGCCGCGGCTTCCAAAGGATGCCGCCGTTGGCCACCGCGGCCATCATGCGCGCGGTCTGCAGCGGCGTCACCAGCAGCTGCCCCTGCCCGATGGACATGTTCACGGTGTCGCCGGGCAGCCAGCTCCGCCTGGAGCGCTGGCGCTGCGCCGGCGTGAACGGCACGAGCCCGAACCGCTCGCCCCCGAGGTCGATGCCGGTGGGGGCGCCGAGGCCGAAGGCCTGCGCGTACTTCGCCATGACGTTGGCGCCTACCTTGAGGCCGGCCTGGTAGAAGAAGATGTCGCACGACTGGATGATGGCGCCGTTGAGATCCAGGTGGCCGTGCCCGCCCGGCTTCCAGTCCTTGAACGTCCAGTTGCCCAGACTGAACTCACCGTTGCAGTAGACGCGGTCCATCGGCGTGAGCGAGCCTTCCTGGAGCCCGGCGGCCGCCACGATGATCTTGAAGACCGACGCGGGCGGATACTGTCCCTGGAGCGCCCGGTTCAGGAGCGGGCTCATCGGATCGCGCACCAGGCGCACCCACTCGTCCCGGTCCAGGTTGCCGGTGAGCCGGTCGAGGGAGAATGCGGGGCTCGAGGTCAGGGCGAGCACGTCGCCGTTGCGCGGATCCATCACCACCACCGCGCCGGCCTTGCCGGCCATCGCCCGCTCCGCCGCCTCCTGGATGCGGCGGTCGACGGTCGTGACGACCTGGGCGCCCGGATCGGGCTCCTCGCGCCGCATGACCTGCACGGGCCGTCCGAGCGCGTCGACCTCGATCCGCTCACCGCCGTCCCGCCCGCGGAGGTATTCGTCGAGCAGGCGCTCCAGACCGGACTGTCCGATCATGTCCCCGCGGCGGTACCGCCCCTGCTTCATCTGCTCGTCGCTGACTTCTCGAACATAGCCGAGGAGATGCGCCGCGAACGTGCTGGTGGGATACGTCCGCTGCGGCTCGACCTCCACGATGACGCCGGGGAGCTCGAGCTTGCGCTCCTCGACCTTGGTGACGTCCTCCAGGGAGAGGCCGCGCCGCACCCGCACCGGGCGGATCGAATCGGCGGGGACACGCTCCAGCGCCTCCAGCAGCTCGCCCACCGGGATCTTGAGCAAGACGGAGAGCCGCGCGACCACCTGGTTGCGATCCTCCATCTCCCGCGGGATCAGCGAGAGCGTGAAGGCCGGGCGATTGTCCACCAGCGCGAGCCCGTTCCGGTCGAACAGGATGCCGCGGGGCGCGGCCACCGGACGGATGCGGATCCGGTTCTTCTCCGACAGCTCGTGCAGGCGCACACCTTCCAGCACCTGGAGGTACCAGAGCTGCCCCAGCAGCGCGACGAAGCCGATGGAGCTGATCACCGCCAGGGCCAGCACGCGCCGGCCCCACGCCTCGCGACGAGGCGGCGCCTGGGTCACATCCACGTGCGCCTCCGCATCAGCTCATAGGCCGCTTCGGCCAGAATGCACAGGGTGCCGATCAGGCCGTTGTAGAGCGCCTGCGGCAGGATCACGTGGAGCATCAGGTCACCCAAGGACGCCGGATAGTGGAACATCTGCAGGAGCAGAAACCGGCCGAGGCCCTCCGCGACGCTGAGCAGCACCAGCCCGGGAACCTGGACGAGCGGGTTGCTGACCCAGAAGCGTCCCACCAGGAGCCCCATCCCGAAGCCGGCGAGGCCTTTGGTGAGGGCCTGCACGCCCACGAGCCCGCCTCCGGTCGCGTCCTGCAGCAGTCCCGCCACGAAGCCGGCCAGACAGCCGGACTCCGGGCCGTACCGCAGGGCGATCAGCACGGTGAGGATGAGGGGCACATCGGGCGTGATCCCGCCGACCCCCGCGACCGCGACGACCGTCGATTGCAGGACGCCGCCGCCCACGGTCACCAGGAGGAGGAGCAGGCGCAGCATCGCTAGCCGTCCGACGGGAACAACCCGGCCACGTCCTGGGTGGTCTGCCCGGTGACGAGCAGCACTTCCTCGACGCGGGAGAAATCGACCGCGGGGGCGAGCACCGCGAAGTGGAAGAGAGCCGAACCCTTGTCCTCGATCTTCACCACGCGTCCGACCGGGAGACCCTTGGGGAACAAGGTGCCCAGCCCCGAGGTGACCACGAGATCGCCTGGCGCCACGCTGGCGCCGTCCCGGGCCATGAACTTGAAACGCAACGCGCCGCCCGCATCCCCTTCCACCAGTCCGGCGGTCCGGGTGCGCTGCACCACCGCGCCCACCGTCGAGGCCGGATCGTTCAGGAGCTGGATCACCGCGGTGCCGCGATGCGCCTGAACCACGCGTCCCACCAGCCCTTCCGGCACGATCACCGGCGTCTGCTGGGCGATGCCGTCGCCACGGCCGCGATTGACGGTCAGGGAGCGGACCCACCCGCCGGCCTCGCGCCCGATGACCTCGCCCGCCACGGTCGCCAGGGGCAGCCGGTCCCGCAGCACCAGCAGCCGGCGTAGCCGCGCGTTCTCCTCCCGGGTCTCGCCGGCCTGGAGCGCCTGCACGCGGAGCTGCTCGTTCTCTCCGCGGAGAGTGGCGTTCTCCCGGCGCACCGACTTCCAGTCGATGTAGTTGGCCCAGAACCCGAGGGCTCCGCGATGGATCCGGACGAGGAGACTCTGGACCGGGGTGACCGCGATCGCGACCAGCTCGCCCGCCCGCCCGGTTCCGCCGCCGCGCGTCTGCACCGTCAGCAGCAGCAGGGACACGAGGAGCACCGCGAGAAGGATCCCGTATCTGCGAACTCTCACCGCTCCGTCACCCTCTCACGGCCGATCAGCGCTGGAAGTCCGGCCCGAGGCCGGCGTTCAGGCGGGGATCGCCACCTTCTTGAGAAGCTCGAGCTCGTCCAGAACCTTGCCGGTGCCGAGCGCCACGCAGGACAGGGGATCGTCGCCGACCGTGATGGGGAGGTCGGTCTCCTGCCGGAGGAGCAGATCGAGGCCGCGGAGCAGCGCGCCGCCGCCGGTGAGCACGATCCCCTTGTCCACGATGTCGGCGGCCAGCTCGGGCGGAGTCCGCTCGAGGCAGGTGCGCACCGTGTCCACGATCGCCATCACCGGCTCGCGCAGCGCCTCCCGGATCTCCTCGTCGGTCACCACGATGGTCTTCGGGATCCCGTCGATCAGGTCGCGGCCCTTCACCTCCATGGTCATGCGCTCGCCACCCATGGGATAGGCCGAGCCCAGCTTGATCTTGATTTCCTCCGCGCGCCGCTCGCCGACGAGCAGGTTGTAGTGCTTCTTGATGTACTGCACGATGGCCTCGTCCATCTCGTCGCCCGCGATGCGGACGGACTTCGAGTAGACGATGCCCGAGAGCGAGATGACCGCCACCTCGGTGGTGCCCCCGCCCATGTCCACGATCATGTTGCCGCCCGGCTCCTGGATCGGCAACCCGGCCCCGATGGCGGCGGCCATGGGCTCCTCGATCAGGTACACCTCGCGGGCCCCCGCCTGCATCGCCGAGTCACGCACGGCGCGCTTCTCCACCTGGGTGATCCCCGACGGCACCCCGATGACGATGCGCGGATGCACCAGGGTGCGGCGTCGGTGCACCTTGTTGATGAAGTAGTGCAGCATCTTCTCGGTCACGTCGAAGTCGGCGATGACCCCATCCTTGAGGGGACGGATGGCCGTGATGTTGCCGGGGGTGCGACCGAGCATTGCCTTGGCCTCGTGCCCGACCGCCAGAACCGAGTGGTCGGCCTGGTGGATGGCGACGATGGAGGGCTCGTTCATCACGATCCCCTCCCCGCGGACGTAGACCAGCGTGTTGGCCGTGCCCAGATCGATGGCGAGATCGTTCGAGAACAGCCCGGCGAGAAGGCTAATCAGCATAGGGCACCCTTATCAAATAGGTCGTTTGAGACGGGGTCGAACTCACGGCTGAGTCTAGCACCGTGAATTTTTCGCCACAAGGAAATCCTAGGCTTTTCGACAAGATGGACTGCACGCACCACGCCTCCGCCGGAGACCCGAGGCCCGCCGCCGGAGCCTTCGGCAAAATGGGCGGGATTTCGGTCAGTTAGGGAGACTCGGGCCCGGGCCTAGCCGGTGCCGGCGCGATCTGGTCCCGGTAGAGCCGGACCGCGTCATGGATCACCTGCAGGGCGGCGGCCCGGCCCCGGATCTGTTCCACGTCCACCGTCTTGTTCTCCAGGACCTTGTAGTCGAGAAAGAAGCGCTGGATTTCCTTGAGGCGATGTGGGGGCAGCTCGGCGACGTCCCGGTAGTGGGCGTACTCGGGATCGTCGACGTGGACCGCGATGATCTTGTCGTCCTGCCCCTTGTCGTCGCTCATGGTGAGGACACCGATGGCGCGGGCCCGGAGGACGCAGAGGGGCACCACCGGCTCCTGGCCCAGCACCAGCACGTCCAGCGGGTCGCCGTCGCCGCAATACGTCCGGGGCAGGAACCCGTAGTTGGCCGGATAGTGGACGGCCGAGTGGAGGACGCGGTCGAGCCAGAGCAGGCCCGTCTCCTTGTCGAGCTCGTACTTGACCTTGGAGCCCTTCGGGATCTCGATCACGCAGCGAAAGTCACGCGCGACGTCGTCCCCCAGGGCCACGTCGTGCCACGGGTTCACGACCCGAGTATAGCGCCGGGCCCCGGCGGTGCGCCGCCGGCCTGGCCCAGCGTCGCCCCGGCCCGTCACGGTCCCCGTCCGGGATATTGCTTGACACGCCGGCGCCGCTCGGCTATCCTGCATCGCAGGTTGTAGGTTCACTCGGTAGTCGGAGTCAGAGATTCGATGCCAACGCCGCGAGGACCTCAAGTCCACGTGGCGTTTTTGTTTGTCCTCCGCTCCAGGAGGGCGCCCCCGTCATGGTGACGGGGAATCACCGAGGCGCTAGACGCCTTACGAAAGAGGTAAGTAGATGGCTCAGGGTAACGTGAAGTGGTTCAACGACGCGAAGGGGTACGGCTTCATCTCTCAGGAGGATGGCGAGGACGTGTTCGTGCATTTCAGCGCCATTCAGGCCCAGGGCTTCAAGAGCCTGGCCGAGGGCGATCGAGTTGAGTTCGAGGTCACCCGGGGGCCGAAAGGTCTCCAGGCCGCGAACGTCCGCAAGGTCTAAGCGTCGCACCCACCGGGCCCCGGATCCCTCCGGGGCCCGGCTCTTCTCCCCCGCCAGAAACAGTCTTGACAGTGCTTCCGGACCTTTGCTAACCTGCGCGCGATTTCAGGACCCTGAAGTGTTGTTTCTCTCGTACGTGAACGAGCCTCGGTTCCAGGGAACGGTAGCGCCGTGAGGGCCTCGGTCCTCTACGGCGCTTTTTTTGTTCCCCCCGCTTCCGGGGGGAAACCCCAGCCATGGTGGCGCGGGGCCTAGCGGGCGGTCCATCCCCGCCCAAGAGAGAGGGAACAGACGTATGGCACAGGGCACGGTCAAGTGGTTCAACGACGCAAAGGGGTACGGGTTCATCCAGGTCGAGGGCGGGGAGGATGTCTTCGTCCACTACAGCGCCATCCAGGCCCAGGGCTTCAAGAGCTTGGCCGAGGGCGACAAGGTCGAGTTCGAAGTGACGAAGGGGCCCAAGGGGCTTCAAGCTTCCAACGTTCGGAAGTCGGCGTAAGCGTCGCCGACCACTTGACGGCCCGCCGGGGACCCCGGCGGGCCGTTTCTTTTCTCCGCGGCGCCCGGACAGAAAAAAGCCCCGACGGACGCTGCGGCGGCAGTGCCGTGCTCCTGCTGCCGTGCCGCCCCGCTGGTGAAAAGCGGGTCCGTCGGGGCCGGTGGTTCCTGGGTCCTCCAGGGCCACCTGCAACTGCTACTTCAGGGCCTTAGGAGGTGACCACCTCACAGATCACCGTAGGGGTACACATCGGCTGGATCACCTCCCTTTCTCGGCGCGGCCCGACTTAGGGCCCAGGACCCGCTCACCTCGCACCGGACGCCGACTCCCGGCGGGAGGCTCGGTCACGTTGCTTCCGGCGGAATTGCCGGAACGGAACGCTCAAAGGAGCCTGTGTGCGCTCCGACCGATTTCGGGGCCATCGTACATCGGCCCGACCCGGCGGGAAAGCATTTTTCACTTCACGACGATCCGCCCCGCGTTCTTCTCGACCACGCCCTTGCCGATGCCGTCCACCTTCTCCAGATCCTGCGCCCTCTTGAACGGACCGTGGGCGTCCCGGTAGTCGATGATCTTCTGCGCCCCGCCCGCGCCGACGCCCGCGAGCTTCATGAGATCCGTCTTCGACGCCTCGTTGATGTTGACCTTGGCGTCCGCCTTGGCCTTGGGGGGCTTCTCGTCTCCCGCCGTCGCGACGCCCCCGCTCAGGCACCACATCGCCAGCACCAGCACACCCAGCCACCGCGTGGTCTTCATCTCCGGTCCCCTCCTGGAATTGAGATGAGCTGCTGGCGCGATTGCACTCCCCGGAGCGCGGGCGGGTCAATGCGGACAGTTTCAGACGGGTGGATGTATCTACTGGTCGGCGGAGCGGTCGAGCGCGTCGAGGTAGGCCTGCCACTCCCAGGCGAGCAGCGATTGCTTCTTGGTGTTGCAGTCCTTGCAGGCGGGAACCATGTTGGCGCGGATCGAGCGGCCGCCCCGCACGAGCGGCACCACGTGGTCGAGGGTCAGGGCCTTCGCCCCGACCGCGCGGCGGCAGTAGTGGCAGAGTCCGGACGCGATCCGCCGCCGCCACCACGCGGTCTGGCGGAGCTCGCGCGCCCGCGCCTTCTCGCGGCGCAACGTGTCGTCGTCGACCTCGCGCGTGTAGCGATCGCCGCTCACCGCTCCTCCCCCGCGACGGCGGAGAGCCGCAGCGACAGCTCTTCCCACTCCTTCATGAGCCAGGCCACCCGCTCCTCCGTCTCCTTGCGCGACTGGGCGATCTCGCGGGCCTTCTGCCCGTCGCGGTAGAGATCCGGATCGGCGAGCGCCAGCCCGATCTCCTGCTGACGCGCTTCCAGCTCCTGGATCTGCGCTTCCACCGCGCCGAGGCGCAGCTTGATGGCCTTGATCTCGCGGTCGATGGCTTTGTTGCGGTTCTTGGTGTCTGCCGTTTCCTTCTTCAGGCTCTTCATCTGCGGGGGCCCAGAAATGGCCCCCGCACTCCCCCCGTCGGCGGACAACCGTGACGTGGCCTCCGCACTCCCCCCACCGGCGGACTCACGTGGAGTCCCCCTGTCCGCGGACGCTCGGGAGGTGCGGTCGACCGTTTCCTTCTTCAGGCTCTTCATCTGCGGGGGCCCCGAAATGGCCCCCGCACTCCCCCCACCGGCGGACAACCGTGAACCGGCTCCACTTCTCGCCTCGGCGGTGGAGGGGGTGGCGGGGGTGGATTTGTGGGCGAGGTAGTCGTCGTAGGTGCCGAGATGGGTGGTGAGGTGGCCGCGGGCGACCTCCACCACCTGGGTGGCGATGCGGTTGATGAAATAACGGTCGTGGGAGATGAAGACGATGGTGCCGGTGAAGCCCCCGAGCGCCTCCTCCAGCACTTCCTTGGACGCGAGGTCCAGGTGGTTGGTGGGCTCGTCCATGCAGAGGAGCGCGGCCGGGCGCGCGAGCATCTTGGCGAGGGCCAGGCGCGCTTTCTCGCCGCCGGACAGGACCGCCACCTTCTTCTCCACCGCGTCGCCGCTGAAGAGGAAGCTGCCGAGGATCGTCCGCAGGCGGGAGATCTGCGCCTCCGGGGCCGCGTGCTCGAGCTCCTCCAGCACCGTCCGGGACGGATCGAGCGCGTCGAGCTGGTGCTGGGCGTAGTACTGCACCTCCACGTGCGAGCCGAGCAGGCGCTCGCCCGCGTCGAACTCGAGCGCGCCCGCCAGGATCTTCAGCAGCGTGGACTTCCCCGCCCCGTTGACCCCCACCAGCGCCACCCGGTCGCCCCGCTCCACCTGGAAGTCCATACCCGCGTACACCACGTTGTCGCCGTAGGCCTTGTGCACGCCGGTGAGCCGGGCGACGAGGCGCCCGGTGCGCGGCGGCTGCGGGAACGAGAAGTGGATGCGGCGCGCGGCGGCCTCGGTCTCGATCCGCTCCATGCGGTCCAGCATCTTCACGCGGCTCTGCACCTGGCGGGCCTTGGACGCCTTGTAGCGGAAGCGCTCGATGAACCGCTCGATCTCGGCCACGCGCTTGGCCTGATTGCGCGCCTGCGCCTCCAGCAGCGCCTGCCGGGCCTCGCGCTCCACCAGGAAGTGATCGTAGTCGCCGTGGTAGAGCGTGACGCCGCCCGCGGTGAGATCGGCGATGGCGGTGACCATGCGGTTCAGGAAGTACCGGTCGTGCGAGACGATGACCACCGTGCCTTCGTAGGCGGCCAGGAAATTCTCCAGCCACGCGAGCGACTCTAGGTCGAGGTGGTTGGTCGGCTCGTCGAGCAGCAGGAGATCCGGGCGCAGCAGCAGCAGCCGGGCCAGGGCCGCCCGCATGCGCCAGCCCCCCGAGAACTCGGCGAGCGGACGGTGGATCGCGTCCGCGCCGAAGCCGAGCCCGTCGAGAATGATCTTGGCTTCCGCCTCCAGCCGATAGCCCCCGAGCGCCTCGAAGCGATGCTGGACCTCCCCGTAGGTGTCGGTCAGCCCCGGTGGGGCGTCGGGACCGGCCATCCGCGCGGCGAGCGACTCGAGCTGGGCTTCGAGCCGCCAGACCTCGTCGAACCCCGAGAGCGCCTCCGCGAGCACGGTGCGGTCCTCACCGCCCGTGACCTCCTGCGGCAGATAGCCGACGGTGACGCCGGTGTCCTGATGGACGCGGCCGGCGTCGGGCTCCTCCACGCCGGCCAGGATGCGGCAAAGCGTGGTCTTGCCCGCGCCGTTCGGACCCACGAGCCCGATCCGCTCGCCGCGCCCGATGCGCCACGACATGCCGCGCAGCAGCTCCTGGCCGCCGTAGCCCTTGGACACCCCGTCGAGACTGATCACCGTCCGCTCCGTTCCCCCGCCTCTATCTCCTGCCCCTATCCCATGACCTGCACGCGCTCGGGCGTGATCTTGTAGATGACCCGCACCTCGCCCGGCTTGCGGTAGGGATACTTGTCCTGCCCGAGGTACTTCTTGGCGAGCGAGTCGATGTGGGCGTCCGCCCCCGACTCCGTGATGTCGGCGACGCGGCCGCGCACCTGGAGATACCGGTACGGGTTGTCCGGGTCCAGGATCGACAGCGCCACCGCGGGATTGCGCCGCAGGTTCTTGTCCTTCACCCGCCCCTTGGCGGTATTGAAGCGGATATGCGTGCCGTCGAAATCCACCCACACCGGGGTCACCTGGGGCGTGCCGTCCGTGTTCACGGTGGCCAGGTTCGCGAAAGCCTTCTTCTGCAGGATGTCCTTGTAGCCGTCGGGAATGTTCGCCATCTATCTTCTCCTCTTGTCGTATCCGGGTCGATCTCAGCCGGCCCCGCCGGGCCCGCTGTCGGTGAGCGCCCGCGCACGCGCCTCCGCGAGTCCGCGGACTGCCAGTAGCAGCCGCACCAGGCACTGCTGGACGAGCTGCGCGTCCTGAGCGGTCGGGTCCGCCATCCAGTGCTGCGCCCACTCGCGCTTCTCGGCCTGGAACCCGAGCGTGGGCGACAGGGCCTGCAGGCGCAGCAGCAGGTCGTCGGCCGGCAACCCCGAGGCCCGCAGTCTCGCCACCACCGCCCCGCGCACCCCCGCGTTCCAGATGCCGGTCAGCGCCTCCAGGAGCGCCGCGTAGCACGTGCCGGCCGGTCGCTCCTTGAGATGCTCGACGACCAGCCCGAGTAGCGGATGGGCGGCCGGCTCGCCCTGCTCGTCCACCCCCACCAGCCCCGCCAGCAGGGGCTCCTTCGAAAGATCGGGCATCGCCTCCAGCAGCCGGACCAGCTCCGCGATCGGGACCGCGGGCAGCCCGGCCAGCCGATCGAGCAGCGGGACGTCGGCGCCGCTCGGCGTGCTCATGCCTTGGTCTTGGACGGGGCGGGCGACTCCCGGCCATCGGCCAGGTCACGCACCTGGCCGGCCGGCACGAGGAACGCCGAGAGCAGCGCCGCCACCGCGATGACCAGCCCGACGACGAACACGCCGCCGACGGCGTGGGCCAGGACCGGCCGCATCTGGACCAGCAGCGGCTCCCCGAGCGTGGCCCGCGTGATCGGGTTGACCGCGAGATCGGGATGGGCCGCCAGCCAGCGGAGGGGCTCTTGCAGGTCCGCGGGGGCGGTCGTGAGCACGGTCGCGAGGGCGCGCTCGAGCCGGTGCGTCATGGCGGCCCCCATGACCGTCACCCCCACCGCCCCGCCCACCGTCCGGAAGAAGCCGGTGAGCGACGTGGCCGAGCCGAGCCGCGAGCGCGGCACCGAGTTCTGCACCGCGATCAGCATCGGGACGAAGATCAGGCCCATGCCGACGCCCGCCAGCGCGACGTCGCGGGCCGCGACCATCCGGGTGAGCGACTCGTCCCAGCCGGCGAGCAGGACGAAGGCGAGCACCAGCGCGGACATCCCGACCAGGACCACGCGACGGTAGCCGACCCGGAGCACGAGCCGGGCGCCCACGACCGAGAAGACGACCCAGCCGAGCACGAACGGCATGAGCACCCAGCCGGCCTGGGTCGCGGTGCTGCCGGTGACGGCCTGCAGATAGAGGGGCACGTAGGTGATGGCGCCGAACATCGCCATCCCGGAGAGCAGGCCGGTGACGGCGGCCGCGCGCAGGACGGGATTCCCGAACAGGCGGAGCGGGATCACCGGCTCGGCCACCCGGCGCTCCACGAGGACGAAGACCACGAGCAGGACCCCGGAGAGGACCAGGAGCCCGACCCCGGTCGGCCGCCACCACTCGTGCGCCCCGATCTCGACCAGACCCACCAGCAGCGCGGAGATCGCGGCCGCGAACAGAGCCGTGCCGGGCAGGTCGAACGACGCGCGCGGCCGGTCCCGGCCTTCGTCCCGCAGGCCGCTCGCGATGGCCGCGGCGGCCAGCAGGCCAAAGGGGATGTTGATGTAGAAGACCCAGCGCCAAGACACGCGATCGGTGAGGAGCCCGCCCACCAGCGGCCCGACCAGCGAGGCCACGCCCCAGACGCTCGAGAAATAGCCCTGCATCTTCGCCCGCCGCTCCACCCCGTAGAGATCGCCGACGATGGTCATGCCGATCGAGATCAAGGAGCCCGCGCCGAGGCCCTGCAGCGCGCGGAAGGCGATGAGCTGCTCCATGCTGTGCGACAGCCCCGCCAGCGCCGAGCCCAGGAGGAAGAGCGCGAGCCCGGCGAGATAGGCGCGGCGGCGGCCGAGCTGGTCCGCAAGCCGCCCCCAGATCGGCATCGTCACCGTGGAGGTGAGGAGAAAGGCGGAGAACGTCCACGAGTAGATCCGGATGCCGCCCAGGCTCGCGATCACGGTGGGCATCGCGGTCGCGACCACCGTCGATTCCATCGCGGCCAGGAACACCGCCGCCATCACGCCGCTGAGTACGAGCCCGCGGCGGGCCTGCGTGTCGAGCTCCGAAGCCATCAGTGGCCGCCCGTGCAGCCCGCGCACCGGCACCGGGCGCGGAGCGCGGCATACGGATAGACGCTCTCGCGACCGTCCAGCCACTGCACCCGGAGCGCCTCCGGCAGCTTCTTGATCTCCTTCGGCCACGTCATCTCCTGGGTGAGGCCGGCCTCCTCCGTCCCGGCGCCCGCGGGATCGTCCAGCCGCAGACGATCGAACGGATAGATGCTGCCGTGGTCGTCGGCCCAGGTCACGCCGACCGCGTAGCGGCCGACCAGGTGAACATCCTTCGGCTGCGCCGGGTCGGGCTGGCCCACGATCGGGAGGAACTTCCCCAGCGGCGTCACGCCCCCCCTCCCGCGGCGGCCCGCGCCTCCCGCCGGCGGCCGGCCAGGAGATAGTGGACCGCCACGTTCTGGTGGTCGCCCCACGCGGCGGCTCGGCGACGGATCGCCGGCTCGCCCAGCGGCCGGCCCCGGCCGTAGAAATGCTCGAACGCGCGCCGGACGGCCAGATCGCCCGCCGGGCAGACGTCTCCGCGCCCGAGGCAGCGGGCCAGGAACCACTCGGCGCTCCAGCGACCGAATCCGCGCACCGCCGTCAACCGCTCGATCACCTCTTCGTTGGAGAGCGACGCCAGGGCGTCGAGGTCGAGCGCCCCCGACGCGACCTGGCGAGCCAGGCCCACCACGTACTCCGCCTTTCTGGTCGTCAGCTGCATCCGCCGCAGGTCCGCCACCCGGGCACGCGCCAGGACCGGGGCTTCCGGAAACGCGTAGAGCGCCTGCCCACCCGCGAGGATGGGCTCGCCGTAGCGCCGCACCAGGCGGGCTCGCACCGTGAAGGCGAAGGTCAAGTTGACCTGCTGCGCGCAGACCGAGCCCACCAGCATCTCGAACGGCCCGGGCGACAAGGTCGGCCGGAGCCCATAGAACCGCCGCCCGAGCGCGCCCAGGACCGGATCCGCCGCGGCGGCCGAGTAGAACGCCGGCAGATCCACGGCCAGCCCGCAGATCCGCCGGACCTCGGCGATCGCCGCATCGACGCCTGCCGCCCGCCTCACTCCGGGGACGGACACGGTCAGGCGCGGGGAATCGGGACCGCCGCTCCAGCGCAGCTCGTATCCGCGCCACCGTCCGTCCCACTTGACGGCCCGCCGGAACGCGCCCTCGGAGAAACGGTTGGCCGGGTCTTCACCCCAGAGGTGGAACCGGGAGAGCGTCCCGGCCACGTCGAGAGGGCCCGGGACGACGAAGCTTGCCTCCATGACGGCGCCCCAGTGTACCAGACGCGCCCGGGGAGCGGAACACGGCGGCCCCCGCGCGTCGCCGGGCTGGCCGGTTCAGTGCCGGATGTCGAAGTAGACCGGCCCCGGCGGCAGAGGGCCGGCGCCGTTGAGACGCTTGATGACGAAGTTGAACTCCACGATCTCCCCGGCGTAGGGCTCCAGCACCGCCCGCGCCGCGGCGTCGTGCGGCAGGGGCATGAGGACGTGGTCGAGGCCTGCCTCCCGGAGGGTGGCGGCGATCGCCGAGAACGCGCGGAAGCCGCCCTCCCCCTTGAGGGTCACGTCATAGGCCTTGACCGCCCGGACCCGTTCCGGATCCAGGCCACGCCGGACCCGGTCATCCCAGAGCGACACCCAGGCGCTCCCCCCGGGGCCGAAGGCGGTCAGGCTGCCCATGTAGGACCCCTTCGGGTAGGGCTGGAACAGCTCGGAGACGAGGTAGCGCGGTACGAAATGGTGCAGCGACACCTCGCCGAACCGCCACGCGGCATGGGCCGGATCGCCCAGCGCATCCACCTTTCGGATCCGGACCGCGGTGTCGGGCTCGAACCGGGTCAGGTCCAGGATCAGATAGTCGAATCGGGCGACCGCCTCCCAGCCCAGGGCCCCGACCATCTTCATGGACGCGTCGTTGGAGACCCCGATCAGGCCGGTGGCGTACTGGCAACCCTCGCGCTCCAGCCACTCGGCCCCCGCCTTCATGAGCCGGGTGCCCACGCCACGGGTTTGCTGACCCGGCTCCACGCGGATATTGAACATGTAGCCGGCCGAGTACGGACGGCCCGCCACCCGCACCGGCGTGAGCGCCAGGCACAACACCCCGACGACCCGGTGCTCCTGCTCGGCCGCCAGGACCCGGGTGCGGTCGTAGGCGGCCATGCGGGAGAAGAAGTTCCGGCGGGCCTGGATCAGGTTGGCGCCCGCGTCCGGGGCGGCCCCCTCGAGGGCCTGCAGCGCATCGTGATCGGCCGGCGTCGCGATCCGGATCGTGACCGCCGGGGTCTGCAGGGCCGGCGAGGAGCTCATGTGGGCCCCAAGAATACTCGCCTTCCCGGCTTCAGCAAGCCCGGTCTACTTCTTCAAGCTCTTCATCTGCGGGGGCCCAGAAATGGCCCCCGCACTCCCCCATCCGCGGACATTCCAGCTCCTGCCGCCTGGCGTCGCGTGAGCCTCTCCGCTAGCGCCTGAGGTGATACGGCACATCGGTGACCACCACGTTGCGCCGGAACAGGAGCGCGCCCTTGATGAGCAGCGCGGTCTGGTTGTGGAGGAGCTGCTGCCACCACTTCGCCGGGATGAACTCGGGGATGACGATGGTCACCATGTGGTTCTCGCCGAGCGCCAGGAGGTGGTCCACGTATTCGAGCAGCGGCGTCAGCAGCAGCCGATACGGCGAGGTCAGCACCACCAGCGGCACGCCGCATCCCCACTTGCCCCACTTCTCCTCCAGCCGCCGCGTCTTCTCCGGATCCATCTCCACGTAGACCGCTTTGGCCGAGGGCGAGAGCGTCCGGGCGTACTGGAGCGCCTGCACCACCCCCTTGTGCAGATCGCCCACCAGCACCAGGACGGTGTGCTCCATCGGGGGTGGCCCCGCGAAGCCCTCCAGCGAGAGCTGCCCCGCGACCTCGCGGTAGTGCCGGTTGATGCTCAAGAAGCCCCCGATGAGGGCACCGGCGACCACCACCACGATCCAGGCCCCGTCCGAGAACTTGGCGAGCCCGGTGACCACCATCACCAGGCCGGTGGTGGTCGCGCCGAGCCCGCTGATCACCGCCTTCGGCCGCCATCCCGCGGGCCGCCGCGTGAGCCAGCGGCGCACCATGCCGGCCTGCGACAGCGTGAACGACGTGAAGACACCGAGGGCGTACAGGGGGATCAGGGAATGCGTGCTCCCGTCGAAGAGCGCGATGAGCGCGGAGGCGGCAACCGCCAGGATGATGACCCCGTTCGAGAACACGAGCCGATCACCCCGGCTGGCGAACTGGCGGGGCAGATAGCCGTCGCGGGCCATGAAGGAGGCCAGCCGGGGAAAGTCGGCGAACGCGGTGTTGGCGGCCAGGGCCAGGATGACCATCGAGACGCCCTGGATGAAGTAGTAGAGGAGGCCACCCCCGAACACCTCGCGCGCGAGCTGGGAGACGACGGTCTCTTCGTCGCGCGGCACGATCTGGTAGGTGCCCGCCAGCACCGTGATGCCCAGGAACAGCGTGAGCATGATCACCCCGAGGATCGCGAGCACGGTCTGCGCGTTGCGCACCTCCGGCGACCGGAAGGCGGGGGTGCCGTCCGAGACCGCCTCGATCCCGGTGAGGGCCACCGCGCCGGAGGCGAAGGCGCGCAGGAGCAGGAACACCCCGATCTCGGCGAGGGGCGGAGGCGGCGGCGCGGTCGCCGCCGCCGGCGGGCCGCCCCAGATCGCGAACCGCAGGAAGCCGTACAGCATCAGCAGGACGTAGCCGCCGATGAACAGGTAGCTCCACACCGCGAACACCCGCCCGGACTCGCGGAGGCCGCGCAGGTTCGCCACCCCGATGAGCACGACGAGCCCGACGCCGAGCACGACGCGGTACGGGTACAGGAGGGGAAACGCGGAGGTGAGCGCGGCCACCCCCGCAGACACGCTCACCGCCACCGTCAGCGTGTAGTCGATGAGCAGGGCGGCGCCCGCGGTGAGCCCCGGGAACACGCCCAGGTTGTCCTTGGCCACGATGTAGTCGCTGGCGCCCTGCGGGTAGGCCGCGATGTTCTGGCGGTACGAGAGGATCACGATACCGATCACCGCCGCGATGCAGAGGCCGATGGGGACCGAGAACGCGAGCGCCCCCACCCCGGCGAGGAGGAGCACACGCAAGATCTCCTCGGTCGCGTACGCGACCGAGGAGAGGTTGTCGGAGGCGAAGACGGCGAGCCCGGTGACCTTGCCGAGCCGCTCGTGGTGGGCCTGGGCCGTCGCGATCGGCGTGCCCACGAACCATCGTTTGAGCCTGGAGAGCTTCATCGGAGATGGAAGGGGACGTCCACGACCACGACCCTCTTGCGGAACAGCAGCGCGCCCTTGATGAGCAGCGCGGTCTGGTTGTGCAGGAGATGCTGCCACCACCGGGCCGGCACGAACTCCGGGATCACGATCGTCACCACGTGGCGCTCGCCGAGTGCGAGCAGGTGGTTGACGTAGTCGAGGAAAGGCGTGAGCAGCGAGCGGTAGGGCGACGTCAATACCACGAGGGGAACCCCGAGCCCCCACTTGCCCCACTTCTCCTCGAGCTTCTGCGTCCGCTCCGGATCCGTCTCCACGTAGACCGCCTTCGCCGACGTGGAGAGAGCCTGCGCGTAGCGGAGGGCGGAGGCCACCCCGCGGTGCAGGTCGCCCACCAGCACGAGCACCGTGTGGTCGATGGGGGGCGGACCTCCGTAGTCGTCGAGCGAGAGCTGGCGGGCCACGTCCGCGTAGTGGCGGTTGATCATGAGGAAGAGCATCACGAGCAGCGGGATCAGCAGCACGACCATCCAGGCGCCGTGGCTGAACTTGGTGACCGCGATGACCAGCATCACGACGCCGGTGGTGAGGGCCCCCCCCGCGTTGAGGGCCCATCGCCAGCGCCAGCCCGGCTCTCGCCGGGTCAGCCAGCGCCGCACCATGCTCCCCTGCGAGAGCGTGAAGGAGAGGAAGACGCCGACCGCGTAGAGCGGGATGAGCGCGTGGGTGTCGCCTCCGAACAGCGTCACCAGCAGCGCGGCGAGGCCACCCAGGATCAGGATGCCGTTGGAGAAGACGAGGCGGTCGCCCCGGGTAGCGAACTGGCGGGGGATGAAGCTGTCGCGGGCCAGGAAATAGGCCAGTCGCGGGAAGTCGGCGAAAGCGGTGTTGGCCGCAAAGACCAGGATGAGCATGGTGACGGTCTGGATCTCGTAGTACAGGAGCCCGCCGCCGAAGATGAGCCGCGCGAGCTGCGAGACCACCGTCTCCTCCGGGCGCGGCGTCACGTGGAAGTGGCGGGCCAGGAAGGTGATGCCCATGAACAGCGCGATCAGGATGATCCCGAGCCAGGTGAGCACCACCCGCGCGTTGCGCGCTTCCGGAGGCCGGAAGGCGGGCACGCCGTCGGACACCGCCTCGACTCCGGTGAGCGCGGCACAACCCGAGGAAAAGGCCCGGAGCACCAGGAAGAGCGTCAGGCTCTGGGTCGTGGCGACGTCGGCGGCCGGGGGCGTCGGGGTCTCCCACCCGGCGGCCCAGCGGACGAACCCGTAGGCGAGCATGCTCGCGAAGCTGACCACGAAGAGATAGGTCGGGACCGCGAACAGATTGCTCGACTCCCGCAGCCCGCGCAGGTTCATGGTCGCGATGCCCGCGATGAACAGCACGCCGAGCGGGATGCGGTAGGCGTAGAGCGCGGGGAACGCGGAGGTGAGCGCGGCGACGCCCGCCGCCACGCTCACCGCCACCGTCAGCACGTAGTCGATGAGCAGCGCGCCCGCCGAGACGAGCCCGGGCAGCCGGCCCAGATTGTCCTTGGTGACGATGTAGGCGCCGCCGCCCTGGGGATAGGCGAGGATGGTCTGCCGGTACGAGCTCACCACGATCGCGATGAGGGCCGCGATCGCGAGGCCGATCGGGATCGAGTAGGCGAGCGCGGCGGTGCCCGCGATCACCAGGACGATCAGGATCTCCTCGGTGGCGTAGGCCACCGAGGAGAGCGCGTCGGAGGAAAACACCGCGAGCGCGGACGCCTTCGAGAGCCGCTCGTGCCGGGCCTGCGCCGTAGCGAGCGGTGATCCCACGAACAGCCTCTTGACGGCGCCGATGTTCATCGTCTCTGAAGCACCTACGCTAGGGGCGGGGGCGCCCGGGTGTCAAGCATTCACCGTATGGGGACGTAGCGTGCAAAATTCGGCTCCGATCCGTCCGCCCGGGTGCGATGCTGAGGGGCAGAGCCGATCGGCCATGAGCTTCCCGGTCCTCGACATCCGCATCGCCGAGAAGATGCCACGCTCGGCCGCGTTCTACGTGTTCCTCCCCCACGAGGAGGACGGCCACATGCGCGACGCCACCCGACGGCCCGCGGGCCGGTGATCCGCCCCGCCCTGCCCGCTCGGTGACCGATCTCCACCAGTTCGTCGGTCACTGGGGCTACCCCGCCATCTTCGTGGTGGTGGTGCTCGGCAACGTGGGCCTCCCGGTGCCCGAGGAAACCATCCTCGCCCTGGCCGGCTACCTGGTCTGGCGCGGCAAGCTCCGCCTCTCCCTGGTGCTGGCCGTCGGGATCGTCAGCGCAGTCGTCGGCGACAACATCGGCTACTGGCTCGGCCGCCGCTACGGGCAGACCGCGCTCCCGCGCTATGCCCGGTGGGTGCTCGGGCATCCCGAGCGGCTCGCGACCATGACCGCGTTCGTGGGCCGCCGCGGGCCGGTCGCGGTGTTCGTGGCCCGCTTCGTGCCCGGCGTCCGCTTCACCGCGGGGCCGCTCGCGGGGGCGCTCGGAATGCGGTTCGCGTCGTTCCTGATCGCCAACGTGGCGGGCGCCGTCCTGTACGTGCCGGTGGTGGTCGGGGCCGGCTACGCGGTGGGCTACGGCTTCGGCGCCTACGTGGAGCGGCTGCGCTACGTGGTGGGGGAAGTCGAGCGGATCGTGCTGCTCGTCGTGCTGCTCGGCATCCTCGCCCTCGTCGCGCTGCGGATCGTGCAGGCGGTATACCGCCGCGAGCGAGCGTGAATCGCCGCGGCGGCCGGGCGCGACGCGCGTCCGGCCGCCGCGAGCGCGCGGCTCAGTGCCCCTTCGCCTCCCCGAACCCGGCGGAGCCCTGCAGCCGCTCCTCGGTGCCCGGGATGTACCGGCGCTCCAGCTCCTGGAAGTGTGAGACCCGGGCCATCACGTGGTGGCTCTCGGTGGGGTGGCCCGCCTTCAGGCGCTCGAGCGTCCACTGGGCCTGCTCCTCGTTCTTCACCAGCTCCTGCATGAAGTTCCACACCGAGTACATGGCGGCGTGAGCCCCGAAGAGCGTGATGAAGATGAACCGGTAGCCGAGCTCGCCCAGCTCCCGGAACGAGAGCGGATTCGGATCCTTGTGCCAGCGGAAGGACGACGAGTAATTGAAGGCGAGCGGCAGATCAGGATGAGTCTGCTTCATGGCGCGCGCGAACTCGATCGCGGGCCCCCGGTCGGAGCTCGACAGCTCGGCCCACACCAGGTCCACCCCGGCGTCGGCGTAGGCGCGGCCGCGCCAGATCGCCTCCTCCAGGCTCCCGCCCACCGCCCCGTACGCGTCGGTGCGGGCGATGAGCACGAAGTCGGGGGCCAGGCGGTTGCGCGTGTCGACGGCGGCCCGGTACTTGCCGACCGCCTCCGCGAGGCCGACGATCGTCTTGCCGGCGATGTGGCCGCAGCGCTTGGGGAAGACCTGGTCCTCGACGTGGATGCCGGCCACGG
>DATHSW010000007.1:0-4463 GCA_035463855.1 Candidatus Deferrimicrobiaceae bacterium | reverse complement strand
GGTGAACGGCCAGCCCTGGCAGTCGAACGGGGCCAAGCAGGTGCTCGCCCGGATCGCCGAGCACCCGCACTGGAAATCCCGCAAGCAGTGGGTCGCCGCGGGCGGCAACGGCAAGCGGCGCGGGGTCGGCCTGGCCCTGGGCGGCTGGCTCGGGGGGCTGCAGCCGACCGGCGCGACCGTTCGCCTGAACCCCGATGGATCACTCGCAGTGCTCACGGGGCAGGTGGACATCGCGGGCACCAACATCGCGCTCGCGCAGATCGCGGCCTCCGCCTACGGAGTGGACACCGATCTCGTGCGCATCACCACCGGCGATACCGACACCGCCCCGGTCACCGGGCTCAGTGCGGGCAGCAAGACCATCTACACGGTCGGAGCAGCGGTGCTCCAGGCGGCGGAGGACGCCCGCCGGCAGACGTTCGAGATCGCGGCCAAGGAGCTGGAGGCCTCGGTCCACGACCTCGAGCTGGTCGACGGCAAGGTCGTGGTGCGCGGCATGCCGGACAAGGGCATCACGCTGGCCACCATCGGCAAGAAGGGCAACCTCTACATGTCGAAGACGCCGCCGGTGCTCGGCAAGGCCAACCCGGCATTCACCCAGCAGGCGCCCGGCTTCGCGGCCCAGCTCGCGCGGCTCGAGGTGGATCCGGACACGGGCGAGGTAACCCTCCAGGACTTCGTGATCGTCCAGGACGTGGGGAAGGCCATCAACCCGCTCGGCGTGGAAGGCCAGATGCAGGGCGGCGCGGTGCAGAGCCTCGGGATGGCGCTCACCGAAGGGCTCATATTCGACGAGAGCGGGCGGCTCACCAACCCGAGCCTGCTCGACTATCGCAAGCTGACCGCGGCCGATCTGCCGAATCTCGAGACGATCATCGTCGAGGTGCCCGCGCCGGCCGGTCCGTTCGGCGCCCGCGGGGTGGGCGAGCCGCCCATCATCCCGGCGCCCGCCGCGATCGCCAACGCGATCCAGGACGCGACCGGGGCGCGCCTGACCGAGCTGCCGATGAGCCCGGAGCGCATCGCGCTGGCCCTGGTCAACGGGTCAGCCAAGACGACTTAGCCCGCTCGATCCGGTATGCGGTCGCCGTCCACGAGCGACGTTCGTCACGATCTCGTCCTCGTGGGCGGCGGTCACGCCCATATCCAGGTGCTCAAGCGCTGGGCCATGGCCCCGGTGCCGGGGGCGCGCCTCACCCTCGTCGTGGACCGGCCGATCGCGGTGTACTCCGGCATGGTGCCGGGCTTCGTGGCCGGCCAGTATGCCCGAGAAGATCTCGAGATCGACGTGCGGCCGCTGGCCCGGCGGGCGGGCGCCCGCTGCATCGTGGCCGCGGCCACCGGGCTCGACACCGCCGCGCGGCGCCTCGCGCTCCAGGGCCGCCCGCCGATCGCCTACGACACGGTCTCCTTCGACGTGGGCTCCACCGTGGCCGGGCTCGGGGTGCCCGGCGTCCGCGAGCACGCGATCCCCACCCGCCCCATCGGCGAGTTCGTCCGCCGCGTGGACGAGGTGGTGGCCGCCGCGCGGGGCCGCGACGCCTTTCGGGCCGTCGTGGTCGGCGCGGGCGCCGGCGGCGTCGAGGTCGCCTTCGCCCTCGCCGCGCGACTGGCCCACGAGCGGACCGGCCGCGTCGAGGTGCTCCTGCTCGAGGCGGGGCCCCGCGTGCTGCCGGGTTACGCGGCGAGCGCGGCCGGCCGCGTCGAGGCCGGCGCGGCGGCGCGGCGCATCACGATCCGGACGGACGCGCGCGTGGCGCGGGTCGCGGCCGACGCGCTGCACCTGGAGAGCGGCGAGCGGCTGCCCACCGACGCGGTGGTCTGGGTGGCGGGCGCCGCCGCGCTGCCGATCTTCGCGGGCTCCGGGGTCGAGACCGAAGAGCGCGGCTTCGCGCGGATCCGGCCGACGCTGCAGTGTCTCGGGCACGACGACGTCTTCGCGGTGGGCGACTGCGCGGCGTGGACCGCGGGGCCCGGCCTCGCCAAGGCCGGCGTGTACGCCGTCCGCGAGGGCCCGGTGCTCGCGCACAACCTGATGGCGCGGCTCCGCGGCGAGCGGCTCCGCGCGTACCGCCCGCAGCGCGACTTCCTCTCGCTGCTGAACCTGGGCGACGGCCGCGCGATCGGGACCAAGTGGGGTGTCTCGGCCGAAGGCCGGCGCGTCTTCGCCCTCAAGGACTGGATCGACCGTCGCTTCGTGCGGCGCTTCCAGGTGCTCGACCGCGAGGGCGCCGTCACCGCCGACTTCCGGGCGGCCCCGACCCCGGGCGGCGACATGCTCTGCGGCGGCTGCGCGGCCAAGGTCGGCGAGTCCTCGCTCACCCGGGCGCTCGAGCGGCTCGGCGTCCCGAGCCATCCCGCCGTGGTGCTGGGGCTCGCCCAGCCGGACGACGCGGCCGCGGTCGAGACCGACCGCGGGGAGATCGTCGCCGCCACCGTCGACTCCTTCCGCGCCTTCGCGGACGATCCCTACCTGGTCGGCCGCGTGGCGGCGGTGAACGCGGTCAGCGATCTCTGGGCCAAGGGCGTGACGCCGCGGTTCGCGCTCGCCCAGGTGAGCGTGCCGGAGACCGAGCCGGCGCGGGCGGAGGAGACGCTCTACCAGGTGATGGCGGGCGCCCGCGCCGCGCTGGACGCAGACGGCGTCACGCTCGTGGGCGGGCACACCACGACGGGCCCGGAGCTGGTGGTGGGCTTCGCGGTCTGGGGCTTCGCGGCCTCGGCGGACGCGCTGGTCCGCATCGGCGGCGTCGCCCCCGGGGACCGGCTCATCCTGACCAAGCCGCTCGGCACCGGGGTGATCCTCCAGGCCGACATGCGCGGGCTGGCGCGGGGGGAGTGGGTGGAGGCGGCCGCCGCGTCCATGCTCCGCTCCAACGGGCCGGCGGCGCGGGCGATGGTGGCGCGGCGGCCGTCGGCCGCCACCGACGTCACCGGCTTCGGGCTGGCCGGGCACCTGGGCGAGATGCTGCGCGCCAGCAAGTGCTCCGCGGTGCTCGACCTCGCGGCGCTGCCCGCCCTGCCCGGCGCGGTGGGGCTGCTGGCCCGCGGCGTGCGGAGCACCGCGCATCCCGAGAACGCCCGCGCCCGGCGCGCCATGCTGGTGGAGCCGGGGGCCGGCACGCGCCCGGCGCTGGATCTGCTCTTCGACCCGCAGACCTCGGGCGGGCTCCTGCTCGGGATCTCGCCAGACCGGAGCGCCGCGATGCTGGCCGCGCTGCACGAGGCGGGCGACGCGCACGCCGCCATCATCGGTGAGGTCGCGCCTCCGCGGCCCGACGGAGCGCTGATCCGGGTGGTGGCGACCGCCTAGCGAGAGGCCGCCCGCCGGCGCGCGGCCGGCGCGATCTCGACGACCAGGCCCGCGCCCCAGCCGTACTTGGCTTCCGACCGCCGGCGGATCGTGGAGACCAGATCCCGCTCGGCGCGGGCGTCGACCACGCGGGCGCGCCCGCGGAAGGTCCGGCGGCCGACGCGGGCCTGCACCGAGGGCTCGGCGAGGACGTTCAGCACCCATCGCGCCCTCAGCCCGTGCTCGGCGACCAGGTAGTAGCGGCCCCGATGACGCGTGAACCAGATCTCGATCCGCCGGGCCAGCCCGCTGCGCCGCCCGGTGGTGGTCAGGTAGAGATACTTCGCCTCGGGGCTCACGCGCCGAAGGCGCGCTCGAACTGTCGCTTGGCCGCGTCGTCGAGGCCGCCGCGGAACTTCTTGTAGCGCTCGAGGAACCGCTTGCCCGCCTTGGTGAGGCGCATGCCGCTCGCGGGCCCGCCGCCCGGCACGCGCTCCACGAACTTGAAGCCGGCCGCCTCCTCGAGGTCGCGCAGGTAGCCCCACGCGTTGCGGTAGGACATCTCGAGCTCCTCGGCCGCTTTCTTGAGCGACCCGCGCTCCTCGATCAGCTCGAACAGGCGGGCGCGGCCGTCGCCGAACTTGAGCTGGTCCCCGAACATCACCCAGACGCGCAGCTTGGGCTTCATCAGAGCGCATCTTACCTCCACATTCCTCGCCCGCGGGCGTCGAGAAGCCGCTACCATCCGTCCCTGATGGCCCCCTCCAGCCTCCAGCTTGCCCGCCTGGTTCAGGCCTGCGTGGCCGAGCCCGGCGGCTCCATCGAGGAGAAGGCGGCCCGGGTCGGGCTGCGCCGGAACGAGCTCCTGCGGGCCGCCCGGGGCACGATCCCCCGCACGGTGAGGCGGCGGCTGCTGGCCTTCTTCACGGCTCGGGAGGCGACAGAACCCCCGCGCGCCCGAGCGTCCGGGGCCCGGCCGCTCCGTCGGGAGCGGAGACGGGAGCCTTCATGTGCCGCAGCCCCTGCCGGGCGGCGCCCGGCGCAGGCTGCGGCTCCCTCCACCGGGGCGCCGTCCCGGCCCCGGGCCGGCTGTGGTACCCTAGCCGCCGCCCGCTGAATCGCGCGAGCAGAGCACGCCGCGCTCAAACACCCCCGAGGAGGAGACCTCATG
>DATHSW010000006.1:0-4025 GCA_035463855.1 Candidatus Deferrimicrobiaceae bacterium | reverse complement strand
CGCGGCCTCGTGCCGGAGCCGGTCTGCGAGGAGGCGGGGCCGGCGGGCCCCCGCGGCCCGGTGACGGTGGCGGCGACCGAGGTGCGCGACGGCCGCCGCGTGCCGTGG
The DNA here is from genome assembly GCA_035463855.1 of Candidatus Deferrimicrobiaceae bacterium. Taxonomy (GTDB): domain Bacteria; phylum Methylomirabilota; class Methylomirabilia; order Rokubacteriales; family CSP1-6; genus CAMLFJ01. The sequence goes on along the minus strand of DATHSW010000006.1, from coordinate 3,917 downwards.
GCGCTCGCGTGGACGCGCGCCCCCGCCGGGTGGCGGCTCCACGCCGCCGCGCCCGTGCTACAATGACGCGATAACATGAGCGAAATCGCCGACCGCTACGACCCGACGCGCGTCGAGCCTCACTGGTACGCCGTCTGGGAAGAGCGCGGCTATTTCCACGCCGACGCCGCCTCGCCGAAGAAGCCGTACTGCATCGTCATCCCGCCGCCCAACGTCACCGGCTCCCTCCACCTGGGTCACGCGCTCAACAACACGCTCCAGGACATCCTGATCCGCTACAAGCGGATGGACGGTTACAACGCGCTCTGGATGCCCGGCACCGACCACGCGGGCATCGCGACGCAGTACGTGGTCGAGCGGCAGCTCGAGAAGGAGGGCAAGACCAAGGAAGACCTGGGGCGGGAGGCCTTCATCGCCCGCGTCTGGCAGTGGAAGGAGGAGTCGGGCGGCACCATCATCCGCCAGCTCAAGCGGCTCGGCGCCTCCTGCGACTGGGCCCGCGAGCGCTTCACGATGGACGCCGGCCTCTCCGCGGCGGTGCGCGAGGTCTTCGTCCGCCTCTGGGAAGAGGGGCTGATCTACCAGGGCGACTACATCGTCAACTGGTGCCCGCGCTGCCAGACCGTGCTCTCCGACCTCGAGGTCGAGCGCGAGGAGCAGGACGCCGAGTTCGTCTACATCAAGTACGGCCCGCTCACGCTCGGCACCGTGCGGCCCGAGACCAAGCTGGGGGACACCGCGGTGGCCGTCCATCCCAAGGACAAGCGCTACCGCCGCTACGTGGGGAAGACCCTCGAGGTGCCCTCGGTGGAGGGGACCATCACGCTGCAGGTGGTCGCCGACGACGCGGTGGACCCCAAGTTCGGCACCGGGGTCATCAAGGTCACGCCCGGCCACGACGCGACCGACTTCGAGATCGGGCGGCGCCACAACCTGCCGGTCCGCAGCGTCATCGGCTTCGACGGCCGGATGACCGCGCTGGCCGGCAAGTACGCCGGGCTCGACCGCTTCGAGACCCGGAAGCGCATCGTGGAGGACATGCAGGCGCTGGGGCTCATCGACCGCATCGAGCCCTACCGGCACGCGGTCGGGGTCTGCTACCGCTGCAAGACGGTGGTGGAGCCGCTCGTCTCCAAGCAGTGGTACGTGCGCATGAAGCCCCTGGCCGAGCCCGCGATCAAGGCGGTCCGCTCGGGCAAGATCAAGATCGTCCCGCGCGCGTGGAGCAAGACCTACTTCCACTGGATGGAGAACATCCGCGACTGGGCCATCTCCCGGCAGCTCTGGTGGGGGCACCGCATCCCGGTGTGGTACTGCGACCGGGACGGCAGCATGCACGTCTCCCGCACCGATCTCAGCGCGTGTCCGCAGTGCGGGGGTCCGCTGCGCCAGGACACGGACGTGCTGGACACGTGGTTCTCGTCCGGCCTCTGGCCCTTCTCCACGCTCGGGTGGCCCGAGGACACCCCGGAGCTGAAGGTGTTCTATCCCACCTCGGTGCTGTCGACCGGCTTCGATATCCTGTTCTTCTGGGTGGCGCGGATGGCGATGCTCGGGATCAAGTTCATGGGCGACGTCCCGTTCCGCCACGTGTACATCCACGCCCTGGTCCGCGACGCCGAGGGCCAGAAGATGTCCAAGTCCAAGGGCAACGTGGTGGACCCCCTGAGCGTGATGGACCGGTACGGCACCGACGCCTTCCGCTTCACCCTGGCCGCGCTCGCCGCGCAGGGGCGCGACATCCGGCTCGCCGAGGAGCGCATCGAGGGGTACCGGAACTTCGCCAACAAGATCTGGAACGCGGCCCGGCTGGTGCTGACGAACCTCGAAGGCTACGATCCGGCGCTCGCCCGCCGCGGGACGCCGTCGGTGGCCGACCGCTGGATCAAGAGCCGGCTCACCGAGGCGATCGCGCAGGTGCGCAAGGCGATCGACACCTATCGCTTCAACGACGCCGCCTCCGCGGTCTACCAGTTCCTCTGGCACGAGTACTGCGACTGGTACCTCGAGATCGCCAAGCGGACCCTCTACCAGCCGGAGAGCCCGGAGGCGCGCGCGGTGACCCAGCGCACCCTCGTGGAGACGCTCGAGACCACGTTGCGGCTGCTCCACCCGTTCATGCCGTTCATCTCGGAAGAGCTCTGGCAACGCCTGCCGCGCGGGGGCGAGCGAGTCCCGGCCCCCGCCCGGTCGATAATGATCGCGCCGTTCCCGAAGGCCTCCCGCAAGGGGCGAGACCCCGAGGCGGAGCGGCTCATGGCGCCGGTGCTCGACTTCGTGAGCGCGATCCGCACCGTGCGGAGCGAGAGCCGCATCTCGCCCGCGGTGGAGCTCGTGGTCAGCGTGAAGCCGGCGGGGCCCGAGGTGGCGGCGGCCCTCGAGAGGAGCGCGGCGGTCATCGGCGGCCTGGCCCGCGCCGCGATCACGGTGTCGGGCGACGGCGCGCGGCCCGCCAGCTCCGCGGTGGCGACCACGCCGAGCGGCGACGTCTTCGTGCGGCTCGAGGGCGTGGTGGACTTCGACGCCGAGCGGCAGCGGCTGCGCAAGGAAGTGGAGCGGGCGCGGAAGGAGATCGCTTTCCTCGAGGGCAAGCTCGGCCGGCCGGAGTTCGTGGAGCGCGCGCCCGCCGAGGTGGTCGAGCGCGAGCGGGTGCGCCTGGCCGAGCAGCGCCAGACCGAGCAGAAGCTCGCGGCGAGCCTCGCCGCGCTCGGGTAACGAGGGGCCGCCCGTGCAGTTCGCCGTCCACGCGCTGGACCGCATCGACTCCACCCAATCGGAAGTCCAGCGGTTGGCCGCGGAGGGCGCGCCCGAGGGCACGGTGGTCACGGCCCGCCACCAGCGGGCGGGCCGGGGCCGCCGCGGTCACGAGTGGTGGGACGCGCCCGGCGAGAGCCTCCTCGTCTCGGTGCTGCTGCGACCGTCCGCCCCGCCCGCCGCGGTGCCGCAACTGTCGCTGGTGGGCGGGCTCGCGGTCGCGGAGGCGCTCGCGACCGCCGGAGTGGCCGCGCGCATCCGCTGGCCCAACGACGTGCTGGTGGACGGACGCAAGGTGTGCGGGATCCTGGCCGAGGCCTCGTCGGACGGGGCGGGGAGGGTGCAGCACGTGATCCTGGGCATCGGCATCAATCTCAACCAGACCGAGTTCCCGGGCGCCCTCGCCGAGCGGGCCACCTCGCTCCGGCTCGTCACCGGCCGCGTGCACGACGCCGCTACCGTGCTGACCGTCGTGCTCGCCCACCTGGAGCGCCGCTACGCGGCGTGGCAGGCCGGCGGCTTCGCGGCGCTGCGGGCGGCCTGGCTCGCGCACGCGCTGCTGCCGGGACAGATCGTGCGGCTGCCGGACGGCACGCGGGGGGTGGGCGAGGACGTGGGAGACGACGGGACGCTGCTGGCCCGCGCGAGCGACGGCCGGCTGGTCGCGGTCGTGTCGGGCGAGGCGATCGAGGAGGCGCCGGCGCATGCTGCTGGTCATTGACGTCGGCAACACCAACACCTCGCTCGGCATCTACGACGACGGCCGTCTCCGGGCCTCGTGGCGCCTCACCACGCGCCGGGAGCAGACCGCGGACGAGTGGGGCGTGTTCATCCAGACCCTGCTGGCCACCCGCGGCATCGAGCAGCAGCACATCACCGGCGTCGCCATCTCCAACGTGGTGCCGCCCATCCAGCAGGCGCTCGAGTGGATGTGCGACCGCTACTTCGGGGTGAACCCGCTGACCGTCGAGCCGGGCGTCACCGCGGACCTGCCGCTGAACGTCGAGACACCGCGCGAAGTGGGAGCCGACCGCGTAGTCAGCTGCGTGGCGGGCATCGCGCTCTACGGCACCCCGCTGATCGTGGTCGACTTCGGCACCGCCACGCGTTTCGACTGCGTGAACCGCCGCGGCGAGTTCATCGGCGGCGCGATCGCGCCCGGC
>DATHSW010000005.1:0-18458 GCA_035463855.1 Candidatus Deferrimicrobiaceae bacterium | reverse complement strand
GCGGTCGCCGGCGTCGATGACCCGGGCGCCGGCAACGGTGGTCAGCCCCGGGCCCAGCCCGGCGATGCGATCGCCCTCAATGAGGACATCCGCCCGCTGGAGCGCCGCTGGCATACCCGCCAGGACCTGACCGCCGCGAATCAGCAGAGCCATGGGTGTCTCCTCAGGGGTCGACTGAGGTCGTTCATGTTGACTATCCTCTGACGGGGTCAGGACGGCAGCGCGCGGGCGGCGGCCAGAAGCTCCTCGTCGGAGGGAAACCGCCCGATGTCCGTCATGCGGGCGCCAGCCTCGACGTCTGCCCAGCGGACTATCCCCCGCTGGTCGAGCAGGAAGTGGCCGACGAGCTGAGACCCATGCGCGTTGAAGATCCGCTTGTCCTCGTCGGTAAGCTCGAAGCGGTCCATCTGATTCAAGGTGTCGTTGGCCTCGAAGCCATTGAGGGGCTTCGGCAGTTCCCCGGTCGGGTTGATGAGGCTGGCCCGGAACTGTTCCATCGTCGCGCGCCATGGCCAGCGCGCCGTGGTCGGGTCCTCGACCGGGATGAAGGCCGGCACGCCGAACGCGCGGTGCACGCTGGCCTCGGCGTCGGCGGCGAGCAACACCCGGGCTGGCCGGTGCTTGAAGTACAGGCGCGCCCGTTCGACCGGTGTGTTTACGACAGCCAGCGTCTCCACGCCCGCCGCCTTGAGCTTTTCCTGCGTCGTCGAGAGCTGCACGAGCTGGCGCCGGCAGAAGGGGCAGTGAAGGCCCCGGTATAGTCCCAGCAGCAAGGGGGTGCGGCCACGGTAGTCCTCGATCGACACGGTGCCCTCTCGGTTGATGGCCGGAAGGGCGAAGGCCGGGGCGGGATCGCCGGGTTGGAGCCAGGGTCGGTCAGCCGTCATCGATCAATTCTCCTCGTTGAGTATTCCATGGGTCGCGGCGGGATGCGAACGCCGGACCTCAACGCTCTCGCCGCCGACGAGCCCGGCATACCCGCCAGGACCCGCCGCCGCGAATCAGCAGAGCCGTGGGTGTCTCGTCAGACCGCGCCCGAGTTCGAGAGGGGCCGGGCGGCCGCGTCGTCGTCGAGATGGGCGACGCAGTTGAGCAGCCGCACGCGCCACGGGGCTGGATGCTCGATGACCGTGAGCGCGGTGTTCTCCCAGCGTTCCGGAACCTCTTCACCGTCGGGCAGGATCAGGTGGCGCGCGGCCAGCGAGCGGCAGACGAGGCCGTGGGTGACGACGGCCAGGTGCCCGCCGGTGGCCGCGGCGCTCGCCTGGACCACCGCCCAGGCCCGGTCCACGCGCGCGTGGAAGATCTCCCAGGTCTCCCCGTTCGGCGGAGCGTAGTCGAGCGCGAACATGTCGAAGGAGAGCTTGGCGTAGGGCGTGCCGCGGATGTCGCCGAAGTTGCGCTCCCGGAGCAGGGGATCGTGGCGGACCGGGAGGCCCGTGACGCGCGCCAGGCGCTCCGCGGTCTGCGCGGCGCGCGCGTAATCGCTGGAGAGGATGGCGTCGACGCCCTCGCGCTCGAGCCGCCGGGCGAGGCGCTCGGCCTGCGCGATGCCGCGAGGCGAGAGCGGGTTGTCGGGAAGCTGCACGGTGCGCGAGGCGTTGCCGAGCGTCTCGCCGTGACGGATCAGGAAGATCAGATCACGCCCTCGCCGCGCAGGGTCGCGACGTCCGCCGAGGTGTAGCCGAGACCGGCCAGCATCTCGGCGGTGTGCTCGCCGAGCTTGGGCGCGGTCCGGCGCACCGCCACGTCGCTGGCCGACAGCCGGATCGGGGTGCGGATGTGGGGCACCCGACCCAGCTCGGCGTCCTCCGCGTAGACCACCATCTCGCGGTGCTGCACCTGCGGGTCGGCAAAAAGCTGCTCGTAGTTGTAGACGGGGCCGCACGGCACGCCCGCGTCGTCGAGCACCTTGGTCCAGTGCGCGGTGGGCGCGGTCGCCAGCACCGCGGTGATCTCCGTCTCGAGCGCGAAACGGTTCTTCCGCCGCTCCGGGGAGCGGGCGAAGCGCGGGTCTTCGAGCCACTCGGGATGGCCGAGGGCGCGAGCGCAGCGCTGCCAGATGGACTGGCCGGCGGCGCCGATCATCATGTAGCCGTCCTTGGTCTCGAAGCGCTGATAGGGCGCGTTCTGGCGATGGCGCGAGCCCATGCGGACGGGCTCCACGTGGTCGGCCAGCCAGCCCGCGCTGGTCCACGAGGAGAAGCCGACCGCGGTCTCCAGGAGCGAGCACTCGACCTTCTGGCCCCGGCCGGTGCGCTGCCGCTCGTAGAGCGCGGCGAGGACGCCCTGGGCGCCCCACATGCCGGTGCCGAGATCGCAGATCGGCAGGCCCACCGAGGTGGGGGGGCCGTCGGGCTCGCCGGTGACGTGCATGATGCCCCCCATGCCCTGGGCGATGAGGTCGAAGCCGCCCTTCTCGCGGTAGGGGCCGTCCGAGCCGAAGCCGGAGAGCTGGGCGTAGATCAGGCGGGGATTCACCTGCTTGAGCGTCTCCCAGCCGAGCCCGGCGCGGTCCATGACGGTGGGGCGGTAGTTCTCCACCAGCACGTCCATGGCGGGGATCAGCTCGAGGAAGATCTCGCGGCCGCGCGCGCCCTTGTAGTCGAGGGTGAGGCTCTTCTTGTTGCGGTTGATGTAGCGGAAATAGGGATTGCGCTCGCTGCCGTCGCCCATGCCGCGGGAGGAATCGCCCGCGCCGGGCCGCTCGAGCTTGATCACGTCGGCGCCCATGTCGGCGAGGATCATGGTGCAGAAGGGGCCCGCCATGTGCTCGGTCATGTCGAGCACCTTGACGCCGTCGAGCGGGCCCCGCGGGTTCCGATCAGCCATGGTGGGTCGTGCCTCCGGCAATATCCTTCGCGTGGCCCAGCACGTGGGCCACCGCGATCTGGTGGAAGACGGTGGCGAGCGGGCCGACCACGCCGCCCGCCGAGCGGATGCGGCGCGCGAACAGCTCCTCGTCCGCGGCCTCCACCGCCTCGATGGTCGCGGCGCGATTAGTCTCGAACTCGGCGAGCAGCTCGGCGACCGTCATGTGCTCGCGCTTGGCCACCTGGCGGTCGTTGTAGGCGTCGTTGCCGCCCTTCATCGTGCGCGTGGGCGGAGCCTCCTCGACCGGCGTCGGGGGCGTGCGGGCGATGTCGATCAGGCGGGGATAGCTCCACTCGATCGAGGCGATGTGGGCCAGGATCTGGCGGCCGTTCCAGCCGTTCTCGTAGCGGCCGTCCTCGAGCCGTGCCGGCTCCATCGCGCGCACGAGGGCGAGCACGTCGTCCCGGCTCGAGGCGAGCGCCGCCAGCAGCTCACGCTTCGTCGGCGCGGGGGCGTCGGGGGTCGCGTGCCCTCCCGCGGTCACGTGGTAGTCGGCCACGGGGAAAGAGTGAAGCTAGGCCCGGCGGCCTGTCAACCCTGACCCGCACTTCCCGATCTTGCGCGAGGCGCGGCGCCGCGGGGCCGGTCGTCGGGGGGTGGGCCCGAAGTGCGGGTCAGGAGTGGCTGGCGGTGCGGTCCGGGCCGGTGCTGCCGATGGCGACCCCGCCCAGGACCAGCAGGATCGCGACCACGAGCGAGAGCGTGAGCGGCTCGCCGAGCCAGAGCGTGGCGGTGATCACGCTGACCACCGGGGTCGCGAGTAACCCCAGTGACGTCGTCACCGCGGGGAGATGGCGGCTGGCGGTCGCGGTCGCCCAGTACGCGACCGCGGTGCCCACGATGCCCAGGTAGAGGAGCAGCGTGACGAACCAGGGACTCCACCGAGCGGGCTCCGGGGGCGTGGTCGCGAGCGCGATCGGGACCAGGAGCGCGGTCGCGAGCAGGGTCTCCCAGGGAATGAGGGCGAAGGGGGTCGAGGCCCAGCGGTGGGCCCGGATATGGAGGATGCTGAGGGCCCAGAGCAGCGCGCCGGCCAGGATGGCCAGGTGGCCGAGCACGACCGCGCGGTCGCTCCAGTCGAGCGCGAGCGGATTGAAGAGGGTCACGAGGCCCGCGAGGCCGATGACCACTCCGATCGCGCGCCGCGCGGTGAGCGGCTCGCGCAGGAAGAGCGCCGCGCCCGGCGTGACCCAGAGCGGGGTGGTGTAGGCGAGGACCACGGTGCGGCCGGCCGGCACCAGGCCCAGGCCCCAGCTCGCGAGCAGGTTGAAGCCGACCATGTGGAGAAGCGTGATGCTCAGCAGCACCGGCAGGTCCTGGCGCGGCGGCAGCGTGACCCGGCCGCGCCACGCGGTGAGCGCGAAGAGCGCGACGGTGGCGATGGCCGAGCGCAGCGTCACCGCCCAGAGCGGCGAGAGCGTCGCCAGCACCACCTTGTTGACGGGCCAGGTCAGGCCCCAGGCCACGATCACGATGACCAGGGCCAGGAGGCCCTGGCGCCGCGCGCTCGGGGGCACGGGCCGGTCAGCCGCGACGCTGCGGGGGGGCGAGGGCGCGAGGCATCGAGCGCGATAGTGCCGCGCGCGCCGGCGCGCCGTCAAGGACGGGCCTCGCCGCGTGATGATAAGATCGCGCCCGGGAGGCCGACCAATGGTGACGCTGCTGACGGAATCGGGTGAGCACGAGGTGACGGGCGCGGAGGCCTCGACCGAAGCGCTCTGGTGTTCCGCGCGCGACGCGGAGCGGGCCACCGGCTGGGTGTCCAAGCCCGAGGGTCTCTGTCGAGGCCCGGTCTGCGTGCCGCTGCCCGCGGGCCGCGAGCGCGAGTTCGTCGACGGCGGCCGGATCAACCTGGCCGCGCTGTGGCGGCATCTCGGTCACCCGGTCGTCCGGAGCGATCGCGGCCATGCCTGGGTCCTGGGCGAGAGCGCGCGGGAGCGGAAGGCCGCCCTGGGCTCGCTCGAGGCGCCGGACTTCGCGCTGCCGGACCCCTCCGGCCGCCTGCACCGGCTCTCCGACTACCGCGGCAAGAAGATCTTCCTCGTCACCTGGGCCTCGTGGTGAGGGTGCCGCCGCGACCTGCCCGTGTGGCAGGCGCTCCAGGAGGAGCTGGGGGGCCTCGGCTTCCAGGTCATCGCGGTGGCCATGGATAGCCGGGAAGGCGATCCGCTGCCGTGGATCGATGCGGCGAAGCCGACGTATCCGACCTTGATCGATCGCGAGCACCGGCTGGCCGAGCTGTACGGTATCGTGAACGTCCCGCAGGCGGTGTGGATCGACGAGGCCGGGCGTATCGTGCGACCCGCGGAGCCGGCCGGCGCCTACGAGGGGTTCCGGCAGATGAATCGCGTGACCCGCGAGATGCCGGAGGACGTGGCCCGGCGCACCGCGCAGGCGAAGGCCATCTACCTGGACGCGATCCGCGACTGGGCGCGCAACGGGGCGGCAAGCGGGTACGCGTTCACCGCCGAGCAGGCGCGCGCCCATCTGCCCGCGGTCACCGAGGAGAGCGCCACCGCGCAGGCCATGTTCCGGCTCGCCCAGCTCCTGCTCCGGCGCGGGGAGCGCGAGGAGGCGGAGCGCTGGATCCGGGAAGCGAGCCGGCTCCATCCCGACTCCTGGTGCATCTGGCGCCAGGGGGCCGGCGTGACCGAGCTGGGCCTGGCCGCCCAGCCGGACTTCTGGTCTCGCGTGGACGCGCTCGGCGCGAAGCGCTACTACGCGCCGGTGGACATGCCGGGGATGCCCTAGCGTCGCGATGAAGGGCCCGCGCTTCGGACTCAACCGCTTCGACTCCCGCTCGGTGGAGGCGTTCGCGGCCGACGTGCGCCGCGCCGAGCGGCTCGGCTGGGACGCCGCGCTGCAGCCGGACTCCCAGCTCCGCCGCCGCGACACGTACGTGCTGCTCGCCGCGGCGGCGGGGGCCACCGAGCGCATCACGCTCGGGCCCCTGCTCGCCAATCCGGTGAACAGGCATCCCACCGTCACCGCGTCCTCCATCGCCACCATCGACGAGCTGGCGCCCGGCCGCGTGCTGCTCGGCTGGGGCGTGGGCGACACCGCGGTGCGGCTGGCGGGACTCAGGCCGGCGCGGGTGGCCGAGCTGGAAGCCGGCACGCGGCTCATGCGGGCGCTGCTCGCCGGCGAATCGGTCGAGGTGGGCGCGGCGCGGCCGGCGCGGCTGCCGCATCACCGGCCGGTGCCAGTCTGGATCGCGGCGGGCGGGCCGAAGACGCTGCGGATGGCGGGCGGGGTGGCCGACGGCGTCTTCATCCGCGTCGGCACGCACCCGGCCAATATCGCGACCGCGGTGAGCGCGATCCGCGCCGGCGCCGCGGAAGCGGGGCGCGATCCGGCGGCGGTGAAGCTGGGCGCCATCTTCCACACCGTGCTGGTCGACGAGCCGAGCCGCGCGCTGACCATGGCCCGCTCGATGGCGGCCGGCTACTACGAGTACTCGCCCGCGCTCTTCGATCCGCCCGCGCTCACGTGGAGGGGCCCCGAACCCGAGACCCTCAAGCGCGACCGCTCGGTCTGGCCCGACTTCCACCACGCCCCGGATCTCGAGGCCAGCGGCAAGGCCGTCGACTTCCTGCCGATCGAGGCCGCGGACGCGTTCAGCCTCCGCGGCGCCCCTCCCGAAGTGGCCACGAGACTCGTGGCCGCGCTGCGCGCCGCCCCCGTCGCCTTCGACTACGTGGTCCTCCACCCGATCCCCGACCCCAAGTGGCCCTCGGATCCGGAGCGGGACTACACCGCTCGTGTCGCTCGCGAGGTTCTACCGAAGGTTCGCAAAGAACTAGAGAAGAGCTGACGAACGCGCAGTGAGGGCTGGCGACCGCCTCGCGCGTCTCGAATGCGCCCGAGCGCGTCGAGACTGGGCGAAGAGCTAGCCGAGCTGTTTGTGCACGAACTCGATGATCCGCGCGATCGTCCGCTCCGCCGCTGCGGGCTTCTTGCTGATGTAGCCCTCGGCCTCGCCCTCGATCAGCTCGAGGTCGACCTGGCCGCCGATCTTGCGGTACTGCGCGACGAAGCGATCGAGATCGGGACGCGGGTGGGCCATGTCGCGCGAGCCCTGGATGTAGACCACCGGCGGCGTCTCGACGCGCTCGCCGCGCTCGAGCGCGAGCGTCGGGTTGCCCTCGGCCATGGCCTCCTCGGTGCGCCAGTACGCGTCGTGGCCCGGGAGCACGCGATCGACGACGTCGGGATACGGCGGGCCGCCCGCCTTCAGGGCCTTGACGTAGCGGTAGCGCGAGAGCGGGTCGATGACCGGCCAGCAGAGCACCGCGCAGCGCACGCTGCCGTCAAAGTCGCGTGCGCCGCCCGCGGGCAGCGCGAGGGCCGCGTACTTCGGATCGCGCGGCTTCATGGCGAGCAGCATGGCCTGGTGCGCCCCGCTCGAGGCCCCCATGATCCCGACCTGGTCCGGCCGCCCGCGGAACTCCGCCGCGTGGCTTTTCAGCCAGCGGATCGCGTAGCTGATGTCGATCAGCGAGCCGGGGTAGGAGGCCTCGGGCGGCTGGCGGAAGTCGAGCGCGGCCACCACCACGCCGCTCCGGGCGAGCGGCTCGTTCAGGATGGTGTCGCTCATCCGGTCCCCGCGGCACCAGGCCCCTCCGTGCAGCTCGACGATCATCGGGAACGGGCCGTCCCCTCGCGGCACGAACATCCGAGCCAGGAGCGGCTGGTCCCCGTGACGCAGATACTCCACGTCCGTGACGTCGATCTCGTAGCCCGCGGTCGTCCGGCTGTCCATGGCCGCTCTCCTTTGAGTGGGGTCTTGTGCCTCACCGGCCTCAACGACGGCCGGACCTAGGGGCGCGGCTTCCCCTTCTCGAAGAGCGGCAGGTACTTGCCGTACCCCTCCTCCTCGAGCTTGGCGACGGGGATGAACCGCAGCGCCGCGGAGTTGATGCAGTACCGAAGGCCGGTCGAGGGGGGGCCGTCCGGGAAGAGGTGCCCGAGGTGCGAGTCGCCCGCAGCGGAGCGAACCTCGACGCGCCGCATGCCGTGGGAATTGTCAGCATGCTCCTTGACGGTCTCGGCCTCGAGGGGCCGGTCGAAGCTCGGCCAGCCGGTGCCGGAGTCGAACTTGTGGAGCGAGGAGAAGAGGGGCTCCCCCGTCACCACATCCACGTAGATGCCCGCCTCGTGATGGTTCCAGAACGCGTTCCGGAACGGCGGCTCGGTGGCGCTGCACTGGGTGACGTTGTATTGTTCCGGGGTCAAACGCCTCTTGAGATCGGCGTCGGTCGGGCGCTTGGTGGTGGCCATGGCACCAGTGAGTATAACCCTCGGAGGCAAGTCATGAGTGACGAGATCAGCGTCCAGTTCACCCGCTTCTCCGCCTTCTACTCCCCGCTGATCGCGACGATCGCCGGCGGCTTCCTCCAGCGGGAGGGGTTCGCGCCCCGGCATTCGATCGCGCCGGCCGGCAAGTCGGCGATCGAGGGGGTCGTGGCCGGCACCGTGCACGTGTGCCAGTCCGCGCCGTCGCAGGGCTTCGGGCCGCTCGAGAAGGGCCAGGCCCCGCCCGCGGTGCACTTCGCCCAGATCAACGAGATGGACGGGTTCTTCCTGACCGGCCGCGCGCCGGATCCGGCGTTCTCCTGGGACAAGCTCAAGGGCCGGCGGGTCCTGGTGGACCACGGCGGCCAGCCCCTGGCCATGTTCAAGTACGCCTGCCACAAGCGCGGCGTCGACTTCGCGAGCATCGTGGCCGTGAACGTGCCGAGCGACCAGATGGACGCGGCCTTCCGGAGAGGCGAAGGCGACTACATCCACCAGCAGGGGCCGGCGCCCCAGCAACTCGAGCACGACGGCGCCGGCCACGTGGTGGCCTCGGTCGGCCAGGCCATCGGGCCGGTGGCCTTCTCGAGCCTGGCCGCGACTCGGGCATGGCTCGCGACCGACATGGCCCGGCGCTTCATGCGCGCCTACCGCAAGGCGCGGGCCTGGCTGCTCGCCACCCCCGCCGCCGAGGTCGCGAAGGCGGAGGCCGCGTTCTTTCCCGAGATCGACCAGGCGGTCCTGGCCTCGACCATCGGCTACTACCAGAAGCTCGGCTGCTGGACGCCGCACGTCGAGATCACCCGACCCGCCTTCGAGGTCGCGTTGGACGTCTTCCAGCACTCGAAGTTGATCACCAAGCGGCACCGATACGAGGACGTGATCGCGCCGCCTCCCGCGGCGAACGATCGATGATCTCGCGCCGGGCCTTCGTCGCCTCCGTTGCCGGAGGCTTCTTCGCCGCGCCGCTCGCCGCCGGAGCGCAGCCGGCCGGGAAGCCACATCGGATCGGGTTCCTCGGGAACTCCACGGAGGCGCTCGAGGCCAATCTCGTCGGACCGTTCCGCGACGGGCTTCGCGAGCTCGGGTACGTCGAGGGCCGAGATCTCGTCATCGAGTATCGCTGGGCGGAAGGCCAGTACGAGCGGTTTCCCGCGCTGATCGCCGAGCTGATCGCCCTCAAGGTGGAGCTCATCGTCACCGCGGGCACTCCCGCCGCTCTCGCGGTCAGGCGCGCGACGACGGCCGTCCCCCTCGTCATGGTGGCCGTCGGCGACCCCGTCGGCACCGGTCTGGTCAAGAGTCTCGCCCGGACCGGCGGAAACCTCACCGGCCTGGTGTCGATCGCCCCGGATCTGGAGGGGAAGCGCCTGGAGCTGCTCACGGAAGTCGTGCCGAAGCTCTCGCACGTGGCCTTCCTCATGAATCCCGCGAATGCCTTCCACGTGACCTCGGAGAAGCAGGCGCGGGTGGCGGCGAAGGCGCTCCACCTGAGGGTGGAGTTCTTCCCGGTGCGGGCGGAATCCGAGTTCGATCGCGCATTCCAGGCCATGAGCAGCCAGCGGCCGGGGGCGCTCGTCATGCTGGCGGACCGCCTCTTCCTGCATCACCGGGCCCGGATCGTGGATTTCGCCGCGCGAAACCGCCTGCCCACGGTGTACGCGTACACGGAGCTGGTGGAAGCAGGGGGGTTGATGTCCTTCGGACCGAGCTATCCCGGGATGCACCGGCGCGCGGCCTACTTCGTGGACCGGATTCTCAAAGGTGTCCAGCCCGCCGATCTCCCCATGGAGCAGCCCGCGAAATTCGAGCTGGTCATCAACCTCAGGGCGGCGAGGGCGCTCGGCCTGACGATTCCCCAGCCGGTCCTGCTGCGGGCGGACGATCTGATCCAGTGACAGCGTCCGCGTGCGGCCGGACGCGGGCCGGAGCGGTCGTGGCCACGCTGCTCGCGACGGGTGCGCTGAGATCCGCAGCTTCTACCCAGGAATCGCAGGGTGACATGTGCGCCGTGTCCATCGGGCGTGGTGCTACCGGCCGGGCGGGGCCACCGGCACCATGACCGTGCGCAACGCGGGGCGGGCCTGCTGCATCGCGGACTTCACGGTTCCCGAGCAGCGAGTTGGCGCCGCCCGCCTGGAGATCGTCCGGGCTCCGGCGCAGGGACGGCTCGGATCCAGGTGCGGGTCGTGGACCCGGACGCCCCGGTGCGCTAGGCGCCTGTCCCTCGCCGCTCCGAGCGCGGGCTCCGCCCGCGCAATCTGGTTCCTGGGGGAGGTTCGGAAGGGGGGCGACGCCCCCCTCCGAGTCATGTCCCGGTCGGGAGCTGATCGAAGGGCAGATCGCGGTCCACGCGCACGTCCTGGGGCAGGCCGAGCACGCGCTCCGCGATGATGTTGCGCAGGATCTCGTCGGTGCCCGCCGCGATGCGCCCGCCCGGCGAGGAGAGCAGCGATTCCTGGAAAGCGGCCCGCAGCGGGGCCACCTCCTTGTCCATCACCACCCCGCCCATGTCGAGCAGGTCCATCGCGAACGAGGCGATCTCCTGCGCCTTGGGCGCGTTCACCAGCTTGCCGATGGAGTTCTCGGGCCCCGGCGTCTCCCCGCGCGAGAGCGCGGTCATGGTGCGGAAGCGGGTGAGCCGCACGCCCTGGGTCTTCACGTAGAGATCGGCCAGGCGCTCGCGCACCGCCGCGTTGGCGAGAGCGGGGCCGTCCTCCAGCCGGGTGACGCGGGCCAGGCCGAAGATCTCCTCGAAGTCGGGGCCGCGCAGGTCGCCGGAGGTTAGGCGCTCGTTCATCAGGGTGGTGATGGCCACGCCCCAGCCCGCGCCCACCGCGCCCAGGCGCTGGGCGTCCGGGATGCGCACGTCGGTGAAGTAGACCTCGTTGAAGTGGGAGGCGCCCGAGATCTGCTTGATCCGGCGGGTCTCGATCCCGGGCGACTTCATCGAGAGGAAGAAGAAGGTGAGGCCCTTGTGCTTGGCCGTCTTGGGATCGCTGCGCGCCACCAGGATGGCCCAGTCCGCCCAGTGCGCGCCGGACGTCCAGATCTTCTGGCCGTTGATGACCCAGTCGTCGCCGTCCCGCTGGGCGCGGGTGCGCAGGCCGGCCAGGTCGGAGCCGGCGCCCGGCTCGGAGAAGAGCTGGCACCACACCTCGTCGCCGCGCAGCGCCGAGGGCGCGTAGCGCCGCTTCTGCTCCTCGGTGCCGTAGGCGAAGAGGGTCGGCATGCACATGCCGAGGCCGATCTCGAAATACCCCCTGGGCACGAGGTACCGGGATTCCTCCTGGGAGTAGATGACCTGATAGATCGGGGGCAGGGCGCGGCCGCCCCACTCGGCGGGCCAGTGCAGCGCCGCGAATCCGGCTTCCGCCTTCTGGCGCTGGAAGGCCTGGGCGCGCTCGAGTCCGTCCCAGCCCTCCCGACCCGGGTAGCGGCTCTGCCACGTCTCGAAGGCCCCGCGCTTGGGCTCCGCGTGCGCGCCGAGCCACTGCCGCACTTCCGCGCGAAACGCCGCTTCTTCCCGCGTGTCGTCGAAGTCCATCGAGTCTCCTACGCGGCGCCGGCTTCGAGCCGGGCGACCAGCAGGTCCTTCCAGCGCCGGGCGCTGCCCAGCATCAGGCCGGTGAGCTTGGCGCGCCGGTAGTGGAGGTGGCAGTCGAACTCCCAGGTGAAGCCCATGCCGCCGTGCACCTGGATGTTCTCCTTGGCCGCCTGGTAGTAGGCTTCGCTGGCGGCCACCCGCGCCGCCGCCGCCGCGACGCCCAGCTCGGGCGCGTCCTTGGAGAGCGCCCAGGCGCCGTAGTACGCGTTCGACCGCGCCAGCTCGATGCCCACGTACATGTCGGCGAGCTTGTGCTTGATGGCCTGGAACGAGGCGATCTGCCGCCCGAAGGCGAACCGGCCGAGCGCGTACGCGCGCGCCATGTCGAGCGCGGCCTGGGCGCCGCCGAGCTGCTCGAACGCCACCAGCACCGCCGCGCGATCGAGCAGCCGCTCCACCAGCGGCCAGCCCTGGCCGGCCGCGCCCAGGGGCTCGCCCGCCACGTCGTCGAGCGCGATCCGCGCGTGCGAGCGGGTGGGGTCCACCGTGGCCACGGTCGACCGGCCGACGCCCGGGCCCGTGAGATCGACCAGGAACAGGCGGGCGCGCCCACCCCCCTCGGAGGCCACGACCACCGCGAAGTCGGCCACGTCGCCGTCCATCACCGGGACCTTGGTGCCGCTCAGGCGTGAGCCATCGGCGCGCGTCGCGAGACTGGCCGGCGTCGTCACCTGTGGACCCTCGGCCAGCGCGAAGCAGCCGATCGCCTCGCCCTGCGCGATGCGCGGCAGCCAGCGCTTCCTCTGGGCATCGCTGCCGGCCAGCAGGAGCGCTTCGGCGGCCAGATAGATCGTGGAGGCGAACGGGGTGGGGGCCAGGCTCCGGCCCAGCTCCTCCGCGATCACGCAGAGCTCGAGGTAGCCGAAGCCCGCGCCGCCGTGGGTCTCGGGAATCGCGGTCCCCATCCAGCCCATCTCGCGCATGCCCTTCCAGAGATCGATGTCGTAGGGCGCGGCGCCCTCCAGGATGCGGCGGACGCGGGTCGAGGAGGCGTGCTCGCCGAGGAACTTCCGCGCCTGCTCGCGCAGCGATTTCTGGTCGGCCGAGAAGTCGAAGTTCATCGCGCGAGGATCATACGGCATCGGCCCGGGGGACGCCAGCCGGGCGTGGTGCTTTTGGGCTTGCGCTCGACCGATGGCCCCGGGAGACTACCGGCGCGGAGGATGCCCCTCACCCTGCTCCCTTCCCTCGCGGGAGAGGGGGAGAAGGAGAAGACCCATGCGCGCGACGGCGGCGGTGCTCTACGAGGTCAGGAAGCCGGTGGTGGTGGAGGACGTGGAGGTGCTGGAGCCGGGCTCCCACGAGGTGGCCGTGCGGTGGGCGGCCAACGGGGTCTGCCACAGCGATCTCCACGTGGTCACCGGCGACTATCCCCATCCGCTCCCGGTGGTGCTGGGTCACGAGGCGGCCGGGGTGGTGGAGAAGATCGGGCCGGGCGTCGAGACGGTCAAGCCGGGCGATCACGTCTGCTCGAGCTATATCCCCTCGTGCGGCCGCTGCTCGTACTGCATCGGCGGACAGCCCACCATGTGCGCCCTGCGCGACAAGCCGCGCTGGTTCATGCTCGACGGCACCTCCCGCTTCCGCCGGAACGGTCAGCCACTCCATCACTTTCTCCAGGTCGCGGGCTACGCCACCCACGCGGTGCTGCCCGAGCAGAGCGTGATCCCGATCCGCGCCGACGCCCCGCTCGACGTGGTCTGCCTGGTGAGCTGCGGCGTGCTCGCGGGCGCCGGACCCGTGTTCAACCGGGCCAAGGTGCCGCCGGGGGCGAGCGTGGCGGTGTGGGGCGCGGGCGGCGTGGGGCTCAACACGATCCAGGCCGCGCGCATGGTGGGCGCGGGCAAGGTGATCGCGGTGGACGTGATGCGCCAGAAGCTCGCCTGGGCCGAGGAGTTCGGGGCGACGCACGTGGTGGACGCGTCGAAGGAGGATCCCGTGGCCGCGGTCCAGAAGCTCTCCGGGACCGGCGGCGCCGACTTCGCCTTCGAGGTGGTGGGCACCCAGAAGACCATCGAGCAGGCGGTGCTGGCCACGCATCGGGGCGGCACGTGCGTGGTGGTGGGCGTGTCGCCCGCGGGGACGCGGATCTCGCTCGACCCGTCGCTCTTCCTGCAGCAGCGCGTGCTCACCGGGTCGTCCTTCGGGGGCGGGCACCAGCGCACCGACGTGCCGATGCTCATCGACCTCTACATGTCCGGCCAGTACAAGCTCGACGAGCTGATCAGCCGGCGGCTGCCGCTCGCCGAGCTGAACGAGGGGTTCGACCTCATGCTGCAGGGCGAGGTGAAGCGCAGCGTCATCGTCTACTAGCTCCGCTTCCGCGCCCTCGCACGCTGTGGCCTCAGGGGACCGCGCGTTCCGCGTTCTCGCGCGAGGCGCGCCGCGGCGATCGTGGCCGGCGCGGGTCGCAGATCCTCCGGTAGGTCCGGACGCAGAACCAGAGACAGACCCTGAGCCGGCCCCGGGCTAGGTGGCTTCGGGGCAGATCTCGGGGATGGTCTGGTCGAGGACCGTGACGATGCGGTCGATCTCGGGGCGGGTGAGGACGAGCGGCGGGGCCAGCACGAGGGTGTTGCCGAGGTGGGCGCCGCCGCCCGAGCGGCCCACGATCACTCCGCGCTCCTGGCAGCGGTCCACCAGCTTCTTGATCTGGGGCGCGGGCATGATCGCCTTGGACTTGCGGTCGACGACCAGCTCGACGCCCGCGTAGAGGCCCTTGCCCCGCACGTCGCCGACCCACGGGTGCCGCAGCAGGGTCTTGAGCCCGTCGAGGAGATAGGCCCCGTTCTCGGCCGAGCGCTGGACCAGCTTCTCCTCGAGCATGATCTCGATGTTGCGCAGGGCCACCGCCGCGGCCACCGGATGGCCGCCGTAGGTGTTGACCTGGTTGACCTGGCGATTCTCCGACGCGTCGCCCACGAACGACTTGAAGACCGAGTTGCGCACCACGGTGGCGGCCATCGGCAGGTAGGCACTGGAGATGCCCTTGGCCACCGTGACGATGTCGGGCTTCACGCCCGCGTGCTCGTGGGCGAAGAGGCGCCCGGTGCGGCCGAAGCCGTTGATGACCTCGTCCACGTGCAGCAGGACGCCGTGCTGCTTGCAGAGATCGGCCACCGCGGGCAGATAGCCGTCGGGGGGGACCGCCACCCCGACCGCGCTCATGACCGGCTCGATGATCACCTCCGCCACCGTCTGGGGCCCCTCACCCAGGATCGTCGTCTCCATGTTCTTCACGCAGGCCAGCTCGCAGCTCGTGGGCTCGAGCCCGAACGGGCAGCGGTAGCAGTAGGGCGGGGCCACGTGCACGAACTCGTTGCCGGAGAGCGGCTCGAACTTCATCTTGCGGTCGCCCATGCCGCCCGCGGCCAGCGTGGCGAGCGTGGTGCCGTGGTAGCCGTAGTACCGGCTGATCGCCTTGTAGCGATTCTGCTGCGGGAACTCGTGGCGCGCGTACTGCCGCGCGAACTTGAAGGCGGCCTCGTTGGCCTCCGAGCCCGAGCTGACGAAGTACACGTGGTTGTCGCCGCCCAGGAGGCCGTTGACCTTCTCGGCGAGCGCGGCCGCGGGCAGGTTCATCGCGGTGTGCGGGTAGTAGGAGAGCTGGCGCATCTGCTCCGCGGCCACGTCGGCGAGCTCGGTGCGCCCGTAGCCGATGTTGACGCACCAGAGCCCGGCCATCCCGTCGAGGTATTCGCGGCCGTCCGCGTCCACCACCGTCGAGTCCTTGGCGGAGACGATGACGAGCTGCTGCTGCTCGAGCTGCTTGTGCGGGACGATCGGGTGGATGACGTTGTCGAGGTCCTTCCGGACGACGGTCGCGCGCTGATCGGGCGTGGGCATTGGGGCCTCCTGGTCGTGGGTGCCTAGCGGGAGACTTCCTCGCGTCGCAGGCGGATAGGGTGGAGGGGGGGCGGCTCCGCGGGTGGGTGCGGAAGGCTGGGGGCGTAGAACGAGGCCTCCTGGACGCCGCGCAGGCACTGGCGGGTGAACTCGATCAGGTGGTGGCTGACCACCGCCGCCTGGATCATCTCCTCGACCTGCCCGGCGCGGAGCGCGGGGGCGGCGACCCGCCAGAACGTCCGGCGGTAGTCGCCGCGCACGCCGATCCGCCAGACGATGCGCCCGAGGAGGGCGAGGCCCGACACGACGTTGCGCCAGGAGGCCCGGTGGGAGCTCCGCGGATAGGCCGGGCGCTTCGCGAAGGTGTGGGCGAGGTTGTGGGCGAAGCGCCGGTAGATCGCCTCGGGCGCGTAGGCGGCCCCGATGCAGCGGCGCCACATGGCGAGCACCGTCTCCTCCGGCAGGCGGAAGACCACGTTGGACTCGCGCCCGCCGTCGGGCCCACTGTCGGAATGGATGCGTCCCTCCGCGGCCAGCCGGTCCCAGAGCGGGGTCTTGGGCAGCGCGTAGAGGATGTTGATCGTCAGCATCGGGATCCCGGAGGCCTCGATGAACTCGATCAGGTGATCCGCGGTCGCCTCGGTATCGGTGTCCAGGCCCAGGATGATGCCGGAGACCACCTCGAGCCCGTAGTCGTTCAGCTTGCGGACCGCGTCGAGGATGGGCATGCGGAGGTTCTGGTCCTTGGACATCGAGCGCAGGGCGCCGGGCTCGGGGGTCTCGATCCCGCAGAACACCACGTTGAAGCCGGCGTCGCGCATCAGCTCGAGCACGCGCTCGTTCCGGGCGATGTTGAGCGTGGCCTCGCAGGCGAAGCGCACCGGGAACCGGTGGCGGCGCTGCCACTCCGCCAGATGGGGCAGGAGCTCGAGGGCCGCCTTCTGGTTCGCGATGAAGTTGTCGTCCACGAAGTAGATGGCGACCGCGCCGCCCGCGACCAGGGCGTCCAGCTCGGCCAGCACCTGGGCGGCGGTCTTGAGCCGGGGATTGCGCCCGTACAGCGCGGGAATGTCGCAGAACTCGCAGGTGTAGGGACAGCCGCTCGAGAACTGGATGCTCGAGATGAAGTACTGGCCGAGCGCGATCAGGTGGTAGGCGGGGAGCGGGAACTCGGTGAGGGGCAACCGCGTGCCGGTGTCGAAGCGGAGCTGGCGCGCGGGGCGGCCGTCGTGCTCGTCGAGCCACTCGATGATCGCGTCGGTGGAGTCGCCCATCTCGCCCACCTGGATGAGATCGGCGGCCGGGTAGTGCTCCGGGCAGCCGGAGACCGACGGTCCCCCGAGCACCACCGGCCGGCCCAGGCGGTGGGCGCGCGCGATCACGTCGTCGATGAACGGGCGCTGCACGTGCATGCCGGAGAGGAACACCGCGTCCGCCCAGCGCAGCTCTTCCTCCGACGCGGGCCGGGCGTTCTCGTCCACGAAGCGCACCTCCCACGACTCGGGGAGGTAGGCCGCGATCACGAGCAGCCCCTGGGGCGGCATGAAGGCGCGGATCCGGCCGCCGAAGAGCGGGTAGGAGTAGTGGAAGGTCCCGAAGGAAGGCGCGTAGCGCGGGGAGACGCAGAGGATGCGCCGGCGGTTCCGGGGCGCGTAGCGGGTGCGCATCAGGCGGCGGCGCGCGGCGGGGACGGAGCGACGGGCGCGGGCGGCCCGCTCAGGCCCGGCTCGTCGCCGCCGCGGGCGACTCGACGTCGAGCGTGGTGACCCGGCGCAGCTCGCGGCGGTGCTTCGCGTCGTCGAAGGGGCGGGCGCGGTGCATGGTGGCGCGGTTGTCCCAGATCACGAGGTCGCCGACCCGCCACTGGTGGCGGTAGACGAACTCGGGCCGGGTCGCGTGCTCGATCAGGTCGCGCAGCAGCAGGCGGCCCTCGGGCAGCGGCCAGTCGACGATCCGCGAGGCGTGGGAGGCCACGTAGAGCGAGCGGCGCTTCGAGCGCGGGATCGTCCGGACGAGGGGGTGGATCGCGCCCTTGAGCTTGTCCTGCTCGGCCTCCGAGAACTCGAAGCCGAGGGTCTGGCGCGAGTACGCGATCGAGTGGTGCGCGGACAGGCCCTCGAGGCGGGCCTTCTCGTCCTCGGACAGCGCGTCGTAGGCCGCGCGCATGTCCGCGTACTCGGTGTCCGCGTCCACCGGCGGGACCACCTTGGCCGAGAGCATCGAGTAGCGGCCGGCCGGGTCCTGGAAGGAGGCGTCGGTGTGCCAGAGCCGGTTGCCGAGCCCGTACATGCGCCGGCGGTTCTCGGACTTCATGATCTCGCCGTTCTCGTCGAGATTCGAGATGTCGCCGAGCGCCTCGTGGCCGAAGCGGCTCTTCTGGAGCGCGCTGATGCCGAGCTTGGTGTGGAGCGCCCCGTCGAGCCGCTGGGCGAAGTCGAGATGCTCCGCGTCGGTGAAGGGCTGGTCGCGGAAGACGAGGACCGCGTGCTCGTCCATGCCCGCGCGGATCGCGGCGAGGGTGTCCGAATCGTGGACGCGACGGAGGTCCACCGGGCTCACCTCTGCGACGAAGTGAGCGTGAAGCTTGCGGAATGTCAGGGCCATGACTCGCCTCCCGCCAGAGAGCCTAGGCCGACCGGGGCGGGGAGTCAAGCAAGCGGTCCGTGCGTGCTACTGCTACATAAAAATGTCGTGGGGTAACTGCTCCGTGAAAATGTCGTCCCCCTATGGAGACTTTCACGATGAGCCGAAAGGAATTGCCCCGGGCGGGGCTGCTGGCCGCGGCCGTCGCCGGCCGGATCACCAATCGGGAGGGGGCGGCCGCTCTGCGCGTGAC
>DATHSW010000004.1:0-4555 GCA_035463855.1 Candidatus Deferrimicrobiaceae bacterium | reverse complement strand
ACGCCAATCCGGTGCACGAGCGGGCGCTCCGCCGGGCGCTCGAGCCGCACTTCCGCCACGTCTCGGTCTCGAGCGAGATCAACGCGGAGTTCCGCGAGTACGAGCGCACCTGCACCACCGCGCTGAACGCGTGCGTGATGCCGCTGGCCGACCGCTACCTCGACGGGCTCACCGGCGCGCTGGGGAGTGGCGCGGGCGGGCCGGCCCTGCGCCTGCTGCATTCCGCGGGCGGCATGATGTCGGTGGCGGCGGCCAAGGCCCGCCCGCTCGCGATGGCGCTTTCCGGGCCCGCCGCGGGCGTGGCCGCCGCCGCGCACGTGGCGCGGGCCCTCGGCATCGACCGCGCGCTCGCCTTCGACATGGGCGGCACCACCACCGACGTGTGCCTGATCAGCGACGGCACGGCCGAGACGACGTCTCAGCGCAAGCTGGCCGACTACCCGGTGCGGCTGCCGATGGTGGCGGTGGAGTCCATCGGCGCCGGCGGGGGCTCGCTCGCGCGCGTGGACGAGGTCGGCGCGCTCAAGGTCGGCCCGCAGAGCGCGGGCGCGGTCCCGGGCCCGGCCTGCTACGGCCAGGGCGGCACGCTGGCCACCGTGACCGACGCCAACCTGGTGCTGGGCTACCTGAATCCGGCGCGGCTCTACGGCGGGACTATTCGTATCGACCCCGACCGCGCCCGGAGCGCGGTGGAGACGGTCGGCCGCCGGCTCGGCCTCGCCATGCTCGAGGCCGCGCACGGCATCGTGGAAGTCGCCAACGCGAGCATGCTGCGCGCGCTGCGCCTGGTCTCGGTGCAGCGCGGCCACGACCTGCGCGGGTTCTCGCTCATCGCCTACGGCGGCGCGGGGCCCGTGCACGCGGGCGCGCTCGCGCGGCAGTGCGGCATCGCGCGGGTCATCGTGCCCGCGCACTCCGGCGCCTTCTCCGCGCTCGGCTGTCTGGTCTCGCCGCTGCGCTACGACGCGGTGCAGACCCACCGCGCGCGTCTCGACGCCTGGGACACCAAGCTGATCGAGGATCGCTTCCGCGCGCTCGAGGAGCAGTGCCTGCGCCCCATCCTGGAGGAGGGGCACGCCCCCGCCGCGGTGACGATCGGCCGGAGCATGGACCTGCGCTACGTCGGGCAGAACTACGAGATCGAGCTGCCGTTCCTGCGGGACCCGGCCGGCCTCCGGCCCGCCTTCGAGGCGCGGCATCGCCAGCTCTACGGCTACGCCACCGGCGAGGGCGTCGAGTGCGTGAACCTGCGGGTGGTGGCGCGGCTGGGCGATGCGGCGGCCGTCGGGGGGGAGAGGGAGAAGGTCGGAGGGTTCCCTCGCGGGGAGAGGGAGGCGGCTCTGCAGGGCGAGGGGGCGGCCGCCGCGCCCTCGGGCTCGCACCGCGCCTACTTCCCGGAGACGGGCGAGGTCACGCTGCCGCGCTTCGATCGCACCGCGCTCCCGGCCGGCGCCGTCGTGACGGGCCCCGCGATGGTCGAGGACGAGTGGTCCACCATCATCGTCTATCCCGGCCAGCGCGCCGCCGCCGACGCGCGGGGCCATCTCATCCTGGACCTGGAGGCCGCCTCGTGAGCCAGCCGTCCACCGCGCGCGTCAGCCCGATCACCCTGGAAGTCGTCCGCCACGCGCTCTACGCGATCGCGGAGGAGATGAGCGTGATCATCATGCGCTCGGCGCGCTCGCCGCTCCTCAAGGAGGCGGGTGACCTCTCCTCCGCGCTGACCGATGCCGAAGGCCGCCTCATCGCGCAGGGCCGCGACATCCCGATCCACATGGGGGTGATGGGCTTCACGGTGAAGGAGCTGCTCAAGCGGGTTCCACCGGAAGAGCTACACGAAGGCGACGTCTGGTTCCTCAACCTGCCCGAGGTGGGCGGCAATCACCTGCCGGACGTGAAGGCGGTGCGCCCGGTCTTCCACCAGGGCCGCCTCATCGCCTTCGCGATCAACCTCGCGCACTGGGCGGACATCGGGGGCGCGGTGCCGGGCAGCTACGTGCCGTCGGCCACCGAGTGCTACCTGGAGGGTCTCCGGATCGCCCCGATCCGCCTCTTCAGCGCGGCCGGGCCCGAGCGGCACGCCATCGACCTGGTGCTCTCCAACCTGCGCGGGCGTGAGGAGCGGGAAGGCGACATCCTGGCCCAGTTCGCGGCCAACGACGTGGCGGCGCGCCGCCTCGTCGAGCTCGCCGACCGCTACGGGGCGGACACGCTGGCCGCCTGCTTCGAGCGCCTGCACGCCGAGTCCGAGCAGCAGATGCGCGCCGCGATCGCGGCGCTGCCCGACGGGGTCTGGGAAGGGGAGGACCACCTCGACGACGACGGGGTGGACGACCGGCCGATCCGGATCGCGGTGCGCGTCGAGATCCATGGTGATCAGGCCACGTTCGACTTCACCGGTACTGCCCCGCAGGCGCGCGGCCCGGTGAACACGACCTACTTCATCGCCTGCTCGTCCGTCTACTACGCCATGAAGGCGCTGGTCGCCCCCGACGTGCCGCCCAACGACGGCTGCTACCGGCCTTTGAAGGTCGTGGTGCCGCCGGGGACCGTGCTGAGCGCGGATCCGGACCGCCCGGTGGTGGGCGGCAACCACGAGACCTCGCAGCGCGTGGTGGACGCCATCTTCCGGGCGCTGGCCCCCGCGCTGGGCGACCGCATCGCGGCGGGCGGGCCCACCACCGCCGGCCTCATGATCTTCGGGGCGCGCCGGCCGGACGGGCGCTGGGGCATCTTCTACGAGGTGCACGGGGGCGGCGCGGGGGCGACCCTCGGCGCCGACGGCTCCTCGGCGACCCGCGTGCACATGTCGAACGTGATGAACACGCCGGTGGAGGTGATCGAGCACGAGTACCCGATCGTGGTCGAGGAGCAGGCCCTCCGCGAGGGCTCGGGCGGCGACGGGCGCCACCGCGGCGGGCTCGGCCTGCGCCGCGCCTACCGGGTGACCGCGGACGAGACTTCGCTCACCACCATGCTCGAGCGGCGCGTGATCCCGCCCTGGGGCGTCGCGGGCGGCGCCGACGGGCTGCCGTTCCGCGTGACGCTCAACCCGGGTCCGCGGGCGCGCGACCTGCGCGGCAAGGAGACGGTGCGCCTTGCCGCGGGGGACCTGGTGCTCATCGAAACCTCGGGGGGCGGCGGCTTCGGCCCGCCCGCCGAGCGGTCCCCCGCCGCGCGAGAGGCCGACCGCCGAGAGGGCTACGCGCGATGAAGCTCGCCGATCGCGTCGCCATCGTGACCGGCGCGGCCAAGGGCATGGGCCGCGACATCTGCCTGGCGCTCGCGGGCGAGGGCGCGCACGTGGTGCTGGCCGCGCGCGACGTGCCGCCGCTCGAGGCGGTCGCCCGCGAGGTCGAAGCGGCCGGGCGCCGCGCTCTCGTCGTGCCCTGCGACGTGGTGGACGAGGCCGCGGTCGCGCGCCTGGTCGCGCGCACCCGGGAGACCTTCGGCGGCCGGGTGGACATCCTGGTGAACGCGGCGGGCGTCACCGGCCCCGTCGAGACACCGGTCTGGGAGATCCCGGCGGAGGAGTGGGACCACGTGCTCGCGGCGAACGTGCGCGGGACCTTCCTGCCCACCAAGCACGTGCTGCCGGTGATGATCGCCCAGCGCTACGGCAAGATCGTCAACATCAGCGGCACCTCGGGGCTCCGCGGCTACAAGCTGCGCGCGGCCTACTCGGCTTCCAAGTGGGCCCTGCGCGGGTTCACGCGGACCGTCGCGCTCGAGGTGGGGCCCTACAACATCAACGTCAACGCGCTGCACCCGGGCATCGTCGAGGGCGAGCGCATGGCGCGCCTCTGCCGCGACAAGGCCAGGAAGCGGGGCACCACCCCCGAGGCGATCCACGCCGAGTACGTGGCCGAGATGGCGCTGCGCCGGGTGACCACCCAGCAGGACATCGCCCGCGCGGTGCTCTTCCTGGTCTCCGAGGACTCCAGGAACATGACCGGCCAGTCGGTCACGGTGGACGGCGGCTGGGACGTCTGACCGCCGGGAACTCCCGGCCGATCTCCCGCGTTGGAGCCTCGGGAGGGCCTGCTCATGCTGACGCTGCTTCGATCCGCGCTCCTTGCCGTCCTGACGCTCGCGCTGCTCACCGTCGCGCCGCCGCCCCCGGCCGGGGCCGCCGGCGGCGGGGGAAGCGAGGGGGCCGGCACCTCCGCCAAGCCCGAGGATCCCCAGTACAGCGCCGCGGTGAAGGCCATCAAGGCCAACGAGTACGCGAAGGCGATCCCGCTGCTCGAGGGCGTGGTCGCGCGCGACGACAAGAACGCCGACGCCTACAACTGGCTGGCCTACGCCACGCGGAAGAACGGCGTCCCGGCCGCCGCGCTGCCGCTCTACCAGAAGGCGCTCGCGCTGGATCCCAAGCACAAGGGGGCCCACGAGTACATCGGCGAGGCCTACCTGATGCTCGACAACCTGGCCAAGGCCAAGGAGCACCTGCGCACGCTCAGCTCGCTCTGCCTCATCACATGCGCCGAGTACCGCGACCTCAAGCGCGCGGTCGATGCCTACGAGAAACGCGGCGGCAAGACCAAGCCCACCG
>DATHSW010000003.1:0-79319 GCA_035463855.1 Candidatus Deferrimicrobiaceae bacterium | reverse complement strand
CGCCTGGTCTGCGAGGTGCGCTTCACCGACTGGACCGAAGACGGCGGTATTCGCCATCCGGCCTTCGTCGGGCTGCGAGACGACAAGCCCCCGGAAGAGTGCCGGCGAGAAGAGGCGCTGCCGGAAGAGGGGCTGGTGCCGGGACCCGAAGCAGCGTCGGAAGCGGAGAACGCGGATCGTGCACCACGATCGACGCGCCGCGGCCAGCACAATCGAGCGGGGGTGGGGGGGCTTGGGGGCGGAGCGGCATCCGCTCCCCCCCAACCAGAACAAGTAGCCCCGGCACCGGCGCGCTTTCAGCCCACCAACGTGAAGAAAGTCTTCTGGCCCGCCGAAGGCCTCACGAAGGGCGACCTGATCGCGTACTACGAGCGCGTCGCGCCGCTGATGCTGCCGTACCTGCGGGACCGGCCGCTGGTGCTCACGCGGTTTCCGGACGGGATCGGCGGCAAGTCCTTCTACCAGAAGGACGCGCCCGACTTCGCGCCGGCGTGGGTGCGCACCGAGCGTATCTACTCGCGGGACACCGAGCGCGACATCGCGTATCTGGTGGTGGACGACGTCGAGATGCTGCGCTACGTGGCCAACAGCGGCGCCATTCCGATCCATCTCTGGGCCTCGCGCATCCCGTCGCTCGAGCGGCCGGACTGGCTCGTGCTGGACCTCGATCCCAAGGGCGCGCCGTTCACCGACGTGGTCCGGGTCGCGCTCGCGCTGCGCCGCATCCTGGATCGCCTCGAGCTGCCGAGCTACGTGAAGACGTCGGGCGCCACCGGGCTCCACATCCTGCTGCCCCTCGGGGCGCGCTACACCTACGAGCAGTGCCGGACGTTCGCGCGCCTGCTGGCCGTCATGGGGGTGGAGGCCGAACCCGGCATCTCGACGGTGGCCCGCCCTCTCCGCGCGCGCGGGGGCAAGGTCTATATCGACTTCGGCCAGAACGGCCACGGCCAGACCATCGTGGCGCCCTATTCGCTGCGGCCGCTGCCCGGTGCCCCCGCGTCCTGCCCGCTCGAGTGGCGCGAGGTGACGGCGCGCCTCGATCCCGCGCGCTTCACGCTCGAGACCCTGCCCGCGCGCTTCGACAAGATGGCCGACCCGCTGCGGCCGGTGCTGGGCGACGGCATCGACATGGCCGCCGCGCTGGAGCGCATCGAAGCGCTGCAGAAACCCTCTCCCTTCAGGGGAGAAGGCGAGGCGAGGGGCGGCGTCAGCGCGCCAAGAGCGCCTGGAGCTGCCGGGCGAAGGCGGGGCCGGTCCCGGCCTCCTCGTGCTTGAAGTAGACGAAGGCGTCGCGCCACCGGGCGCCGAGCTCCTCGATCCGGCGGCCCCATCCCTCGAGATCGGCGGCGGTATAGCCCTGATCGCGCAGCCGCAGGTAGCCCCAGTCCGCGGTCACCTCGACCGGGGTCGTCGCGTCCTCGGTGTCGGCCACGCAGAGCGCGGCATTGGCGGCCCGCAGCCGCTCGTACACGTCGTCCGTGAACCAGCTCTCGTGGCGGAACTCCAGCGCGCAGCGCAGGCCCGGGGGGAGCCGGTCGAGGAGGCCGCCCAGCCGGGCGAGATCCTTCTTGAAGTTGGGCGGGAGCTGGAACAGCAGCGGGCCGAGCTTCGGCCCGAGTCCGGCCACGGTATCGAGGAAGTAGCGCAGCGGGTCGTCGATCTCGCGCAGCCGCGCGAAGTGGGTGATCCGCTGGGGCGCCTTGAGGGTGAACGAGAATCCCGCCGGCGTCTCCGCGACCCAGCCCGCGATGGTCCTGGCATTGGGCATCCGGTAGAACGTGTAGTTGATCTCCACCGTGTCGAAGCGCTCGGCGTAGTACGGCAGCATCTTGCCGGTCGGGAACTTCTCCGGGTAGAAGGTCCCACGCCACTCCGGATAGTTGTAGCCGGACGTGCCGATGCGGATCATGCCAGGCGGTGCAGCGCGATGCCGCACGCGGTCGCCACGTTGAGCGAGTCGGCCCCGGCGGCCATCGGGATGCGCACGCGACGATCCGCCGCGTACCGGGTGCCGGCGCCGAGCCCGTCCCCCTCCGAGCCCACCAGCAGGGCGAGCCGGCGGGACGACAACCCTCCGGCCACGATCGATGAAATATCCTCGGCGTCCCGATCCGGCGTGAGCGCCAGGAGCGTGTAGCCGGCCGCGCGCAGCCGGTCCAGCCCGTCGCGCCAGTCGGTCCGGGCGAAGGGCAGCGAGAGCGTGGCGCCCATGGCGACGCGGATGGCCTTGCGGTAGAGCGGATCGGCGCAGCCCGGGGAGAGGAGGACGCCCGTCGCGCCGAAAGCCGCCGCGTTGCGGAAGACCGCGCCGACGTTGTCGGGATCGGCCAGCTCCTCCAGGGCCAGCAGGGTCCGCGGGCCGGGCGGGTCGATGAGCGCCTCGGGGTCGAGGGGCGCGCCGCGCACGGCCGCGGCCAGGCAGCCCCGGTGGAACTTGAAGCCGGCGACGGCGCGGATGGTCTCGGCGGAGGCCAGGTAGGCGGGCGGGGCGTCGTCGCCGGCCAGCAGATCGCGGAGATCGTCCAGAGCGCGGGGGGTCAGCAGCAGGGAGCGGACGCGGAAGCGGGAGGCTTCGAGCAGGCGCCGCACGACGAGCCGGCCCTCGCCCAGGAACAGCCCGGCGCGGTGCCGGAGCTGGCCGTCGCGCGCATCACGGTAGTCCGCGACACGGGGGTCGGCCGGATCCTCGACGATTTCGACCTTCATAGCCGCCTCCATGGCGGCTATGATCACACGGCGAGGAAGGGGAAGGAACCCGGCCGGGGCCGGGTATCACGATCGCTTACTGGTAGGCGACGATGCTCGCGGCCCACTCGGGCAGCTCGAGGTCGGTCGGCCGCGGCAGATCGAAGCGCACGCGACTGAGCGCGAACTGGGGGAGCGCCACGTGTTCCATGCAGCGCAGGCAGTAGAAATCGAACTCGAGCTGGGCGCGGCGGCCCTGGAATTCGAGCGGCTGCTTGCACACCGCGTGGTAGAGCTCGCCGTCGTGGCTCGCGTAGACCGTGGCCAGCGGCGAGTTGGCGAGCTCGGCGGCCAGGACCGAGTCCGGATGGCGCCGGCTGATGCCGGTGCTGCCCTTCGGCCGGCCGCGCTTCCGGCGGACCTCAGGGGGGTGGGGGGCGGTGACGTGCTGCCTGGCTGCGCTCTCCCGGGGGCCGTGTACGCGATCTCGGTTTCTCATGCCCGGCCCTACGAGCAAGAGGCGTTCCACAGCTGACACTATCTCTAACAAGCTGAAATATTTAATGTCTATTCGCGTCAAAGCAGGCCAGGGAGGCCCGGGCGCCAACAAAATTCGGCGCCCCATGGCCGGAGGTTGTCATCCCTCGAACAGCGGAGTGTCCGATCCGGGCATCCGCGGGAGGTAGGCGATGCTCGGTGTCGTCGCGACCATCAAGGTGAAGCCGGGAATGGAGTCGCAGTTCGAGGCCGTGGCCAAGGAGCTGGTGGCCAAGGTCAACGCCAATGAGCCGGGCTGCCGCCTCTACGCGCTGCATCGCGGCGAGGCCCCGCTGACCTACGTGTTCATGGAGCGCTACGCCGACCAGGCGGCGGTGGAGGCCCACCGCGCCACCGACTACTTCAAGGCGCTCGGCCGGAAGATGGGCGAGTTCATGGACGGGCGCCCGGAGATCCTGCGGCTCAAGGAGGTCGAGTAGCGCTCAGCCTCCGGCGAGCTTCACGGTATGGCCCCGCGCGCGCAGGTGCTGAGCGAGCCGCTCGCGATGGTCGCCCTGGATCTCGACCACACCGTCCTTCAGCGTGCCGCCGGCGCCGCAGAGCCGCTTCATCTCGGAGAGGCGCGCCTCGAGCGCGGGGCCGCGCTCGGGCAGACCGTGGATCACGGTCACGGTCTTGCCGTTGCGGCCGCCGCGGTCGCGGAAGAGCCGGACGACGCCGTCGCGCGGGACCGCCGGCTTCGTGGTTGGCTTCACGGCCGTAATCTAGCAGAATCCAGACGCCGCAAACCCGGTACCCGCTGGGCGGGAGGAGCCTCGTGAAGATCACCGACGTCACGCTCACGCTGTTCGCCTGGGAGAACATCCCGGCCACCACCTACGGCCGGCACACCGGTCGGTTCGGGGGCCAGAGCCAGCTCGGCCTGCTCACCATCCGCACCGACGAGGGCGCCGAGGGCCACGCCTTCCTGGGCTCGGCGAGCCGCGGCGCCCAGTACGACGCCGAGTCGCTGATCGGCGCGCTCAAGCCGCTGGTGATGGACCAGGATCCGCTCGACCGGGAGCGGCTCTACCAGGCGCTGCTCTCGCGCAACCGCCAGACCACGTGGCGCGCGATCGGCGCGGTGGACGTGGCGCTTTGGGACCTCGCCGGGAAGCTGACCGGGCTGCCCATCCACCGGCTCCTCGGCTCCTACCGGGACCGGCTGCCCGCCTACGCGAGCTCCGCGGTGCTGCCGTCCAAGCAGGCCTACGCGGAGGAGGCGGCGCGCTTCAAGGGCTCGGGCTGGACCGCCTACAAGATCCATCCGCCCACCGATCCCCGGCTCGACATCGAGATCTGCGAGGCGGTGCGCGGCATGGTGGGCGACGGCTTCACGCTGATGCTCGACTCCACCTGGGCCTACGACTACCCGACCGCGGTCCGCGTCGGGCGCGCCATCGAGCGGCTCGGCTACTACTGGTACGAGGACCCGCTGCCCGACGACGACCTCTACAACTACGTCAAGCTCAAGCAGCAGCTCTCGATCCCGATCCTCGCGACCGAGTACGTCCCGGGCGGCTTCACCGCCTACGCGCCCTGGCTGGTCGCCCGGGCCACCGACTATCTCCGCGGCGACGTCGCGGTGAAGGGCGGCATCTCGGCGCTCGTGAAGACCGCGCACCTGGCCGAGGGCTTCCACATGAACTTCGAGATCCACCACGGCGGCAACTCGCTCAACAACGTGGCCAACCTCCACGTGGCGATGGCCATCCGGAACTGCGAGTTCTTCGAGGTGCTGCTGCCCGCGGAGGCCCAGAAGTACGGGCTCGTCGCCGACATCGAGGTGGACTCGCACGGCATGGTGCGCGCCCCCACCGCGCCTGGCCTGGGGGCCCAGATCGACTTCGCGCTGATCGAGCGGAAGAAGATCGCGACGCTCGCCTAGTCGCCGGTCCCGAAGAGCGGGACGCGCGCGTTGGCGGACGCCCGGTAGGTCGTGGCTCCCGCGAGCGGCTCGAGCGCGATGCCGGCGGCGAGCAGCCGCTCGACGCCCGCGCGGGTGATCGCGAGGGCGAGATGCTCCCCCGGACAGGCGTGAGCGCCCGTGCCGAAGGTGAAGACCCGTGGAGCCTTCCGGAACGGATCGAATCGGTCCGGCTCCGGGTTGGCGGAGGGATCCCGGTTGGCCGCGGCGAGCACGACCAGCACGGTGTCGCCCGCCGCCATGCGCGCTCCCCCGACGACTCCGTCCACGGCGATGAATCGCCGCGTGTTCTGCACCGGCGGATCGTGGCGCAGCACCTCGCGGATCACCGGATTCGCGAGATCGGGCGTGGCGCGGATCCGCTCGGCGAGGTCCGGATGCCGCGCGAGGGCCCGCAGCGTATTGCCGATGAGGCCCGCGGTCGCCTCGTAGGCCTGGGTGAGGAAGCCGATCCCGTTCGCGACGATCGCGCCCGCGTCGGGCGTCGCCCGCGCCTGCCGCGCGAGCACCGCGAGCAAGCCCCCGCTCGCCCTGGCCGTCTGCTCGGCCAGCAGGGCCTGGAACCGCTCGAGGAGGTGCCCGGCGGCCTGCCGGGCGCGCTCGACGCGGTCGGGCGCGCTCCCCGGAGCCAAGCCGCGGGCGAGCTCACTCGCCCAGCTCGCGGTTCGGGCCAGCTCGGGCTCGGGCACCCCGAGCAGACTGGCGACGACGTGGACGGGAAGCTCGAACGCGAACCGGACCAGCCGGCCGGGATCGCTACGGGGCCCGATGTCCGCGGAGAGCGCGCGGGCCCAGCGGGCGGTCTCCTCCGCGAGGCGGGCCGCGTCGATCGACGTGACCGTCGCGGTCACCGCGAGCTTGAGGGCCGCGTGGCGCTCGCCGTCGATCATGCGCACGAGGCGCCCGAAGATCAGGGCGGCGGGCGAGCCCACCAGCGCGGGTGGAATGGGCTCGCCGGCGGGACGCACCCGGGCGAGCGGGCTCGTCAGGGTGGCCGTGACCGCTGCCGCGCTCGCCGCGACCCAGAGGCCGAGCGCGTCGTGGCGGGCGAGCGGGGTGCGGGCGAGCAGCTCGGCATAGTACGGATACGGGTCCGGATGCGTCACCGCGCCGAGCGGGTCCATCGTGGAGCCTCCGCGCTACTCGAGCCCCGCGACCACCGCGGTGAGCGCGGCCGCCGCCCGGTGGAGCGCGGTGGGCTCGAGCGTCTCGAGCGCGTCGGCACTGGTGTGGTAGGTGTGGAACGGGGGCGGGCGGCGGATCAGGCTCCGCACGGTCGAGCGCACCGGGCTCAGCACGAAACGGCGCAGGGCGTCCGCGTGGGCCGCCGGCACCATGGTGAAGCCGTAGGCGGGGAGGCCCGCGGCCGCGAAGGCCCGGTGGTCGCTGCCGAAGACCGGGATGCGCCCCACCACGTGATAGCCGGCGTCGCGCGCCAGGCCGATGGACTCGAGCGCGGTGGTCACCCCGCCCAGGAACGGAGTGGGCTCGGCCGCGTCCCACAGGGCGACCGTGTCGCCGATGCCGCACAGCTCGAGGCTCAGCACGCCCGCGATGTCGCTGAGCGTCGTGTCCTCCACGTAGGCGCGCGCGCCCAGGTAGTCGAGCTCCTCCGCCGCGGTGAAGAGCAAGCGCACCCGCCAGCCCCGCGGGATGCGCGGGGGCAGGCGCGGGATCAGGTGCAGCAGGATGCCGACGGCGGCCGCGTTGTCGTTGGCCCCGGGGCTGCCCGGCACCGCGTCGTGGTGCGCGCACAGCACGAGCACGCGCGGACCTTCGCCTAGCTCGACCGCGAAGGTGTCGCCGCGGCCCTCGGGGCGGGTGAAGCGGTGACGCGAGAAGCCGATGCCGCGGTACTGCAGATAGCGAGGCAGGGCCGCCTCCCGTGCCGGGTTGTCGCGGCCGCAGAGGAGGCGGGCGAGCGCGGAGGGCGAGTCGTCGCCCACCAGCACCGTCTCGAGCGGGGCGGGCGGCGCGATCGGGCCGCCGGGGCGGCGGTTGAGCAGCCGCCCCAGCGTCCGCACCAGCAGTTGCGCCGCCGCGCGGGCGACCGCGCTCAGTTGAAGACGACCACGCCGCGGGCGACCTGGCCGGTCCGCAGCGCGGTGAAGCCCTCGTTGATGTCCTCGAGCTTGTATTTGCGGCTGATAAGCTCGTCGATCTTGAGCCGGCCGTCGAGGTAGAGGTCCACCAGCTTCGGGAAGTCGATATTCGGGCGCACCGAGCCGTACATCGTGCCCTTGATCGCCTTCTCCTGGAGCGCCATGTTGTAGGGCGTGATCGGCGCCCGCACGTTGAGCGCGGCCATCCCCACGATCACCGCGGTGCCGCCCGGCCGGATGGCGTCCACGATCTGCAGCGTGGTGGCCTCACCGCCGATGGCGTCGAAGGCGTAGTCCACCCCGCGGCCCTGGGTCAGCTCGCGCGCGCGGTCCACCACGTTCTCGGCCTTGGCGTTGATGGTGTGGGTCGCGCCGAAGTCCTTGGCGTAGGCGAGCTTGCTGTCGAGCAGATCGGCGGCCGCGATGATGCCGGCCCCGGCCAGCTTCGCGCCCTGCACCACGTTGAGCCCCACGCCGCCGCAGCCGATGACGAGCACCGAGGCGCCGGCCTCCACCTCCGCGCAGCGGGTGACCGCGCCGACCCCGGTGGGCACGCAGCAGCCCATCAGGGCCGCCTGCGGCCACGGCATCTCCTTGCGGATGGGCACCAGCATCTCGGCCGGGCACACCACCTGCTCGGAGAAGGTCCCGATGCGCGCCATCTGGTAGATGTCCTGCCCGTTGCGCTTGAGCCGGTAGGTGCCGTCGAGCATGCCCCAGCGCGGCGAGGCGTGGCCGTCGCAGAGGATGGAGCGGCCCATCGAGCAGTAGAGGCACCGGCCGCAGTGCGGCCGGAACGAGAAGATGATGTGATCGCCGGGCTTGACGTTGCCGACCCCCGCGCCCACCTCTTCCACGACGCCGGCCGCCTCGTGGCCCAGCACCATCGGCAGGGGCGGCGTCCAGTCCCCGTTCATGATGTGCCAGTCGCTGTGACAGATGCCGGCGGCCTTGACCTTGACCCGGGCCTCGCCGGCGCGCGGCCCTTCCTGGACGAGATCGACGACTTCGAGCGGGGTATTGGCCTTGTAGAGGACGGCCGCTTTCAAGGGCTTCTCCTCCTTCTCTCCTCTCCCCTCAGGGGAGAGGGCAGGGTGAGGGGTGGTGGGGTGAGCGGTGTGCGCGGGCTTGGGGAGATGCCGGCGAGGAATGCCTCGCCGTTGGTGATCGCCTCGTTGGGCCCGGAGGGCGAGTCGAGCACGAAGTGCTGGTGTCGGGCGCTGTTCAGCGAGCGGCCCAGCACGCCGCTCGAGCCGGACCGCACCGTGTCGATCTTGACGCCGTCGGCCATGTGCTCCCTCCGGGGGGCGGGGCGCTGCGCGGCCGATGATGCGGCGGGGCGGGGGCCCTGTCAAGCGCGGTATCATCGTGCGCCATGACGGGGCTGCGCGGGTCGCACGTGATCTTCCTCGGCACGACGTGGGCCGTGGTGTCGCTCCTGGCCCTGGTGGTGGTGGGGCTGGCGTGGACCATCCGGCTCAAGCCGCAGGCGCTCGCGGACGCGCGCGCGCAGCGGCAGGAGATCGTGCGCGTGCTCGCACGGCTGGCCGACGCCCAGGTGCGCGACAAGCTCGACACCCTCGGGCCGCTCGCGGCCCACTTTGCCCGGACCTGGGCCTCGCAGGAGCCGCGTGCGCTGCAACGCGAGATCGACACCATGCGCGCGATGCTGCAGATGCCCACGCTGTTCGTGGTGACGCCCGACGGCCGGCCGCTCGCCTTCAGCCCGCTCACCGGGCCGGACGGCACGTCCAACCTCGACCTGCGCTACGAGGATCGGCCGCTCCTGCGGGAAGCCATCCGCGCCCAGGGCCCCGCCGTCTCCGGCATCATCTTCGGGCGGGCCTCGCGCGATTTCATCGTGGGCGCCGCGGTGCCGATCAAGGCGGGCGAGCAGATCGTGGCCTACCTGCTGGGCAGCATCCGGCTGCAGGCGTCCATCGAGGCGATCGAGCAGGCGGGCCCCGGGGGCTGGCTGGTGATGATCGACGCCGACCGGCAGGCGATCTACCTGGACCGGCAGACCCGTCAGGTCACCCAGGAGGACTGGAAGAGCCATCCCTTCGTGGAGGAGCTGGGCCGCCGGCGGCCCGACGGCCTCGTGACCTTGGGCCAGGACGAGTGGCTCCTCACCCAGGCGGTGATGCCCACGCTCAGGGTCAACCTGGTCTTCGCGGCCTCGGTCCGCCAGATCCTCGAGAGCCAGCGGGCGGTGCTCCTGACCCTGGTGGCCACCCTGCTGGTCTCGGTGGGCATGAGCCTGGCCGTGAGCACGGTGACCGCCGTCCGGTTCGTCCGGGAACAGCAGGCGGCCGCGTTCAAGAGTCGAGTCGGGACAGGGGGTTAACACGCGCCGGGCGGGAGGCCTTTCACACCCGCCCGGCACCGGGGTCTCATGGTCAAAGTGATGGCGGAGGACGCGTTCGAGGCGGTGGTGGCGGCCCACCACGCGGAGATCCGGCGGTATCTGCTTCGGATCACCGCGCGCGGGGGCGACGCCGATGATCTCTCGCAGGAGACCTTTCTGCGCGCGTTCCGGGCGTATCCCACCCTGCCGCCGGGCGCCAACGTCCGCGCGTGGCTCTTCACGATCGCGACGAACCTCGGCCGCAACCACTTCCGGGCGCAGGGACGGCGGCGGCGGGCATACACGGCGGCGGCGCTGGAGATGGCGGTGGACGCCCCGGACCGGGCGGACGGCCAGGTGCTGGCCGCCGAGACGCGGGCCCGGATGGAGCGGGTGATCACGAGCCTGCCCCCGAAGCAGCGGTTGGCCTTCATCATGAGAAAGATGCACGAGCTGGATTACACGGAGATCGGGGCGAGCCTGTCGTGCTCGGAGGAGAGCGCCCGCGCCCACGTCTTCCAAGCGCTTCGGAAGATTCGGCGGGACCTCGCCGGTCAATTCTCCCTGGGAACGGAGTCTCGGTCATGAGCCCTCAGCATCCTCTGTGCCGCGCCATCGAGCCGGATCTTCTGAGCGTTGCCGTGGGCGAGGCGGGGCCCACCGCGGTCGAGCGCGTGGAAGCCCACGTGGCCGCCTGCCGGCTCTGCCGGGAGGAGCTCGGGCACTACCGCGCCCTCGAGGGCATGCTGGACACGCTGCGGCGCGCGCCGCTCGGCGAAGACGACGCGACCCTCGCGCGCGCGCAGCTCGCCTCCCGGCTCGCGGACCTCCGCTCGCGCATGGTGGGCTTCGGAATCTTTCCGTCGCCGCTCGGCCGGATCCTCATCGCCCGCTCCGAGCAGGGCGTGGCCCTCGTGCAGTACCTGCCCGCGGACGGCTCGCTGCCCGCGCACGTGCGCCGTCTCCTGGGCGACGACGCGGTCGAGGACCGCGCGGCGACCGAGGCGCTGCGCGCGGAGCTGGTGGAGTATCTCGAAGGTCGCCGCGCGCGGCTCGACTGGCCGCTCGACTTGCGCCGGATGCGGAGCGACTTCCAGCGGCGCGTGCTCGAGGCGACCGCCGCGCTGCCCTACGGCGCGATCACCTCGTACGCCGGGATCGCCGCGCGCATCGGGGCGCCGTCGGCGGTGCGGCCGGTGGCGCAGGCCCTGCGCTGGAACCCGCTGCCGATCGTCATTCCCTGCCACCGGGTCATCGGCAGCTCGGGGGCGCTCACCGGCTACGCGGGGCGCCACGTGGACCTCAAGCAGCGCCTGCTCGCGGTCGAGGGCGTGAAGACCGTCGCGGCCCGGAACGACTTCACGATCGACCGCGAGGCGATGTACGCGATGGTCACCGGCGATCGAGAGTACTGCGTGCCGACGTGCGGCTCGCTGCTCTCCGAGCCCTTGTCCCGGCTCACGCTGTTCGGCACGCGCGAGCGCGCGGAGGCCGCCGGTTTCGAGCCCTGCACCACCTGCCGGCCCGATCTGCATCCGCTGCCCGCCTGACCGCCGCCGCGCCGCGGCCGGCGTCCCGCCTTTCACACCGTGTGGCCACCGGTGTCTCACATCGCAGAAGAAGACGGAGGTGAACGGCGATGGACGAGATGGTCCTGATCAAGGTCCTGTTCCTGGCGGGGTTGCTCGCGCTGTCCGGGGTGATGTTGCTCCTCGCGCACGCGATCGGACGGCTCGGGGAATGGCGGGACGCGCGGACCGGACGCGCCCGACCGGCCCGGGTGGAGCGGCAAAGCGTGAAACAGGTTCCGGCACGGGGGACGCGATGAGCATCCAGGGGGCAATCGCAATCGTAGCGGCGGCGCTGCCGTTCGTGGCGGTGGGCGGCCTGCTGTGGCTGGCGGGGATGATCGGCCGGAGGCGTGAGGCGCGGATCACCCGGCAGATCGCGCTGACCGACGCCATCCACCGGGAGTTGGGCGCGGTGGCGGCGCCGGAAGTGCAGCGGAGCTGGACGCGGGGCTGGATCGTGTCGATGCGGGTGCCGCTCCACCGGGAGGGCACGGTGGGCGCCATCACCCGGATCACGCACGATCTCTTCCGCCGGCTCGACCGCCAGGATCCGCCGCGGCTCCGGCTCGTGCTGATCCCGCCGGAGCAGCGGCCGTGGGACCGGGCCCAGATGATCGGATCCTCTCGTCCCGGCGGCCGGCTCCGCCGGGCCGCCTAGGAAAAGGAGCGCGACCATGGATGGCAACGTTTACGCGGTCGAGGTGATCGCGGCGGCGCGGCTCGCCGAGCTGCGCGCCGGCTGTGCGCGGGCGGCGCTGATCGAGTCGGCGCGCGCGGACCGCCGCCGCGGCCTGGGGACCGCGGTCGGCGGCGCCCTCATCCGCGTCGGGCAGTGGCTGGCCCGGGACGAGGCCGCCGCGGGGCCGAATGCAGGAGTGCGAGTCGCCCGCTGAAATAGTATGCTTGCCCCCAGGCCGGGGAGGGCCGGGGCCATGGCGGCGATGACGTTCGATCGGCGGGAGCAGGATCTCGGGAACATCTTGCTGCTGGAGCACGTGAACGTGCGGGTGCCGGACCAGCAGGCGGCCACGCTGTTCTACATCGCGGGGCTCGGGCTGACGCGCGATCCCTACCTGATGGTGAGCGTGGACAACATGTGGGTCAACGCGGGGCAGACCCAGTTCCACCTGCCCACCGGCAAGCCGAACGTGCTGCAGGGCCATGTGGAGCTGGTGGTGCCGGACCTCGACGCGCTCACCCGGCGCCTCGCCGCGGTGCGCGAGCCGCTCGCGGGCACCCGGTTCGCCTTCGAGATGCGCGACAAGCACGTGGCGGTGACGTGCCCATGGGGCAACCGGTTCCGCTGCGTGGGCCCCGCCCCCGAGTTCGGCGACGTGACGCTCGGCATCGCGCGCGTGGAAGTGCCGGTGGCGCGCGGCACCGCCGCCGGCATCACCGCCTTCTACCGGAAGGCCCTGCTCGCCACCGCCACCCTCAGCCAGGACGACGCGGGCGCGGCCGCTCGCATCAGCGTGGGCAACCACCAGGAGATGGTGTTCCGCGAGACGGACGCGCCGATCGCTCCCTACGACGGCCACCACGTCGCGGTCTACATCTCCGACTTCTCGGGCCCCCACGCCTGGCTCGTGGAGCACGGGCTCCTGTCCGAGGAGAGCAATCCGTATCAGTACCGCTTCCAGGTCATCGCGGACCCGGAGAGCGGTGGGCGTCTCTCCGAGATCGAGCACGAGGTGCGCTGCGCGACCCATCCCATGTACATGCGCCCGCTGGTGAACCGCAACGCGGCCCAGCGCCAGGCGACCTACGTGCGGGGCCGGGACGCGTTCGTGCCCGGGCTGCCCTAGCGCCGCCCTCCGGGGCGAAGGAGGATCCGCATGCTCACCGATCGGTACGTCAAGGGTGTGCTCACCGTGATCGCCCTGGCCCTCGTGGCCATCGCGGCCCATCTCTGGCAGGGTCAGCTCCGGCCCTCGGTGGTGGAGGCCCAGACCGCCAAGTACGAGGTCGGCATCCCGCGGGCGTGGGGGAAGCTGGCGGGCTTCTCGAACAACAACCTCCTGCTCGAGAGCAGCGACGGCCTCCGCATCGTCGA
Organism: Candidatus Deferrimicrobiaceae bacterium; assembly: GCA_035463855.1. Classification (GTDB taxonomy): domain Bacteria; phylum Methylomirabilota; class Methylomirabilia; order Rokubacteriales; family CSP1-6; genus CAMLFJ01. The sequence goes on along the minus strand of DATHSW010000003.1, from coordinate 66,094 downwards.
CGTGGAAGGCCGCGAGCCGGAGTACCCGAAGGTCAAGGTACACGTGCGCTGGAAGTAGGCCGGTCCGCGTTCCTCGGCCTGGCGCTCCTCGCGTCGCTGCTGGCCCCGTCTCCGGTCGGGGCCGGCTTCGAGGAGGGTCGCCGCGCCCACGAGCGCGGCGACTACCCGTCCGCGTACCACGAGTGGCGGTCTCTCGCCGAGGGCGGCGACGCCGCCGCGCAGTTCCTCCTGGGGTTCATGCACGAGCGCGGGCAGGGCGTGCCCGCGGATCCCGCCGAGGCCGTCGCCTGGTATCGCCGCGCCGCGCTCCAGGGCGACGTGCACGCGCAGTTCCGCCTGGGGTTCCTCTACGCTTACGGCCGCGGAGTGGATCGCGACGACGCGCAGGCCGCCGACTGGTACGGCCGTGCGGCGGCGCAGGGCAATCGCGCGGCCCAGGCCGCGCTCGACGAGATGCGCGCGGAAGGGCGGCTGGGAGGCCCGGCGGGCTCCCGCGACGCGCTGCTGCTGAGGGCCGCGGCCGACCGCGGCGGCGCCGCCGCGCAGTACCAGCTCGCGCTGCGCTACGCCACCGGCGAGGGCGTGCCCCCGGACGCGGCGGAGGCGACGCGCCGGTACCGGCAGGCCGCCGAGCAGGGGCTGGCGCCCGCGCAGTACCAGCTCGGCCTTCGCTACGCCAACGGCGACGGCGTCACCAAGGACTACGCGGAGGCGGTGAGGTGGTACCGGCGGGCGGCCGAGCAGGGTGTGGCCTTCGCGCAGTTCAATCTGGGCGTGCGCTACGCCAACGGCCAGGGCGTCGAGCGCGACCCGGTGCAGGCCTACCGGTGGTTCACGGTGGCCGCCCAGGGCCTGCTCGGCAAGGAGGCGGAGACCGCCCGCCAGGCGCGCGACTCGGTCAAGGCCCTTCTCACGCCCGAGCAGCTGGCGCGGGGCGAGGCGCTGGTGAAGAGCTGGCGGCCGACCCCGGAAGCGCCCGGCGCGGTGGCTACGCCTCGAAGATGATGTCCTGGGCGCCCGCCCAGCAGAGGAGCCGCCCCACCTCGGGCAGCTGTGCGCGGCCCTCTTCGATCGTGAGGAAGTGATTGCCGGCCAGCGGGCCGTGCACGCTCGCGAAGCGCGTCGGGCCGTAGGGAAAGAGGATCTCGGTCTCGCTGATCCCGGCCGGGTAGAAGAGGAGCGCGCCGGGCGCGGGCTCGCTCGTGGCGTTCTCCGGGCCCACGCCCAGGTCGAAGGCGCCGAGCGGGATCCAGCCCGCCTCGCCGCTCCAGCGCGCCTGGATGATCCGCGCCCGGTAGGGCAGGAGCCGGCGGAAGGCGGCGCACGTGCGGGGCGCCGCGGCCTCCTCCCAGCGCGCGGTGAACGCGAGCGGCCCCACCCGGACGCGGATCGGGCCCATCAGAACGAAAGACGCACGCCGCCGTGGACCTGGAACGGCGCGCCGATGGAGACCACGCCCTCGCTGGTGCGCCCGGTGCGGTAGGTGGTGTCGAGCAGGTTCTCGATGCCCGCGAAGATCTCGGCCCAGCGGGCGAGGCGGCGCGAGAGGAAGAGATCCACGAGCGCGTAGCTGCCGAGCGGCAGCGTGTTGAGGTCGTCCTCGAACTGGCGGCCCACGAAGCGCACGGTGGCCGCCGCGGTGAAGAGCGCGGGGTTGTCGTAGCGCACGGTGACCGAGGCGCCGTGGCGCGGCACCTGGGCCAGGCGCTTGCCCTCGAGGGTCGGCTGCTGGGGGGCGTCCAGCACCCGCGTGTCGGTGAAGATGTAGCCGCCGGTGATCCGCCAGTCCCGGGCCGGACGCAGCTCGAGCTCCGTCTCCACCCCGCGGATGCGCGCGCGATCCAGGTTCTGTCGCTGCCGGCAGGTGGTGCCCACCGGGCAATCGGGCAGCCGCGTGGTGAGCGTGACGTTGGCGATCAGGTCCTCCACCTCGTTCCAGAAGACGGTGGCGCGCCCGCTGAACGGCCCCCAGCGCTGTTCGACGCCGATCTCGCCCCCGGTCAGCCGCTCGGGCTTGAGATGCTCGTTGGCCGCGGTGACGTCGTTGCGCACGCGAAAGACGCGGTACAGCTCGTTGATGGTCGGGACCCGGAAGCCCTGATAGGCCGATGCGCGCACGTCGGTGGTGGGAGTGGCGTGCACCACCGCGGCGACGCGCGGGCTCACCCCGAGCCGGTCGATGTCCGAGTACGTCTGGCGCGCCGGGACCCCGGCGGGAGGCGGCGTGTCGCGCCGGAAGCCGTTGTAGGCGCGCCAGTAGTCCCCGCGGATGCCCGCGACCAGCTCGAGCATGGGGATGGGCCGGTAGACGTCCTGGACGAAGAGGCCGTAGATCTGCTGCTCGCCGCCCGCGACCCGGGTGCGCGCGAAGGCCCCCGCCACGTAGACGCGCTCGTCCGTCTCCCCGTCGATCCAGCGCAAGTCGGTGCCGGCGAGGAGGCGGTGCGCGCCGAAGGCGCGGCTCCACGAGAAGGCGGCGCCCACCGCGGTGGAGGGCACCCGCTGGTCGAGGGCCAGGGTCTCCGAGTTCCGGTCGGCGGCCTGGGTGGAGAAGGTGCTGCGGAAGGCCTGGAAATCGGTGAAGACGGTGCCGGTCCACTCGCTCCCGTCGCCGGTGCGCGCGCGCACGCCGGTCGCGAACGAGCCCGAGTAGGTGGTGTTGATCTGCAGCGGCGTGCCGTTCTCCCGGTCCTCCTCGTAGTAGGTGCCGCGCATGAAGACGGTGAGGTCGGGCGAGAGCACCAGCTCCGCCCGCCCGTTGAAGGTGAGATGCTCGGAGCCCGCGTTCACGTCGATGGTGCCCCGCCGCGAGGCGCTCACCACCTCGTAGCCGTCGGTGGAGAAGTGGCTGCCCTCGAGGCTCAGGCGGACGGGGCCGAGCGCCTCGGTCAGCAGCAGGTCCACGTGGCGCGTGTCGCTGGTGCCGTAGCTGCCCTCGAAGGCGGCCGCGCGCTCGGTGGGGCGCCGCGTGATGATGTTGATCACGCCGCCGAGCGCGTAGTTGCCCCACACGCTCGCGCCGCCGCCGCGCACCACCTCCACCTGCTCCACGCTCTGCAGCGGCACGCGATCCCAGTACACCCAGCCGCCGAACGGGTCGTTGATGGGGATGCCGTCCAGGAGAACGAGGGCGCGGCTGGCCCCACTGGGGCCGATGCCCCGCAACGACACCCCCTGGGTGGTCGGGTGCGAGACGAGGCTGGAGGAGCGGCGGAAGAGGCTGAAGCCGGGCACCTGCCGCAGCAGGTCGTCGAGGCTCTGCGCCGCGGTCCGGCTGATGTCCTCGCGCGTGAGCACGGTGACGCTGGCGGGCGTCTCGCCGAGGCGCTGTTCGGTGCGGGTAGCGGTGACCACCACCGGCTCGAGCCGCTCGGCCTCGTCCTGCGCGCGCGCCGACGCGGCGGCGAGCAGCAGAAGCACTGCGGCGAGGCCCCGGCGCAGCATGGTAGGGGCTGGATGCTACCGGGCGGTCCTGCGGGTGTCAACGCGCCCGGCTCCCGATCCGGCCCCGCCGGTGTAGTATTCGCACGGGACCTCCTCGCGAATCATGGACCGGATCTGGCAGGCGCACTGGCCGCCCGGCCTCGACGAGGCGCGCATCCGCCTCCCGGGCGAGCCGCTCACCGTCCACCTCAAGGCCAACGCGGCCCGCGCCCCGCGCCGGCCCGCCATCATCTTCTATGGGCGCGAGATCTCCTTCGCCGAGCTCGACGAGGCGAGCGATCGCTTCGCGGGCTGGCTGCGCGGCCGCGGGATCGGGCCGGGCGACCGCGTCGCCCTGTATCTCGAGAACTGTCCCCAGTTCGCCATCGCCCACTTCGGCGCGCTCAAGGCCGGCGCCATCACGGTCCCCCTCAATCCGATGCACAAGGCGATCGAGCTCGAGCACGAGCTGGAGGACTCGGGGGCTCGCGTCCTGGTCGCCGCCGGCCCGGGCCGCGAGATCGTGGAGTCCATTCGCGGGCGGACCCCGCTCGAGATGGTGACGTGGGTGTCGTATCGCGACTATCTGCCCGAGCGGCCGACCCTGCCGCTGCCGCCGTCCCTGCGCGAGGAGACGGACGCGGCCGCGGATGGACGCGCGGGCGCCGCGGAGGCGTTTCGCGCGATCGTGGCCGCGCCGGGCCGGCGGCAATCGCCCGAGCCGCGCGCGCTCCACGACACCGCGCTGATCCAGTACACCTCCGGCACGACCGGGGCGCCCAAGGGCGCGGAGCTGACCCACGGCAACGTCACCGCGAACTGCGAGCTGATGCGCGCCTTCTTCGGCTTCACCCCCGCTGACGTGCTGCTCGGGGTGGTGCCGTGGTTCCACATCACCGGGATGGAAGTGCAGCTCAACATGATGGCCTACACCGGGGCGACCCTGGTCGCGCTGCACCGCTTCGACGTGGAGACCGCGCTCCAGGCGATCGAGCGGCACCGCTGCACGATCACCACCCTGATCGCCACCGTCAACGTCGCGATCGTGAACCATCCGAGGACGCCCGCGTCCGACCTCACCTCGCTCCGCCTGTGCACGTCGGGGGGCGCCCCGGTGCCGGCCGAGATCGCGCGCCGGTGGGAGGCCATCACCGGGCACCCCCTCGTGGAGGGCTACGGGCTCACCGAGACCACCGCGCCCAGCCATTCCAACCCGCCGCACCGGCCCCGCTACGGCACGGTCGGGGTGCCGCTGCCATTCACCGGCGTGCGCGTCGTCAGCCTGGAGGACGGCATGACCGAGCTGCCGCCGGGCGAGTCCGGGGAGATCACGATCCGGGGGCCCATGGTCACCAAGGGGTACTGGCGGCGCCCGGAGGCCACCGCGGAGGCCATCCCGGACGGCTGGCTCCGCACCGGAGACATCGGCCGGGTGGACGAGGAGGGCTACTTCACGATCGAGGAGCGCAAGAAGGACATGATCAAGGCCTCCGGCTACAGCGTCTTCCCGGCGGAGGTGGAGGCCATCATGTACCGGCACCCCGCGGTGGCGGAGGTCGGCGTGGTGGGCGTGCCCGACGCATACCGCGGCGAGGACGTGCTCGCCTTCGTGGTGCGGCGGCCGGAGGCTACCGCCACCGAGCGCGACCTCGTCGCGTGGTGTCGGGCCCAGATGGCGGTCTACAAGGCGCCGCGCACGGTGCGCTTCGTGCCCGCCCTGCCCAAGACCGCCTCCGGCAAGATCCTCAAGCGCGCGCTGCGCGAGCAGGCCCGCGATGGCACCGGCTGAGCCGCGCCGGCGGGACTCAGCGCCGCCGCCGGCGCACCTTCCGGGCCGGCGCGCTCGCGCGGGCCTTGCCCCGCGGCGCCCCGCCCCTCTTCTCGGGCAGGACCGCCACCGACTCGATCTCGATGAGCAGGTCCGGTCGGACGAATTGCGAGATCTCGATCAGCGTGCTCGCGGGCCGGCTCGCGCCGAAATACTCCTTGCGCACCGTGTTGACCGCTTCCCGGTGCGCGATGTTCTTGAGGTACACCGTCACCTTGCAGACGTCGGCGAAGGTGGCCCCCGCCGCGGCCAGGCACCGCTTGATGTTCTCGTGGACCTGGCGGGTCTGGGCGACGATGTCGCTGCCCCCCACCGTGCGGCCGTGGTCGTCGCTCGCCACGCAGCCCGAGACGAAGACGAGCCGTCCGGCGCGGACCACGTGGACGAAGTGGCTGATGGGCTCCGGCATGCCCGGCACCCAGATCTCTTCTCGATGAGCGGCTGTGGCCATCGGGCTCTCCTCGCGCGCTGGGAATGGAAGTGCCCGGCGATTATTCTCCGGCGGGGCCGGGCGGTCAAGCCGTGTCCATCGGTGGGCGCCCGCCTGACACGGGCCGTCAGTGCGGCACCGGGCCCCTTGGCCAACTCCGGATTTTCTCGATGGGTTTGAAGGGCCGCGCATGGTCCGACTCTTGCTGGTCCCCGAGCCCATGATCAAACGAGTCGCGATCGCCCTGTTCTTCGCCCTGTCCCTGCTCGTGCTTCCCGCGCCGCCGCTTCCCGCGCAGACCCTCGACCCCGCGGCCGCGGCAGCCCTCGCCACGACCCTCCGCATGCTGGCGGACCCGGCGGCCCGAGGCCAGATCCTCGCCACCGACCCCACCGCCGCCGCGATAGACAAACAGGTCCAGGGCCTGGCGGGCTCCTCGCAGCTCGCCGAGGAGGTCTACGGGCTCGCGGCCGAGGTCTTCGCGGACCTGGCGCGGAGCTCGGGCGGCGACCCCGGGCGGCTCAGCGAGGCGCTCGACCGCGCCAAGACGGATCCGGCCGGCTTCGCCGCCATGCTGCGCCCCGAGACGCTGGAGCGGTTGCGTGCGCTGGCGACCAAGATCTCCGACGCGCAGCGCTGAGCCATGGACGACATCTATCGGTTGAAGGGCCGGATGTCGGAGGCGCTGGTCGAGGGCATCTTCAAGCGCGCGCAGTACATGGTCGCCCGGGTCGCCCGCGAGACGCAGGTCTCCGCGCTCATGCGCACGGGCCACGGCGTGCCCGAGTTCGTGGTCTGGAAGGCGCTGGACGATCCGAGCCTGGGCCATCGCTCCTACCGCCTGCTCGCCATCGAGGTGAAGTATTGCGTCAGCCCCGAGGACTGCGTCCGCCGCGAAACGGCCGCGCGCTCGCCGGAGGTCACGCTGCAGTGGCCGGAGCTCTACGAGATCCTGGTCACCGATCGGCCCGAGCCCGGCCGCTCCTGCTTCCAGGCCGTCCACGTCTCGGTCCTGCCTCCGGCCGCGCCGCCCAGCACCCTCGATCTCCACCTGGTCCCCGGGCTCGACATCTTCCGGCGCACCGTGGAGGAGTACGAGGGGCTCGTCCGGGAAGTGTTCCCGATTATTGGATCACGGAATGGGGGGTCACGGAACGGGAGCGGCGAGTGGGCGCGCAAGCTCGGGGTGCGGGCCGCGGGCCGAGGCGATGGGCACGGTCACCGGCGGGTACGGCCGGCCGGCGATCACGGCTCCCGGCCGCCGGCGCTCCACGAGCAGCGGCAGGGCGCCAGCGAGTAGCGCAGCCCGGACGTCTCCGTCACGCTCGGCGCCTGCCAGCCCGCCAGCAGGGAGTAGCCGATCCGGAAGTAGTGGTCGGCGCCCTCCAGTCCCACGCTCTGGCCGTTGACCACGTAGCGCGCGCGGCACGTCATGCCGCTCAGCAGGCTCGGCCCGCACGTGAGCGCGGTCACGCGCACCGTGGTCCGGGCCGCCAGCAGCTCGCGATCGGCGGCCTTCAGCACGCGGGCCACCCGCCGCACCTGCTTGCCCTTGACGTGGGCCTCGATCGCCGCGCGGGCGCCGTCGAGCGTGGCGCACGAGCCGGCGAAGCGGAGCGCCTGGTAGCTCACGACCGAGACCCCCGTCGCGAGCAGGACGATCAGCACGACGCGCGCGAGGGACGCGGAGCGCCAGAGCCCGCGAGTCCGCGCGAGCCGCCTAGCCAAGCAGCGTCTCCTGGAGCGCGAGACCGGTGGAGGGATCGAGGAGCGATTGCGACTCGCGCCGGAACGGGAGCCAGGTGAGGCGGGCACCGGTGAACACGGGCTCCGCCTCCGCGGCCGCCTTGACCGCTTGAGCGGTCCGTTGCCGGCCGGCCGCCGCGAAGCGCGCCAGCAGCGCGGCGTCCTCCGCATCGTAGAAGCAGCCGTGCAGCGCGGGGCGCTCGCCCGTCCACGGCCGGTACCCGGGGGGCTTGGCGGTCAGCCGCGCGGCCAGGTCGTACAGCGCCTTGAGCCGCCGGTAGCGGAAGGCGGGCGCCCACGCGCGCGGGCTCTCGCCCGCGACCTCGAGCTGCCAGAACGGCAGGTAGGTCAGATCGCGCGACGGGCCGGGGTCCGGCGCCTCGGGCCGGATGTCGGCGATCTCGTGGGGCATGTCGGCGAGCTCGGGACCGTGGATCTGCCAGGCGCGGCGACAGGAGCCGCAGAAGAAGATCACGTCGTCGGGCGCGATGGGCAGGGTCCAACCGCAGTTGGGGCAGACGAGGGGCCGGAGCCCCACCGTGCGCGGCTCGTCGGTGGCGTCGCGTTCGAGGGCCGCGTAGAGATCGAGTGGCGCGCGCGGGTTCACGACGGCCTCGGCCACCGCGTCCACCACGGTCAGCCAGCGCTCGGCGTCGCGCGTGAGCTCGACCACCCAGAACGGGAAATAGATCACGCTCAGGATGCGCCCGAGCACCTGGCGGTAGACCACGTGCTGGAACCCACGCGCGGCGAGCCCGTGTGTCATCGCCCGGTCCGGCGGGACCTGCACCGCGACGATCGTGCCGAGGGCGGCCAGCGCGGAGCGCTCGAAGAGCGAGACCCGTAGGGCCTGGGCCCGCACGCCGAGCGAGGGCACGCCGAGCGCGGGCAGGTCGGCGGCCGGGAAGGTCTTCTCCACGTAGCGGTCGAGGAACTGCACCTGCTCATCGGCGGTGCTGGGGGCGGGACCCGGACGCGGCGCGGTGAGCACCGCCAGCTCGAGCGGCCGCTCCGCCTTGCGGGGCGCACCCAGGAGATCGCGCACGACGTCGCCGGCCTTCCGGCCGAGCAGGAGGTCGGCCCCCCAGCCGAGCATCGAGCCCAGCGGGATGTCGAGCTCGGGGCGGTCGGCCTCGCGCCCGCCGACGCTGTCGCCCAGGCCGGGGAACGTCGGGCTCTCCGGCTCGGGCTTGGGCGGCACGTCCTGCCACTGGAAGTCGTGGCCGGTCAGCCGGTAGAAGGGCACGAAGAAGAGCCGTGCCCGCGCCACCCGCGCCTCCAGCCGGCCGGTGCGTGCGGCCGCGCCCGCCACCTCCACCGTGACCTTCGGCTTCACCCAGTAGCTCAGCACCTGCTTGCGGCCGGTGACGAGCAGATCCGAGCCACAGCTCGGACAGCGGATGGCGTTGGCCCCTTCGGAGAAATCGAGGGGCCCGCCGCAGGAGGGGCACTCGGTCGAGACGACGACCTGGCTCACGGAGGTGCCGTCGAAGAATCCGCGGGGCGGCGGACCGGCGCTAGGCGCCGGTCACCGCCTGACCGCAGGCCGAGCAGAAGCGGGCGCCGGCCGGCAGCTCGGCCTGGCAGCGTGTGCAGCGCGCAACCGTGGCGAGCTGGCGGCCGCAGCGCGGGCAGAACCGGCTGTCCGCCGCCACCGCCGCCTGGCAGCCCGCGCAGGTCACCGTCGCCGCCGGGGCGCCCGCGAGCTCGGTGCCGAGGCTCCGCGCGAGCATGCCCGGCATCATGATGCCGAGCCCGGCGCCGACGCCCACGCCCACGCCGGCGGCGGCCCCGCCGTCCGGCCCGCCGCCCTGGCCCTGCGCGGCGTCGCCCATGGCCTTGGCCGCCTTGAACTTGAGGAAGCGGTCGAGATCACCGACCGCGCCCATGCTCGAGCGCTCGTCGATCATCCGCTCCACGTCCTCGGGCGGGGTGATGCGGTTGATGTAGAAGTCCACCAGCTCGGCGCCGTACTTGCGGAACTCCTCGGCGAGGCGGGTCTTGAGCGCCACCGCCATCTCGTCGTACTGGCGGGGCAGCTCGACCAGGCTCTGCACGGTCTCGCCCAGGAAGTCGTTCAGCCGGGCCACGATGACTTCCCGAAGATAGTCTTCGATCTGCTCCGTGGTGTAGGAGCCCTGGGTGCCCACCAGGCTGTTGACGAGCAGGAGTGGCTCTCTGACCCGCATCGTGAAGCTGCCGAACGCGCGCAGGCGGATCAGGCCGAGCTGGCTGTCCTTGAAGGCCACCGGGCTCCGGGTGCCCCAGCGCATGTTGGTGAAGACCTTCAGGTTGACGAAATACACCTCGGCGCGGAACGGGCTCTTGAAGCCCCACGGCAGCGAGAGCAGCCGGGTGAGGATCGGCAGGTTCTGCGTCGAGAGCGTGTGGCGTCCGGGCCCGAAGACGTCGAGCCCCTGGCCGTCACGGAAGAATACCGCGGCCTGGTTCTCGCGCACGATGAGCTGGGCGCCCATCTTGATGTCGCCGGAGCCCGCGTCGGGGTAGCGCTGGACGATGCCGGTGCCGCTCTGGTCGAACCACTCGATGACTTCCATCATGATCGGTGACATGGCGGCCTCCGTCCTAGTCCGCGGCCACGATGCGCCGGCGCTGATCGAAGAGCTCGCCGAAGTCGTCGAGCGCTTCCCGCATGTGCTCGGCCGCGGTCTTGAGCGCCTCCGCGTCGGAAAGCGCGGCGCGCACCGCCTCCGCCTTGGCCCGCACCGCGCTCAGCGCGTCGAAGAGCCCGAGGTCGAACGCGTAGAGCTGGCCCAGCGTGTCGGCGTCCACCGTGTGGAGATCGAAGAGGCCCGCGTAGCCCCGGCCCGCGAACTCCACGGTACGACTCAGACGCTCGAGGCGCCCTGCGAGGCGGTCGAGACGCGGCAGCGAGGAGAGATCGCCGGACGCCGCGATGCGCGCCTTGTCTTCCTCGAGGGCCTGGATGAGGCGCCGCAGCTCGCCGACGAGCCGCATCCGGACCTCCTTGTCGGTGGCTCGGGCATTCTCGCGGTCCTGATAGCCCGCGACTCCCGGGACGAAGCGGACCAGCCGCTCCAGACGCTTCGAGACGGTGACCCCCATTGTCTGCCTCCTCTTGGTTGATCCGGGCGCGCCCGGACCAGCCGGGGAGTGTGCAAATGGATTGCCAGTAGGGAAGCGGCTTAACTATCTGAAGGACAACGTGAAGATGTGAGACTTGGGGGTCGACGGGTAGCGGGCTGTGTCAGTCGGCTGACACTTCTTGGCCCGCTCAGGCGGAGAACTCGCGGAGCAGCCGGCCCGGCCGGCCGCAGTCCTCGACCGGGCCGCGCTCGTCCACCGTCCGTGCCCCGTTGACCCACACCCCGTGCAGGCCCACCGCCGGGGTGTCGAGCCGGCTCGCCCCGGTGGGCAGGTCGTTGACCCGGCGCTTGCCGCCGCGGCCCACCGTCGCCGGATCGAACAGCAGGAGGTCCGCCCACGCGCCGGCCTGGAGCCGCCCGCGACCCGGGATGCGGTAGGCGTCGGCCACCGCGCTGGTCACCGCACGCACCGCCTGCTCGAGGGTGAGATCGCCCCGTTCGCGCGCCCAGTGCCCGAAGAGATGCAGGCCGAAACCCGCGTCGCACAGGAACGACAGATGCGCGCCCGCGTCCGACAGGGCCACCGCGGCGTGGGGGTGGCGCAGCAGCCGCCTGACCTCGCTCTCGTCGATGTTGAAAAGGCGGCAGTCGAACATCGCGTCGAGCTCGCCGTCGAGGCCCAGGTCGAGAAAGGTGTCCCAGGGATGCTCGCCGCGCGCCCGGGCCAGCGCCCCGATGGTCTGGCCCTCGAGGGCCCGGTGCTCGGGGCGCGTCACCTCCGCGATGGTCAGGTGGTCCCAGTTCTTGTCGCTGAACCGGTTCGGCACGCCCGGCTGGCCGATCTCCTTCTTCAGCGCGGCCCGGAACGACGGGTCGGCGAGCACCGCACGGTAGCGCGCCTCGTCGGTGGCCTCGATGGCGGGCCGCCACGCGATGAAGGCCTCGAGCGGGTAGGGATGACGCAGGGTGAACTCCATGCCGAGCGGGAAGCACCCCACCTGCGCCCACAGCTCGCGGCCCCGGCCGCGCGCGGCCTCGATCTCGCCGAGCTCGCGGAAGACGCGGGTGGGATCGCCCGGGTCCACGAACATGGCCGCGATCATCACCGGGCGGCGGGTCGCGGCCGCGATGCCCTCGAGCCACGGCACCGTGGAGGTCATGCCCTTGGTGAGCATGAAGACGCCGCGGCCCACCTCGCCGAGGGCCCCGGTGAGCGCGGCCATCTCGCGCTCGTCGGCCAGCCGCGACGGCATCGGGATCCCGTGCTCGCCGTTGTGCTGCTCGAGCGTGGAGGTGGCGAAGCCGATCGCCCCGGTCCGCAGCGCCTCCACCACGATCCGCCGCATCTCGGCGATCTCGGCGTCGGTGGCCTTCCGCTTGCTCGCGTCCTCGCCGAGCACGTAGGTACGCACCGAGGAGTGGCCCACGAACGAGGCGACGTTGGGCACGAGCCCGCGCCGCTCGAGAGAGTCCAGGTACTGGGGATAGGTCTCGAAGTCCCAGTTGATGCCCGCGCGCAGGGCCTCGAGCGACATGCCCTCCACGTGGGTCAGGTTGCGGATGATGAGGTCGCGGTGCGCGGGGTGGCACGGCGCGATCGTGAAGCCGCAGTTACCGATCACCACCGTGGTCACCCCGAGCGCGGTCGAGGGCGTGGCGAAGGCATCCCAGGTGAGCTGGGCGTCGTAGTGGGTGTGGAGGTCCACGATGCCGGGCGCCAAGACGAGGCCGCCCGCGTCCACCCGCTCGCGCGCGGGCCCGAGATCGCCGCCGCGGCGGTCACCGCTGAGCGCGGCGATGCGGCCGTCCGTGACCGCGAGGCTGCCGTCGCGCGCGGGTGTGCCGAGACCATCGATGAGGCGGGCGTTGTCGATGACGAGATCGTGCACGGGGAGGCCTCCTGGGGTCTGGCTTGCCTGACCGCCCGAGGCTAGCCCGGCGGCCGGCGGGGAGTCAACCACCCGGCATGTGAGGAGCGCGTCCGAGTAAGCTCCGTTCGAGGGGGAGGCTCGGAGGGGGCCCCCTCCGACTATAACGTCCGCAGCGCCTCGGTGACCGGGATGCGGGCCGCGCGCACGGCGGGGAGCAGCCCGCCGGCGAGTCCGATGACGAGCGCCCAGGTGAGCCCGCGGAGCAGCAGCCCCGGCGTCACCCGGAAGTCGAAGGCCACTTGCGAGAAGGTGTTGAAGTTGAGCGTGGAGAGCGTGGCGCCGTCGCAGTAGACGTAGGCCAGGGCCCCACCCACCGCCCCGCCCAGCAGGGACAGGAGCAGCGCCTCGATCATCACCGAGACCACCACCGGCGCGCCTCCGAAGCCGATCGCGCGCAGGGTGGCGATCTCGACCTGCCGGCTGGCGATCGCCGAGTACATGCAGTTGAGCGCGCCGAAGGTGGCGCCCACCGCCATGAAGGCGGCCACCGTGTAGCCGAGCACGTTGATGAGATCGGACAGCACGGTGGCCTGCTTGGCGTAGTACTCGGGCTCGCGCAGCACGCTGATCGAGAAGCGGCGATCGCGGCCGACCGAGTCCCGGAAGGCGGCGAGGCCCGCGTCCGAGCCGTCGGCGAGCCGCGCCGTCACCGACTGGTAGCCGGTGCGGCGGAACGCGGACATGGCCACCTCGGCGTCGGCCCAGATCTCCGACTCGTGCACGTCGCCGCCGCTCTCGAAGATCCCCACCACCGTCCAGTCGCTGTCGCGGAAGCCGATGCGCTAGCCGACCGCGAGCCCGGCGAACTGGGCCGCGGCCTTGCGTCCCACCACGACCTCGCGGACGCCGGGCTCGAAGTGGCGCCCCTCCACGAGCCGCACCTCGTCTCGAATGTCGAAGGCGGCGCGCTGCACGCCGCGGAACGGCACGTTGTTGGGATGGCGCTCGCCCTTGCGGGGCAGATCCACCATGACCACCAGCTCCGCGCTGGCGAGCGGCCGGCCCGCCGCGTCGCGCCCCACCCCGGGCAGGGCGGCCAGGAGAGTGGCCTGGTCGCGCGCGACGCCGCTCGAGAGCTCCGCGTCGGAGCCGGCCCGCAGCATGATCACGCGGTCACCACGCCCGGTGCTGGCCAGCGTGTGGCGAAACCCCTCCGACATCGCGAGCACCGAGACCAGCACGCCGACGACGCCGGCGATGCCAACGATCACCACCAGCGAGGTGCCAACCCGCGACGGCAGGTTGCGCAGGTTCATGACGGTGATCGCCGCTACTTGCGTGAGCGTGCGCATCTGTCGGCGTGAGCGCGCGCAGGCCCCGGAACCGGAGCGGATGTCGCGCGGAGGAATAGTGCGGTGGGGGGGCTTGGGGGAGGAGCGCCGCCGCTCCCCCCCAATAAGAACAATGCCGTACCGGCACGCGTCATGAGCAAGCGGGGCCTACTGGTGGCCGGACAAGGCGTCGACGATCTTGAGGCGGTTGGCGCGTAGGGCCGGGGGCAGGCCGATGGCGAGCGCGACGAGGGCCGCGATGGCGGCGGCGAGGAGCCAGGTGTCGGGGCCCACGAAGAGCGGGGGGAAGCGGCCGCCGGTGGAGCCGTTGAGGGTAGGCATGGCGGCGACCGCGGCGCCCATGCCGAGGCTGCCCCCCAGCACCAGCAGCAGCACCGCCTCGGCCAGGACCAGGGCGGTGACCTTGCCGTCGGAGAAGCCGAGCGTCTTCAAGATGGCCAGCTCGGGGATGCGCTCCCGGATGGACTGGGCCATGGTGTTGCCGGTCAGGATCAGGATCGTGAAGAACACCGCGACCAGGATGCGGGTGACCAGCGCCCCGATGTCGCCGATCTGCTTGGCGAAGCCCAGCGCGAACTCCTTCTCGGGTTGGGTCTTGGTCTCGTCGGGCGAGTTCATGAACCGCCCGTCGATCGCGGCCGAGATCGCGCGGGCCTGGCTGGAATCGGCCACCCGCACGATGTACCAGCCGGTCTTGCCGCGGCCGATCTGGCGGGCCTCGTCGAAGTAGGCCACGTTGATCAGGACCATGTCGGTGTTGCCGCGCACGGCCGGATCGTCGGCGTCGATGATGCCGACCAGCTCGAACTCCCAGCTCATGCTGCCGTCGGTCTTCGGGTGGATCTCGGAGCTGATCGGCAGCTTCTGGCCGACCTTCCAGCCGAAGCGATCGGCGAGCCGCTTGCCCGCCACCGCCCCGGTGCGCGTCCGGGCGAAGGCCTCCCGGTGCTCGCGGGCGATGGTGAACTCGGGGTACATGTCGAGGTAGCGCGCCGGCTCCACCGCGAAGACCGGGAAGGCGTTGGACTCGTTCTGGTACTTGGCCCCGAACCAGTCGGCGTACGCCACGCCCACCACGCCCGGCACCTGCTCGATCCGCCGCAGGTAGCCGAGCGGCAGCGGCTCGATGATCGAGTAGCGCGCGGTGGTGAGCAGGCGCTTGGCGTCCGCCGTGTCGGCGCCCGACTCGAAGGCAACCTCCACCGCCTGCAGCAGGCCGAAGAGCGCGAAGGCGACCACGATGGACAGGAGCGTGAGGACCGTCCGGGTCTTCTTGCGGAAGAGGCCGGCCCAGAGGAGCGGCAGGTATCTCACGCGGGAATCGCCTCCGTGGTCATGGTGCCCTTGTCGAGGTGCACGCGCCGGCGCGCGTACTCCGCCGCCTTCGGATCGTGGGTGACCATCACCACCGTCTTGCCGTGGTCCCGATTCAGCATCTGGATGAGGCGCAGCACCTCGTCGGCGGTGGCGCGGTCGAGGTCGCCGGTGGGCTCGTCGCAGACCAGCAGGGTGGGATCGGACACGATGGCGCGCGCGATGGCCACCCGCTGCTCCTGCCCGCCGGACAGCTCCCGGGGCTTGTGGCGGGCGCGGTCCTCGAGGCGCACCAGGGTCAGCGCGATGCGGGCGCGCCGGCGGCGCTCGGCCGCGGAGAGATCGGTCAGGAGCAGCGGCAGCTCCACGTTCCGCTGCGCCGAGAGCGCGGGCAGGAGGTTGTAGAACTGGAAGACGAAGCCGACGTGCGTCGCCCGCCAGGCGGCCAGCTCGCCGCCCGAGAGCTGATCGATGCGCCGGTCCCCCACCGTGATGCTCCCGCCGGTCGGGGTGTCGAGCCCGCCGATCAGGTTGAGCAGGGTGGTCTTGCCCGAGCCCGACGGGCCCATCAGGGCCACGAAGTCGCCGCTCGGGATGTCGAGGTCGATACCGTGCAGGGCCTCGATCCGTTCGCGCCCGCGCCGGTAGACCTTGGTGACGCCACGGATCTCGACCAGGCTGGCCATCGGGCTCACTTGTCCTCGGCCGGCTTCACCGCCTGGCCATCGGCGAGGGTGGGCGCGGGGGCGAGGACGACCCGCTCGCCGTCGCGCAGCCCGGTCAGCACCCGGTGCTGGCCCGAGGCGTCGGGCCCGAGCGTCACGCTCCGCCGCTCGACCCGGCCGTTGGCGTAGACGAAGATCACCGGCCCATCGGCGTCGGTGCGCACCGCCTGGGACGGCACCAGCACGCTGGGCGCGGCGGGCGCCGCCGCGGCGGCCGGCTTCGGATCGAGGAAGCCCACCCGCGCGCCCATGTCGGGCACGATGCGCGCGTCCTTCTGCTTGATCGCGATGCGGACCTTCACGGTGGCCTTGCTCCGGTCCGCGGTCGGGATGATCGCGATCACCTCGCCCGGGATCTTCCAGTCCGGATACGCGTTCAGCGTCGCTTCCACCGGCTGGCCGGGGGTGACGCGGTTGATGTACGACTCGTTGACGTCCACCTGGATCTCCAGCGAGTCCATGTCCACGATGGTCCCGATGCCGGTGCGCGTGAAGCCGCCCCCCGCCGAGATCGGCGAGATCATCTCCCCCGGCTGCGCGGATTTGGCGACGACCACGCCGCCGAACGGGGCGCGGATCACCGTGTTGTCGAGCTGGACACTGGCGACCGACGCCGACTCCTGCGCCACCTTGACCTGCTCCTCGGTGGCGGCCAGGCGGGCCCGCAGGGTGTCGCGTTGGGCCAGCGCCGCGTCGAGCGACTGCGGCGCGATGAGCTTGCGGTCGTAGAGCTCCTGCTGGCGCGCGTGATCCCGCTCGGCCTGGACGAGCTGGGCCCGGACCTCGGCGAGCTGGGAGCGGGCGGCTACGAGCTGGGCCCGCGCGAGCGCGAGCTGGGCCCGGGCCTCGGTGTCGTCGAGCCGGGCCAGCACGTCGCCCTCGCGCACGCGCATGCCCTCCTCGATCAGCACCTCGGTCACCTTGCCGGTGATCTTGGCGGAGACGGTGGCCTGGCGGCGGGCGGTGACGTAGCCGCTCGCGTCGAGCACCGAGCCGGCGCCCGCGCCCTGGCCGGCCGCGCGCGCCACCGCGGTCTGCACCACCGGCGGTCGGGTGCGGGCCCAGGCGAACCAGGCCCCCGCGCCCGCGACCAGGAGCACGAGGGCGGCGACCGCGTACAGACGGCCGCGCCGGCCGCGCGGACGGTCCCCTCCGCGGTCGATACGGAGCTGATTCAGGAGATCGGCTTTTTCCACGAAGTCCCAGTGTGCCACAGGCGCCCGGGTGATAGAATCGGCACCCCGATTCCACCCGATCCGATGCCGGGAGTGGACATGGAGCTTGTCTCGAAGCGGTACGCCGACGCGATCGCGCTGTTCCCCGCGGGGCGCCTCGATCACGCGACCGCGGAAGGATTCAAGGCCGCGCTGCAGCCCCACCTGACCCGGTGCACGGCGGGCGGCGACCGCGTGGTGCTCGACCTGGCCGGCGTCGAGTACATCAGCAGCGTGGGGCTGCGCGTGCTCATGCTCGCCTCCAAGCAGGCGAAGGCGCAGGGCGGGGCGCTCGCGGTGGCGGAGCTCCAGCCGGTGGTGCGCGAGATCTTCGAGATCAGCCGGTTCAACCTGGTGCTCGAGGTGTTCCCCACGCTGCGGGAGGCGCTGGCCAAGCTCTCGCCCGCCGCGCTGGCCGCCTTCGAGGCGGCCTGAGGCGCTCCGTGCTCGTCCGCTTCTGGGGCACGCGCGGCTCGATCCCGGTGGCCATGACCTCGGCGGAGGTGCAGCGCAAGCTCGTCGCCGCGGTGGTGGCCGCCGCGGGCCGCGGCCTCGACACCGCGGGCAAGGCGCGCGCCTTCGTCGAGAACGAGCTCGAGTTCTCGATCGCGCATACCTTCGGTGGCAATTCTTCCTGCGTGGAGCTCGAGACGGCGGGCCCCGACTACGTGCTGTGCGATCTGGGCAGCGGCGCGCGGGCGTTCGGCAACGGGGTGCTCGCCACCCGCGGGCCCTCCGGCCACCGCTTCCACGTCTTCATGTCCCACCCGCACTGGGACCACATCATGGGCTTCCCGTTCTTCATGCCCGCCTACCTGCCGGGCAACCACGTGACGATCTACGGCTGCCACGACACGCTGGAGGAAGCGTTCCGCCGCCAGAACGCCGCGCCTTCCTTCCCGGTCGATTTCTCCCGGATGGGTGCGCGCATCGAGTTCGTCCGCCTCGAGCCCGAGCGCGACCACGACATCGCCGGGCTGCGCGTGCGGGCGAAGCGGCAGCGCCACGGCGGCGACTCCTACGGCTACCGCATCGAACAGGCCGGGAAGGTGGTGGTCTATTCCACCGACTCCGAGCACAAGCAGGACCACCCGGAGGAGGTGAAGGCCTTCGTGGAGTTCTTCCGCGACGCCGACCTCGTGATCTTCGACGCCCAGTACTCGCTCGCCGACGCCGTCTCGGTCAAGGAGGACTGGGGGCACTCGAGCAACGTGGTCGGCGTGGAGATGTGCCAGCTCGCGCGCGCCCGCCGGCTCTGCCTCTACCACCACGAGCCGATCTTCGACGACGAGCGCATCGCGCGCCTGCTGGCCGAGACGCGGCGGCTCGAGGAGATCACGCGGACCGATCATCGCGTGGAGGTCTGGGCCGCCTACGACGGCCTGGAGATCGCGCTCTGAGGGGACCGGCCTGAGCGTCGACCCGCCCGACCGGCGGCACGGGGCAGAACCCCCGCACTGGGCGGAGCGGCAGTGGGCCCGTGCGCTCCTGGGCGGGCGCGGTCGGCCGGCCGGCGCGTTGCTGTTGGCCGCGCTCCTGCTCGGGCTGCTCCTGCCGCAGCTGCCGGGGCTCCGCTTGCTGCGCGCGACCGCGTTCGACACCTACCAGAGCCTCTACCCGCGAGTCCCGCGCCTGGCCCCGGTGGTCATCGTCGCCATCGACGAGGAAAGCCTGCGGGAGTATGGGCAGTGGCCCTGGCCGCGGACCTGGCTGGCGCGAATCGTGGGGGCGGTCGCGGCCGCGCGGCCGGCCGCCATCGGCCTGGCCATCCTCATGCCGGAGCCCGACCGTCTCTCGCCGGCCCGGCTGCCCGGGATGGTGGCCGGGATGGACGCCGATACGGCGCAGCGGCTCTCGCGACTGCGCGGGAACGACACGGTCCTGGCCGAGGCGATTCGCGGGCGACCGGTTGTGCTCGGCATCGCCGGCCTCGAGGGCCGCGGGCCGGAGGCGACGACCGAGGTCCGCCACGCGCCGGTGCGCTCGATCGGCGGCGATCCCGCGCCCTTCCTCCGGCGCTTCGGGGCCACGCTGCACAGCGTGGATGAGATCGACCGCGCCGCGGTCGGCCACGGCCTGACCAGCGTGGACCTGGAGCGTGGAGTGGTCCGCCGGGTCCCCCTGCTGGCCAGGGTGGCCGACGGACTGGTTCCATCTCTCGGCCTCGAGATGCTCCGGGTGGGGGAAGGCGGGCCCCCGATCTCGGTGCGCGTCTCGGCCGCGGGCATCCAGACGGTGGGGGTGGGCGCCTTCGTTGCTCCCAGCGAGCCGGACGGCAGCGCCTGGGTCCACTACACCCGGCACGACCCTGATCGCTTCGTGTCGGCGGCCGACGTGCTCGCGGCCCAGGCGGATGCGAGCCTCTTCCAGGGTCGCCTGGTGCTCATCGGAGTGACCGCGCTCGGGTTGTCAGATCATCTGGCGACGCCGGTGGGTGATCACATGTCAGGAGTCGAGGTCCATGCCCAGTTTCTCGAGAACCTCGTGGAGGGATCGCTGCTCTCGCGCCCGCGGTTCGTCCGGTGGATCGAGATCAGCTGGCTGCTGGTCGGCGGACTGCTCCTCATCGTGCTGGTGCCGCGACTGCCGGCCCGCGCTTCGGTGGGGCTGCTCGCCGTCCTGGTCGCGGCGATCGCGGGGCTCGGGCTGCTCCTCTATCTGAGGATGGGCGTCCTCCTGGACGCCGCCACCCCCTCCGTGGCTCTCGCCATCCTGTTCTCCATGATGCTCGTGGTCACCCTCACCGAGACTCAGACGCAGCGTCGCGCTCTTCGTCGACAGGTGGAGCAGCAGCGGGAGGCGGCGGCGCGGCTGGCCGGCGAGCTGGAGGCCGCGCGCCGGATCCAGATGGGCACCCTGCCGCGCGCGGCGGCCGCCTTTCCGGGCGAGACGCGCTTCGATCTGTACGCGATGCTGGAGCCCGCGCGCGAGGTCGGCGGCGATCTGTACGACTTCTTCCTGCTCGATGCCGATCATCTCTTCTTCATGATCGGCGACGTCTCCGGCAAGGGCCTGCCGGGCAGCCTCTTCATGGCGATCAGCAAGGCGCTCTACAAGAGCACCGCGCTCCGCCGCCACGGGCAGGTGGCGGTCATGATGCGCGAGGCCGACGCGGAGATCTCGCGGGACAACACGGAGGGGCTCTTCGTCACGGTGCTGGCCGGCATCCTGGACGCGCGCACCGGCGAGCTCGAGTACTGCAGCGCGGGCCACGAGCCGCCGCTGCTCCTGCCGCGCACCGGCCGGCCGCTCCAGCGCCTGGTGCAAGGCGGGGGACCGCCGCTCTGCGCGGTGGACGGCTTCCCCTACACGCCCGCCGCGCGGCGACTCGCGCCGGGCGACACGCTGTGCCTGATCACCGACGGCATCACCGAGGCGGCCGGCCCGGGCGGGGAGCTCTACGGGCGCGAGCGGCTCGAAGCGCTGCTGGGCCGGCTCGACGGGGCCGCGAGCGCGGCCGAGGTGGGAGAGGCGATTCGCCGCGACGTGGCCGCCTTCACCGGCGGAACCGAACCCTCCGACGACATGGCCGTCCTCGTCCTGCGCTTCACCGGGCCTACCGGACGTTGATCTCCACCCGTCGGTTCCGTGCCTCGGCCACCTCGTCGGCGGTAGGCACGAGCGGCTCCCGCTCCCCGCGCCCCGCCACCCGGATGCGGTCGGCCGCGATGCCCACGTTCACCAGCTCGTCGCGCACCCGCTCGGCGCGCCGCAGCGAGAGCGCGTCGTTGAAGGGCACGGCGCCCACCCGGTCGGTGTGCCCGATCACGACGATCTCCGGCGCAGGCCGCCGCGCGATCTCGTCCAGGATGCGCGTCAGCACCGCCCGCGAGTCGGGCGTCAGCTCGTCCCGGCCCTCGAGGAAGTAGAGGATGAAGGAGGCCGGCCGCGCCGGCTGGGCGCCGAGCGCCGCGCCGAACGCCTGCCGGGCCTCCAGCTCGGACACCGTGCCCGGCTGCACGCGACCGGGCTCCGCCACGCGCGCGGACGCGTAGGGGCGGTCGAGCACGGCCTGCTGGCCGCCGCTCTCCACCGCGAGCACGCCGGTCTTGCCCTCCTGGTCCGGCATCAGCACGTAGAGATCGTCGCGCATGGGCTTGGCGCAGCCCACCAGGAGCAGGAGCGCGAGCGCCGCGAGCGCGGCCCGGCTTGCCATCGCGGCCGGCCCGTCAGCGCGTGGCGTCGCCGGTGCGGACCAGGAACTCGGTGCCACGCACGCCCAGCACCGCGGCGGGCGTCTTCACCTTCACCGCATCCGGCGACTGCTTGGCGAGCTTGCCGGAGACGACCGCAAGCGTGCCCTGCTTCAACGAGCTCTCGAACGAGCCCTGGTGCGTGGTCGAGTCGAACGCGAAGCGGTCGATCGCGAGCACGCTGTTGGGACCGGCGGAGAGCAGGCTGTTGTCGAGGAAGGTGATGCCCACCGACCCGTCGGCGCCCGTGGTGACCACGTCGCCGGCCTGCACCGCCGCCCCGACCGTGGCCGGCACCTTCTGCCCGGCGCGCTCGATCTGCACCGCGCCCTTGGCCACCTTGACGTGCCCGGCCTCCTGAGCGAGCGCCGGAGCCGGCGCGAGGGCGGCCACCACCACGACCAGCGAGAGAACGATGCGGCGCATACCGGCTCCTTCGACTGCGGAGGATAGAGCGCCCGGCCCGAAGCCCGCCAGGGCGCCCTATGATAGCGGAAAGCGGCGAACTCGGCGGCGGAGAGGCCCCCCGGCCACCCACCCGCTTGAATACCCGCGAGAGCCGGCCGGCATCAGCACCTCTACCCGAAAGTATCCAGGTCTGTGTAACATCGGAGGGGCGTCACCGGACCATGCGCCAAACACGCCTCTTACAAGGCCGC
The DNA here is from genome assembly GCA_035463855.1 of Candidatus Deferrimicrobiaceae bacterium. Taxonomy (GTDB): domain Bacteria; phylum Methylomirabilota; class Methylomirabilia; order Rokubacteriales; family CSP1-6; genus CAMLFJ01. The sequence goes on along the minus strand of DATHSW010000003.1, from coordinate 44,271 downwards.
TCCCCCGATCCCGCCGTGAATCCGGCCAGCCGGATTAGCCTGACCAGGCCCCGGTCCATCCCGCGTTATCTGGACCTGGATGGTTCTAGTTAGAGCGCCAAGCAGAAATGGATCGACACATGGCAACCAAGTCCGGCGTCTCCCGAAGGCTTTTGGCGGAAACACGTCAGCAATGGCCGCTCATGTCACTGTACGAGCGCTTCGAGCAAGTCGTGGCGATTGTTCTCAGTCTCGTAATCGCAGTGGTCGTCGCCCTAGCTCTCGCACAACAAGACCATGAAGTCTTTCAAGCGCTCTTTGGCATGGTCATGACCGTTGTGCTCATCGCGCTCATCGCGTTGAGCCGCAAGTTCGGCATTCTTGATACCAAAGCTACGAGCGCGACGATCGCCTCACAGGTAGCCAACGCGGTGGTCTTTGCGATGAGTGAGTCCGCCGCGCCCTCTAACTTCCGAATGCAGCGGTCGGCGCTGCGCGCCGCCGCTGATCCGGTGCGTTAGGTGACCGTGAAAAGGGTACTCCCAGAGTTTGAGCATCGCGCTCAGCCCGTAATTCCTCCGCACCAGTTCATTATTCGGCTGGCCCACAGCGGGATCATCGCGGTCGCAGTCATTGTCGTTTCCTTGTTCGTCGGTATGGTCGGCTATCACATCCTTGAGGGTCTGAGCTGGATTGATGCATTCCTAAACGCGTCAATGCTTTTGGGCGGAATGGGCCCCGTGAATACACCGATCACCTTTGGCGGCAAGCTCTTTGCGGGCTTGTATGCGCTTTACTGCGGCTTGGCTGTTATCCTCGTCGCTGGCGTCATTCTCGCGCCGGTCGCGCATCGCATCCTCCACAGCTTTCACATGGAGAGCCGCAGTAAATGAGCATAGCCTGGGCGCGCGTAGGCGCTGTGGTCACGCAATGGTCATGTTCGGCCTCGCGGCGCAACTAGCACGAATCCTGTCAAGGATCTCCATCGTGCTGGCGGTGACGGTGATCGGTCTTCTGCTGCTCACGGAGCTGAGTGTCGTGCCTGATGACGATCCTTTCATCTCACTGTCGTTTTTCCCGGGATTTCTGCGCCCGTGTTCGCGATCGTGGGATTTGCGCTTCCCAAGTTCTCTGGAGGCCCTGTACCGCCGTCGCGATCGTTGCGTTGGTGTGTGGCTCAACTCGCAACGTGCTTCGTAGGCGTCATCGCGGCGCCGCTGAGCGCGAGCGTTGATATGACTTCCACCGTCAAGAGCGACGGTGACCGTCGGAGTGCGGGTGTTGTTCATGTTCCTGCGGGTCAATTGGGGGTTGTGGCTCCAGCCACGGCAGAAACGGGGCCTGTAAGGGGCGACGGTTGATCATGCTGATATCCGAGGGTTGGCTACCACCGTACAGGTGTCCGTCGCGGCGCCTACTTCGCTCTAGGGACGAGGGTCGTGGCCTCATAACGCGATCGAAGATTGCGCCGATACCGGGGCCGCGCCTCCGCCGAGGGCTCGAGGTCGGGATCACGGGCTCTGCACTCCGTCTTCCTTCGTGGGCCCGCCCGTCAGGCGGCCCGCGGGACGAGACGCGCGATGGCCCAGGCGAAGGCAGCCATTTCGCGGGCGATCGCCACGACGACCTGGTTGACGTACTTGCCGCGGGCGGTCAACTGCCGATACCGAGCCCGACATACAGGGTCTTGCTACACTCGTCCATGGCTGACCTTCACGTTCGTTGGGTGCCCTGCGCACCAGGCGGCTCTGGCCCCTCCAGGCTAACCCGCGAAGAGCGCTGGGGGTCAGCCTCACCTCGTGGAAGTCATACTGTCTAGCTGGCAAGCACACTGGCATGCTGAGATTGAGTGACCCGACGACGGCTCGAGTCCGCGCGTTGTTCTCCTCGGACGAACAGGAGGCGGCGATCCGCCTTCTTGAGGAAGACTGTGGAGCGAATCTCCCGTTCTGCGAATCAGCGACTTCAGAGTCCGCCGAGCGTATTCGCTTCGCGGCGCTGAAGCTCAGCCGCGGTGATCTCGGAGAGCTTCGTTCCATCGTCGAGCATGCAAACATCGACTGGCGCGACGTGCTGGTCTGGGCTGGATTCGGTGATGACGTCGAAGCGCATCGTCGGTGGTGGCCGTGACGGTCTTCGTGGCAGAGGCCTGGGACTCTGGCGATGCCTACGAGCAGTACGTTGGGCGTTGGAGCCGGACGGTCGCGACCGCGTTCCTTCGCTGGCTCGCACCTCGTCCGGGCCTCGCCTGGGCGGACGTCGGCTGCGGTACGGGGGCATTGGCATCCGCGATCCTCACGCTGGGTGAGCCGTCATCGGTCACCGGCATCGACTCGTCGGAGGGCTTCGTGTCCCGGGCGCGGGAGCGCATCAGCGACCCGCGGGCCCGCTTTGAAACCGGAGACGCGACTCACTTGCCGTGGGAGTCGGCCGTCTGCGACGTGACGGTCTCCGGCCTGGTCCTCAACTTCGTGCGGGATCACGATTCCATGGTGCGAGAGATGGCGAGGGTGACAAGGCCGGGCGGGTCGGTAGCGGCGTACGTCTGGGACTATGCCGGCGGAATGCAGATGATGCGGCACTTCTGGGATGCAGCCGTCGCAGTGAGCCCCGATGACGCGAAGCTCGACCAGGCCGAACGATTCCCTCTTTGCCAGCCCGGGCCGCTCCAGGCATTGTTCGAGCGGATGGGGCTCAGGTCCGTGACGGTTCGCGCCATCGAGATTCCAACGGTTTTCAAGGACTTCGACGACTACTGGATGCCGTTCCTTGGCAGGACCGGCGCTGCCCCGACCTATCTGGCGTCGGTGGATGGGGACGTACGCGAACGAATCCGGCTGTGCCTCATGTCGCGTCTGGCATCGACGCCAGACGGGCCGATCGAGCTGACCGCTCGGGCATGGGCCGTTCAGGGAGTTGTGTCGCCATGCCGCTAGTCTGCTGCTCCAGAGGCAAAGGGACGAGCTTCGTGGGTTCGAGGAGTCCTTGGGCTTCGTGAGGGCGCTCTGTCGCGGCTTGGCCCCGTGGCTGGACTTGTCGATCCAGGGCGGCGGCAGACGACTAGCTGGTAGTCATGGGGATGTCCACCCGTGACCAGACCAGGTCCGACCAGGGGGAGGCCATGCGAGGCCGGCAAAGGATCACCCCGTGCTTGTGGTTCGACGATCAGGCGGAAGAGGCGGTCGAGTTCTATACGGGCATCTTCAGGAACTCGCGAATCGTGACCGTTGCCCGGTACGGAGAGGCCGGACGCGAGGTCCACGGGAAACCGGCGGGAACGGTGATGACCGTGGCGTTCGAGCTGGATGGGCAGGCGTTCACCGCGCTCAACGGCGGGCCGATATTCACGTTCAACGAGGCCATCTCGATGCAGGTGGATTGCGAAACGCAGGAGGAAGTGGACTACTACTGGGCGAAGCTGGCCCAGGGCGGCGACGAGAAGGCGCAGCAGTGCGGCTGGCTCAAGGACAGGTATGGGGTGTCGTGGCAGATCGTGCCGAGGGTCCTGGTCGAGATGATGAGTGACCCCGATCCGGGGAGATCCCAGCGAGCCATGGAGGCAATGCTGCAGATGAAAAAGATCGACATCGATACGCTGAAGCGAGCGTTCGCGGGATAGCGCCGGGGGACCGAGGCGATCAGCGCCGGCCGCCACCGCCAAACGTTCCCCGCCCGCCGCGACGTCCTCCCGCAGGTGGAGGCCTTCCTCGCCGAGGTGTGCGCGGGCGCCGGGCTCACCCGCGAGGCGTGCCTGCGGGTCACGCTCCTGGTGGAGGAGCTCTTCACCAACACGGTGGTGCACGGCCACGGCGCCGACAGCGACGCCCCGGTGCGGCTCGACTGTGAGGTGGAGGCCGGGCGCATCGCGCTGGTCTACGAGGACACCGGCCCGCCGCACGACCCCTTCGCGGCGATGGCGAGCCCCGACCCGGGCGCGGACGTCGAGGACCGGCCGGTGGGCGGGCTCGGCGTGCTCCTCGTCTCCGCCATGGCCCGGCAGGTCGAGTACCGGCGGGACGGCGCGTGTAACCGCATCTCGCTCGTGATCGACGCCGCCCGCTCGGCCCAGACGTAGCCTAGGCATCCCGCGCGCTCCCTGCTACCATCCCCCGCGGAGGTCTCTTCCCCATGAACTGGAAGTCCGAGATGGACGAGCTGAAGCGGCGCGAGGAGTTCGCGGAGCGCCTGGGCGGTCCGGAGCGGGTCAAGCGGCAGCACGACGGCGGGCGCTACACGATCCGCGAGCGCATCGACCGGCTGGCGGACCCGCAGAGCTTTCACGAGATCGGCAAGATCGCGGGGAAGGCCTCCTACGACGCCAAGAACGATCTCAAGGAGCTGATGCCGTCGAACTTCGTCTTCGGCCGAGCCCGCATCGACGGCCGGTCGGTGGTGATCGGCGGCGACGACTTCACGGTGCGCGGGGGCTCGGCCGACGCGACCATCAAGGGCAAGCACAACCAGTGCGAGCAGATGGCCAACGAGCTGCGGCTGCCGCTGATCCGCATCGTCGAGGGCTCGGGCGGCGGCGGCTCGGTGAAGACCATCGAAACCACCGGGCGCGCCAACGTACCGGGCGTCGCGGGCTGGGAGTGGGTCGTCAACAGCATCGGCACGGTGCCGCGGGTGGCGCTGGGCCTGGGCTCGGTGGCGGGCCTCGGCGCCGCGCATCTCGCGGCCGCGCACTTCTCGGTGATGGTCAAGGACAAGTCCGCCCTCTTCGTGGCGGGCCCGCCGGTGGTCGAGCGGCTCGGGCAGAAGCTCACCAAGAACGAGCTCGGCGGTTGGAAGATCCAGCTCAAGGCGGGCGCGGTGGACCAGGCGGTGGACACGGAGGAGGAAGCCTTCGCGGCGGCGCGGCGCTTCCTCTCCTATCTGCCCTCGTCCATTTACGAGCTGCCCCCGCGCGGCCCGCAGACCGACGACCGGGAGCGCCGCGAGGAGTGGCTCGCCGACGCGGTACCGCGCGACATCCGCAAGCCGTACAAGATGCGCGCGATCGTGGAGGCGGTGGTGGACCGCGGCTCCTTCTTCGAGATCCAGCCGCTCTACGGCTGCGCCATCATCACCGGGCTGGCCCGGCTCGACGGCTGGCCGGTGGCGGTCCTGGCCAGCGATCCGTACTACTACGGCGGCGCCTGGACCGCCGACACCTGCCAGAAGGTGGAGCGCTTCGTGGACCTCGCCCAGACCTTCCACCTGCCGGTGGTCCACCTGGTGGATTGCCCGGGCTTCCTGATCGGCCTCGAGGCCGAGCAGACCGGCACGATCAAGCAGGGCGTACGCGCGATGGCCGCGATCTGGCAGTCCACGATGCCGTGGTGCGCGGTCATCATCCGCAACGTCTTCGGGGTGGCGGGCGCGGCCCACAAGCCCGGGGCGCGCTACGGCCCGCGCTACGCGTGGCCGTCCGGCCGCTGGGGCTCGCTGCCGCTCGAGGGCGGGATCGAGGCCGCGTACCGCGCCGACCTCGACGGGGCTAGTGATCGGGCCGCCAAGATGGTCGAGATCGAGCAGCGGCTGCAGAAGCTGCGCTCGCCGTTCCGCTCGGCGGAGGCCTTCTGGATCGAGGAGATCATCGACCCGCGCGCCACCCGCCCGCTGCTCTGCGAATTCGCCGAGCTGGCCGCGCCGCTGCGCGAGCCGGGCCCGTCCACCCATCGCATGCGACCGTGAGCGCGCTCGGTCAACCCACCCCTCACCCCGCCCTCTCCCCTGAGGGGAGAGGGATATGAAGATGAAAGGCTCTCTAGACATGGCGTACCAGGCCTTCGATCTCACCGGCAAGACCGCCATCGTCACCGGTGGCAACAGCGGCATCGGCCTCGGCATGGCGGAGGCGATGGCTCACGCGGGCGCCGCGGTCTGCATCTGGGGCACCAACGAGGACAAGAACACGCACGCGCTCGCGCGCCTGCACGCGATCGGAGCGAAGGCCCTGGCGCTCCGCTGCGACGTGAGCGACGAGGCGGCGGTGGAGCGCGCGTTCGCGGAGACCGCGTCCACCCTGGGCGGGGTGGACGCCTGCTTCGTCAACGCGGGGGTCTCCGGCCGCGGCGGCGCCGCGAGCTTCGCGGAGATGACGACCGAGGAGTGGCACCGGGTGCTCGCGGTCAACCTGGACGGCGCCTTCTTCACCCTGCGCGCGGCCGCGCGCCACATGACCGCGCGCGGGGCCGGCGGCTCGCTGGCGGTCACCGCGAGCCTGGCCGCGCTGGAAGGCTCGCCGCTCAGCGCCCACTACGCGGCCAGCAAGGGCGCGATGCTCTCGGTGATGCGCGCGCTCTCGGTCGGCCTCGCGCGGCACAAGATCCGCGTCAACGCCATCGTGCCGGGCTGGATCGACACCCCGATGACCGAGAAGGCGGTCCACGGCGAGGCCTTCAGGACGCGCGTGCTCCCGCGCGTACCGGTCCGGCGCTGGGGCACCGGCGACGACTTCGGCGGCATCGCGGTCTACCTGGCCAGCGACGCCAGCAGCTATCACACCGGCGACACGTTCGTCATCGACGGCGGCTACGCCATCTTCTAGGGGGGGTGCCATGCGCGGGTTCCTCGCGATCCTGATCACGGTCGTCGTCCTCGGCGGCTGCGCGACCTTCGACGTCGGGCGCTACGGGGTGTCGGTCGAGAACAACGCGGCGCTCAAGAAGCTCGGCGGGAGCAAGGTGGCGGTGGGGCCCTTCACCGCGGCCGAGCCGGGCAAGAAGGAGATCGCGTGCCGTGGGGTCGGCCCCATCAAGACTCCGGACGATCAACCGTTCGAGGAGTGGATCCGCAAGGCCCTGATCGACGAGCTGACCGTCGCCGAGCTGCTCGCCGGGTCCGCCCCGGTCACGCTCAGCGGCCGCGTCAACAAGGTGGACTTCGATTCGATGGCCGGCGAATGGATGCTCGACCTCACGGTCACGTCCTCGAACGGGCAGTCCCTGACGGTGGCCAACAAGTACACCTATGGCTTCACCTACATCGGGGAGACGGCCTGCGCGCGCACCGCGAAGTCCTTCGCGCCCGCGGTCCAGCTCCTGATCGGCAAGCTGGTGCACGACCCGAAGTTCGGCGATCTCCTGAAATGAGATCGCGGGCCGGCCTGCTGCTGCTCGTCCTGATCACCGCCTCGGGCTGCGCGCGGTACTACTGGTCGCGCCCGGGAGGCGAGGCCGCCCAGTTCGAGCGGGATAGCCGCGAGTGCGCGCGCGGGGCCGCGGAGAACCCGACCGCCGCCGCGCACGGTATCGTGGATGCGCCCCGCTACCGCAGCTGCCTCGCCGCGAAGGGCTGGACGCGCGAGAAGCAATGGGATCCGGCTCCCGCCGGCTGGTATCGCGGCGTGGAGTAGCCTGCTCAAGAGGTCTCAAGAAGGAACTGCCTCCCGCCACTCCCCCGGCCCCAGCTCCCCGAGCTTGTACGGCCCCACCGCAACCCGGATCAGCCGCAGCGTGGGATGCCCCACCGCCGCGGTCATCCGCCGCACCTGCCGGTTGCGCCCCTCGCGGAGCGCGATCTCGAGCCACGCGGTGGGGATCGCGGCCCGGACGCGGATCGGCGGCTCGCGGGGCCAGAGCCCCGGCGGTTCCGTGATGGCCGTCACCCGAGCCGGCCGCGTCTTGCCGTCTTTCAGCGCGACGCCCGTCCGCAGGCGCTCGAGTGCCTCGGCGGTGGGCGTCCCTTCCACCTGCGCCCAGTAGATCTTCTCGGTTCCGAAGCGCGGATCGGCCAGGCGCGCCTGGAGCGCGCCGTCGTCGGTGAGGAGCACGAGCCCTTCGCTGTCGTGGTCGAGGCGCCCGGCCGGGTAGACGCCGCGCACCGGCACGTGATCGGCCAGCGTCGGCCGCCCCGCCTCGTCCGTGAATTGGCAGAGCACGCCGTAGGGCTTGTTGAGGAGGATCAGCGTCACTCGGGCAGGAGCGGCGCCATCTGACGCGGGTCCAGCTCGAGCCAGACCTTCTCCTCCACCTCGAAGACCTCGTGCGGGCGGCCGGTGACCCGGAGCGCCAGCGCGCTCCCCGCGGGCCGCACCGTGTAGTCCCAGTGCTCGCCGAGGTACGCACGCTGGGTCACCACGCCCGGCACGATCGCGCCGCGCTCGGAGGCAGCGGGCGGCTGGCGATGCAGCACGATGGACTGCGGCCGCAGCGAGAAGCTCACCCGGCCCTGAAGCGCCTGCGGATCCGCGAATACCCGCCGGGGGATCTCGAACTGGTCGAAGACGATCGCCTCGCCCCGCACGTCGCCGTCCAGAAAGTTGGTGCGGCCGATGAAGCCCGCCACGAATCGGGTGCGCGGGCGCGCGTAGAGCGCGCGGGGGGCGTCCACCTGCTCGATCCGCCCCTGGTGCATGACCGCGATCCGGTCGGAGGTGACCATGGCCTCGGCCTGGTCGTGGGTGACGTAGACGGTGGTGATGTGGAACTCGTCGTGGAGGCGCCGGATCTCGTAGCGCATCTCCTCGCGCAGGTTCGCGTCGAGGTTGCTGAGCGGCTCGTCGAGCAGGAGCACCGCGGGTTGCACCACGATGGCGCGGGCCAGCGCCACGCGTTGCTGCTGGCCGCCCGACAGTTCTTGAGGATACCGCCCGCCGAGATGCCCCATCTGCACCACGTCCAGGATCTTGTCCACCCGGGTGCGGATCTCCGCCCTGGGGAGGCGCCGGACTTCCAGGCCGAAGGCCACGTTCTCGGCCACCGTCATGTTCGGCCAGATCGCGTAGCTCTGGAAGATCATGGACATGCCGCGCTTCTCGGGCGGCAGGGTCGAGGCGGGCGAGGAGATCGTGCGGCCGTCCATCTCGATGGTGCCCGCGCTCGGCTCGAGGAACCCGGCGATCATCCGCAGCGTGGTGGTCTTGCCGCAGCCGGAGGGCCCGAGCAGCGAGACGAACTCGCCCTGGGCCAGGGAGAGGCTGAAGCGGTCCACCGCGGTCACGCTGCCGAAGCGGCGGCTCACCTCGGTGAGGACCAGGCGGCTCACGAGGCGGTCCTCCGCAGCAGGAAGTCACGGCCGACCAGACGGAAGCCCGCGAGCACGAGCGCCACCGTGCCCACCACCAGGATCAGGCCCATCGAGGAGAGCACCTCGAAGTTGCCCTCGTCGCTCTTGTCGAAGAGCAGAACCGAGAGCACCTGCGTGCCGGTGGTGTAGAGGAAGATGGCGGAGGACAGCTCACGGGTGGCCGGGATGAAGACGAGGATGAAGGCACCCGCGAGCCCGCGCTTGAGCAGCGGGGCCACCACGCGGCGCAGGGCCAGGAGCCGGCTGCCGCCCAGGATCCGGGCCGCGTCCTCGAGCTCGGGGTTGATGCTGCGCAGCGACGCGTCGCTGTTGGTGTACGCGATGGGCAGGAAGCGGGTGGCGAAGGCCAGGATGAGGATCCACGCGGTGCCGTAGAGCACCAGGGGCTTCGCGGTGTAGGCGGCGTAGAAGCCGATGGCGAGCACGATGCCCGGGATCACGAAGGGCGCCATCGCCACGTAGGTCAGCGCCCGGCCCATCGGCACCAGCCGCCGGGCCACGATGTAGGCGATGGCCAGCGCCAGGCCGAGCGCGATGACCGAGGCGGTCGCCGCGTAGACGAAGGTGTTCACGGTGGCCGCGCGGGTGGCGGTCTGGTCGAAGAGCACGAAGCGCACGTTGCGCAGGGTGAGGTTGTCCCATCCGAAGCCGCGGCCCCAGGCCTTCGCGAAGGCGGCCTGGAGCACCACCACCATCGGCACGAAGAACGAGAGCGAGGTCACGAAGAGGCAGTAGCCGAGCAGCACCCAGCGCCACGGACCGAGGCGCACCATGCGGCGCTCGCCGCCCTTGCCGGTGAGGGACACGAAGCCCTTGCGGGCGATCAGGCGGTACTGCAGCCAGAACAGGAACACCGTGATCAGCAGCAGCGGCATCGCGTAGGCGGCCGCCACCTGCAGGCGCGGCGGGAACTCGAACATCTGCCACAGCATGGTGGTCATGACCTGGAAGCGGGCGGGCAGCGCGATGAGGGCGGGCGCCCCGAAGAGCGCGATCGCCTCCAGGAATTCCACGATGAAGGCGCCCATGATCGCGGGCAGGGCGAGCGGCAGGGTCACCCGGAGCGTGGTGCGGAGCGCGGAAGCCCCCAGCGTGCTCGCCGCGTCCTCCATCTCCGAGGAGATGAGGTCGAGGGCGGAGCGGGTGAACACGAACATGTAGGGGAACGAATAGCACGCGATGACGAGCACGAGCCCGGTCTTGCTGTAGATGTTGAAGGGGCCGGCCGCGGCCCCGGTCAGCCCGGTGTAGACGCGGTTGAGCCAGCCCGCGTTGGGGCCGGCCATCAGGATCCAGGCCACCGCGCCCAGGTAGTTGGGCATGATGAAGGTGCCGAGCACCGCGGCCCACACCAGCCCCTTGGCCGGCATGTCGGTGCGGGACACCGCCCAGGCCATCGGCACCCCGAACACGATACAGAGCGTGGCCGCCGCGAGTCCGACCACCAGGGAGTTGATCAGCGCTTCGATGTTGCGCCAGCGGCCGTAGGCCGCCGCGTAGTTGGCGAGCGTGAAGGCGCCGGTCTCCGGATGCTCGAAGCTCGCCCACAGGAGGCGGGCGAGGGGGTTGATCACGAGCACCAGCAGCAGCGCGATCAGGAGCAGCCAGACGACGAGGGACCGGTCCTTCACGGTGTGATCGGAGCCCGCCCCCTCAGATCCCGAACGTCTCGCGGAACAGCTCCTTGACCTCGGGAATGCCCTTCTCGATCTCGACCGCGGTCGGCCGGATGGTCTTGACCTCCGCGATCGACTTGCCCCCCGTCATCGGCTTCACGTGCTTGTTCACCGGGTCCTGGTGCTGCTGCACCATCACCTCGTTGCCCTCGCGGCTCAGCAGGTACTCCATGAAGAGCTTGCCCGCGTTGGGCGCGGGCGCGTTCTTCAGGATGCCGGAGGCGGAGACCATCAGGATCGCGCCGTCCTCCGGGTAGACCACCGCGAGGGGATTGCCCTTCGCCTTGCTCTCGAGCGTGGTGGCCGACGGCCCCGCGGCCACGATGGACTCCTTCGCGTTCAGCATGGTCACGGTGTCGTTGATCGAGCGGCCGATGCGGGGCTTGTTCTGCTCGAGCTTCTTGAAGTAGTCCCAGCCGTAGAGCTTCTTCATCTGGACGACCCAGGTACCCACGTAACCGCTGAAGCCTGGGTGGCCGATCGAGACCTTGTTCTTCCACTTGGGATCGGCGAGGTCGGTCCACTTCTTGGGCGCCTCCGCGGGAGAGACCACGCTGGTGTTGTAGGTGATCAGCACCAGGCCGGCCGCGGTCGCGGTGAAGAGGCCGTCCGGGTCGTTGAACGAGCGGAAGGCGTCCACCAGCTCGGGCAGGTTCTTGGGCTTGTAGGGCAGGAGCCACCCGTCCTGCTTCATCTTGGTGTAGTGGCTCTGGTCGGTGGAGCTGATCACCGAGGCCTGGGCGATGCCCGCCTTCTGGTCCTGGGCCAGCCGCTGGTAGGCCACCTGGGCGGTGGTGCGGATGTAGTTGCACTTCACGCCCGGGTACTTCTTCTCGAAGCCCTGGCAGAGCGCGGCCGCGGTCTCCGAGTTGTAGTGGGCGGTGTACCAGGTGAGCTCCTTCTCCTTCTTGGCCGCCTCGTGGAGGGCCTGCTCGCCGTCGAACGCGAGCGCGGGAGCGCCCCCTGCCGGGCCGAGCGCGAGGATGATCACGAGAGCCGCGAGGAGAGATGTCCGGATGGACGTCATGGGTGGTACCCCCGTTGGAGGACCGCGTGACTCCGGGGGCCCATCGGGGCCACCCCGAAGGTGCGGTGCAGCCGCCCGAGCATGATGAAGGCGCCGGTGATCAACCCCAGCTCCACCAGCTCGGCGTCGGTGTAGTGCCTGCGCATCTCGGTCATGAACGCGTCGTCGATCGTGGTGTGAGAGGTGGCGAGCGTCTCGGCGAACCGGAGGGCGGCGCGCTCACGCTCCGTCGCCTCCGTTTCCCCGCGGAGCTTCGGCAACAGCTCGACGTACAGCCCCGGCGCCCTCTCCGAGGGCTCGCGCGCGGTGGCTCAGCGGGTGCATTCGTTGAGCGCGGCGATCTTGAGCCGCACCAGCTCCTTCAGCGCGAAGGGCAGCCGGCCGCCATACTTGGTCGGCCGGTAGAAGCGCAGGAAGGCCGCGAAGAGCTCGGGGCAGTGGCCGTACACCCCGTACATCTCGTCGCCGGAGGCCTCGGCCATCCGGCGCAGCTCGGGATCGGCGATCGCGTCGGGCGGGAGGATCTCGAGGCGGGCCATTGCCTACCGCCCGGTGAAGCGAGGCGGGCGCTTCTCGACGAAGTGGGCCACGCCCTCCTTGAAGTCCTCCGTGCTGAAGCTCCGCTGCATCTCCTCGTTGGCCACCGCGGTCGCCTCCGCGAGGCTCTGGAACTGCGCCTCCCAGAGCTGGCGCTTCATGATCCGGAGCGAGCGCGGCGATACCAGGTCGGCCAGCTCGCGCGCGTAGGCGCGCACGTCCGCCTGGAGCGTCGCGGCCGGCCTCACCTGGGCGACCAGGCCCATCGCGAGCGCCTCCGCGGCGGTGATCTTGCGGGCGGAGAGCAGCAGGTCGAGCGCGTGCTGCAGGCCCACGAGGCGCGGCAGCATCCAGCTCACCCCGTGCTCGGCGATGAGCCCGCGCCGCGAGAACGCGGTGGTGAACACCGCGCTGTCGGCGGCGATACGCAGGTCGCAGTAGAGCGAGACGACGAGGCCGAGCCCGGCGGTGGCGCCATTGAGCGCCGCGATGATCGGCTTGGGGACCATCGGGAAATAGGCGTAGGGGCCGCGGAAGTCGGGACGGATGGTCCCGTCGCCGCCGGGGGCCGCGGGCTCGTGCCCCGCCGCGGCGTCGCCCGTCTCCTGCCGGCCCGCGTCCACGATGCCGGAGAGCAGCTGCATGTCCGCGCCCGCGCAGAAGCCGCGCCCGGCGCCGGTCATCACGATCACGCGCACCGCCTCGTCGCGCGCGGCCTCGTCCATGGCCTGCCGCACCTCGCGCCCCATCACCGCGGTCCACGCGTTCAGCTTGTCGGGACGATTCAGGGTGACGGTGGCGACGCGGTCCTTCACCTCGTACAGGATCTGCTCGTAGCCCATGGGGAGCGCTCCCTCGCGCGTGACGTGCCCCGCATGATAGCACCGGGGTCAGGTCTTACATTCCGACATTTCGACGCGGTGCGATGTCGGAATGTAAGACCTGACCCCATCGGGAGGTGCGGTCGATGGCGGGGCCGGCGAGGAGGGAGACGACGGTGACGAGACCGGAGAGCGCGGCGAAGACGGCCCACGCGACCGCGTAGGAGTCGGAGCCCTCCAGCAGCAGGCCGAAGACGGGCGGCCCCACCAGGAGCCCGAGTACGATGGAGGCGAAGGCCACGCCGCTCAGGAGCCCCGCCTGGCCCCGGCCACCCGCCTCCGCGCTGATCACGAAGAAGATGCCGACCCAGCCGTAGGCGCCGACCCCGGCGGCGAAGGCGAGCAGGCCGGCCGCGCCGGCCGAGGAGGCGGGCCAGATCGCGTAGAGCAGGAAGATGGCCGCGCCGACGGCGCCCGTGAAGGCGAGCCAGAGGGAGCGCCGGCCGGTGGCCCAGCGATCGCTGGCCGCGCCCAGCACCAGCCGGGATACCGCCCCGCCTCCCTGCGAGGCGGCCACCAGGAACCCGGCGCCGATCTTGTCGAAGCCGAGCGCCTGGATCGTGAAGAGCGGCAGATAGCTCAGCACCGCGCCCTGGACCATGCCGAGCACGAAGCCGGCCGCGAAGAAGATGACCAGCGCGGGCCGCCGGGCCCACCACCACGTCGACCCCGCGTCGGTCGCGCCGGCGGTGACCGAAATCCCGCGCGACCCGGTGCGGAACGCGGCGAGCGGGCGCCAGCCGAGCGCCACCGGCACCGCCACGATCACCGAGCAGGCCCCGATCGCGTAGCGCCAGCCCAGCGCGGCCGCGATGGCGGGCAGCGCCAGCGCCGAGATCAGGCCGCCCACCGTGAGGCCCATCTGCTTGACGCCCATCGCGATCCCGCGCTCGCTGACCGGGAAAGCGTCCATGATGGCCTTGCCGAGCGCCGGGTTCACGACGCTCCAGCCGCTGCCCGCCACGAAGAGACAGAAGAGGAAGGCGAGGAAGCCGGGCGCGAGCGCGGCGGCGAGGAGCCCGATCGCGCCCACCGCGAGGCCGCCGAGGAACGCGGGGCGCACGCCGAGCCGATCGGCGAGCCGGCCGCCGGGCAGCGAGAACAGAAGCCCGGAGAGATAGATGGACGGAACGAGGAAGGCGACCTGGAAGCGGGTGAGCCCGAGCCCTTCCACCAGGCTCGGGGACAGCGGCGAGATCCCGAGCATGCCGAAGGCGCCCGCGCCGTAGGCCGCGGTGAGGATGGTCAGCAGGCGCCAGCGCGCCGGGAGCGCGGCCGCGGGCTCGCTCACCGGAGCCAGCGCCAGACCTGCTCCGGCGTGATCGGCAGCGCGCGGACCACCACGCCCAGATGCGCGAGCGCGTCCTCCACCGCGTTCGCGACCGCGGCGGGGCCGGGGATCGCGCCGCCCTCGCCCACCCCCTTGGCCCCGAGCGGCGTGACCGGCGAGGGATGCTCGAGCCGGTCCACCTCGATGAGCGGCACGTCCACCGAGGTGGGCTTGAGATAGTCCATGAACGTCGAGGTGAGGAGCTGGCCCTGCGCGTCGTAGCGGAACTCCTCGAGCAGCGCGGCCCCGATGCCGTGCGCGGTCGCCCCGTGCACCATGCCTTCCACGATCAGCGGGTTCAGCTCGCGTCCGCAGTCGTGCACGACCACGTACTTGAGGATCTTCACCAGCCCGGTGCGCCGGTCCACCTCGACGAGGCAGCAGTGCGCCGCGTTGGCGAAGACGAGCTGGGAGCGGACCCGCCGGTCGGCGTCCATGGGCTGGGCGAGCGGGTTCTGGTGCGCGTGGCGCGACTCGAGCCCGGGCTCCTCTCCGGGCGGCAGGCCGAGCACGTCCGCGTAGGCGGTGCGCGCCAGCTCCGCGAAGGAGAGGCGCCGGTCGGCCGCGCCGCGCACCGCCACCGCGCCCCCGCCCAGCTCGAGGTCGGCGACGGACGCCTCCAGCCGGTGCGCGGCCAGCCGCAGGAGTTTCTCCCGCACGCGCGCGGCCGCGCCCACGACCGCGCCCACGTCGGTCACCGAGAACTTGTTGGAGTAGTTGCCCGAGAGGTAGAGCCAGGGCGTGGTCGCCGAGTCGAAGCCGCGCGTGACCGTGACCGCCTCCGGGGTGAGCCCGAGCTCGTCGGCCACGATCTGGGCGATCACCGTCTCGTAGCCCTGGCCGCTCGCGGGATCGCCGATGGATACCCGCACCTGCCCGTCCGGCTCCATCCGCACCATCGCCGCTTCCGCCGAGCCCGATGCGCTCCGCCGGCCGGTGATGATCTCGTAGGAGGCGAGGTTGGTGCCGGCCGGCTCCACCGAGGTGGCGATGCCGATGCCGAGCAGCCGCCCCTCCTTCCGCGCCCGCGCCTGCTCGGCCCGCCGGGCCGTGTAGCCGAACCGCTCGAGAGCGCGGTGAAGAGTCGCCGGGTAGTCGCCGCTGTCGTACTGGGCGCCCGGCGGCGTGGTGTAGGGCATCTGCGCCGCGGGCACGTAGTTGCGCAGGCGCAGCTCGGCCGGATCCATTCCGAGGCGGCGGGCCAGCAGCGCCATCGCGCGCTCGATCGCGAAGCACATGAACGGCTTGCCGATGCCGCGGTTGGCGCCGCTCGGGCACTTGTTGGTCAGCACCGACCAGGCCTCGTAGCGCACCGCGGGGATCCGGTAGCCGTTGGCGATGTTGCCGAGCTTGATGAGGTTGTGCTGGGTCGGGGTGATGAGGTTCTTGCCCTCGTCGGCGATGTCGCGGACCGCGAGGGCCAGCACGGTGCCGTCGGCCCGGTAGCCGAGCTCCACGTCCATGATCCCGTTGCACGCGTGCATGAGCGCGGTGAGGTTCTCGATCCGGTCCTCGATCCACTTCACGGGCCGGCCGGCCTTGCGGGCGAGCAGCGCGCAGATCAGGAGATAGGCCGGGCGGCGCTTGTTGCCGAAGGCACCGCCGATGTCCGGGCAGGAGAGCCGCACCCGCGACTGCGGCACCCCGAGCGAGGCGGCCAGCACCGAGATCGTGAGGCCCGGCCGCTGGTCGTTCGTCCAGAACTCGAACACGTCGGTGCCCGGGTCGTACTCCGCGATGCCGCCGAAGGTCTCGAGCGGGGTGGAGGCGTAGCGCTGGATCGTGAACCGCTCGCGCAGGACGCCGTCCGCGCGCGCCATTGCCTCGTCCACCGGGCCGTAGGTGAGCGTGTCGTGCCAGACTACGTTGGTGCCGAGCTCCGGGTAGAGCAGCGGGGCGTCGGGCCCGATGGCCGCCTCGGGATCCACCACCACCGGCAGCGGCTCGTACTGCACCCGGATCCGCTCGAGCGCGTCCTCGGCGGTGGCGCGATCGACCGCGGCCACCGCGGCCACCGGCTCGCCCACGTAGCGCGCACGGTCCACCGCCAGGCAGTAGTCGGGAATTCCCGCGGTGGTGGGGATGAGCGGGCGGATGGGGCCCGAGCGCGCCGCCGCCTCCGCGCCGGTGAGGACCGCGAAGACGCCGGGCAGCGCCTCCGCCCCGCGCGTGTCGATCGAGACGATGCGCGCGTGGGCGTGCGGGCTCCGCAGCATGGCCGCGTGGAGCATGCGCGCGCGGCCGAGATCGTCGATGAAGCGGCCGCGGCCGGCGACCAGGCGCGCGTCCTCCTTGAGCGGCACCGGCCGCCCGACCCAGCCGCCGGTCCGGTGGCTCACCCGCCGGCTCCGGCCGCGCGCGCGGCGACGGCCTGCTCCACCGCACGGACGATGTTGACGTAGCCGGTGCACATGCAGAGGTTCCCGGAGATGGCGTCGCGGATGTTCTCGGTGGACGGCGCCGGCTCGCGGGCCAGCAGCTCGGTCGTCGTCGCGATCATGCCCGGGGTACAGAAGCCGCACTGCATCGCGTGACAGTCGCGGAAGGCCTGCTGGAGCGGGCTCAGCCCTTCGGCCGGGGTCAGGCCTTCGATCGTGACGACGCTTCGCCCCTCGAGCTGCGCCGCGAAGAGCAGGCAGCTCCGGACGCTGCGATCGTCCACCAGCACCGTGCAGGCCCCGCAGACGCCGTGCTCGCAGCCCACGTGCGTGCCGGTGAGGCCGAGGTCTTCTCTGAGAAAATCCGCCAGGGATCGGCGGGCCTCGACCACCTGCTCCACCGGCCGGCCGTTCACGGTGAAGCGCACCGCGACGCGCTCGCTCGGCGCGCTCATCGGGGCGTTGCGGTGAGGCGCTCGTGGGCCTGCAGCAGGGCGCGCTCGGTGAGCACCATGGCCAGGTGGCGGCGATAGTCCGCGGAGCCGTGCACGTCGCTCGGCGGGTCGCAGTCGAGCCCGGCGGTGACCCCGGCGCGCGCGGCGCTCTCGAGGTCGAGGGGCGTGTCGGCGAGCCGGCGCTCCGCGCCGGTGAGCCGCAGCGGGCGATCCCCGACGCCGAAGCCCACCAGGCGCACCGAATCAGTTCCCTCTCCCCCGCGAGGGGAAGAGGGCGGGGTGCGGGGGTGTCCAGCGTGGACGACCGCGGCCACGCCGGCCAGGGCGAAGTCGCCGGGCCGGCGCGCGATCTCGCTAAAGCCC
This sequence comes from Candidatus Deferrimicrobiaceae bacterium, assembly GCA_035463855.1. Lineage (GTDB taxonomy): Bacteria > Methylomirabilota > Methylomirabilia > Rokubacteriales > CSP1-6 > CAMLFJ01. The sequence continues at coordinate 26,633 of DATHSW010000003.1, read as the reverse complement.
CAGCCCGGCGGCTGGGCCGGCACATCGACCGCGGTCAGGATCTCGTCGGGCGCGAGCGCGGTCGCGAGCAGCCCGCGGAAGAACTCGGCCGCCGCGAGGACGCGGGTGCCGCGTGGGCCGGTTGCCTGGAGCCGGGCGTCCAGGGCCACGAGCGCCGCGGGCAGCTCCGCGGCGGGGTCGGCGTGGGCGATGCTGCCGCCGAGCGTGCCCTGGTTGCGGATCGCCGCGTGGCCCACGTGCCGCGCGGCCTCGGCCAGCAGCGGGGCACGCTCGCGGACCGCCGGCGAGGTGACCAGCTCGGTGTGGCGCGTGAGCGCGCCGATCCGGAGCCCGCCCTCGGGCCGGGGCGTGATGCCGGTGAGCTCGCGCAGGCCGTTGACGTCCACCAGCACCGCGGGCCGCACGAGCCGCATGTTCAGCATCGGCACCAGGCTCTGGCCGCCGGCCAGGATCTTGGTCTCGCCGGGGGCCTCCGCGAGGAGCGCGGTCGCCTCCGCCAGGGTGGCGGCCCGCGCGTAGCGGAACGGGGCGGGCTTCATGTGCTACCTTCGGGGCCCGAGCCGTCATCCATCACGCGTCGAGGAGAGCCATGAAGATCCATCATCTCTACGTGGACAAGCAGGGGGAGTCGCACTTCGAGGACATGGAGATCCCGTACACCGAGTCGGGCCGGGCCGGGAAGCTGTCGGCGCGCCTTCCCGCGACGGGCATCATATTCAGAGAGGTCGCGCCCGACTACGATCTCGACTGGCACCCGGCGCCACGGCGGCAGTACATCATCAACCTCGACGCGGGCGTGCAGATCACCGCGAGCGACGGCCAGTCGCGCAAGATCGGCGCCGGCGAGGTGATCCTCGTCGAGGACACCTGGGGCAAGGGTCACCTCTCGAAGGCCCTGGACGGCAAGCTCCGCCACTGCATCTTCGTCCCGATCGAGTAACCGGGTGCGCTAGGTCCGGTTGGCGAGGACGAGGGTGCCGGCGGCGGAGAGCATGCCGCCCATGCCGTTGACGAGCGAGCAGCTCGCGCCGGGCACCTGGCGGGCGCCGCACTCGCCGCGGAGCTGGCGCGTGGCCTCGATGATCGGGAAGATGCCGTACATGCCGGAGTGCGTGTAGGAGAGCCCGCCCCCGTTGGTGTTGATCGGCAGCGTGCCGCCCGGGGTGGAGCGCCCTTCCGCGAAGAAGTGCACGCCCTCGCCCGGCTTGGCCAGACCGAGCGACTCCAGCATGATCGGCGGGCCCGAGGTGAAGGCGTCGTAGAGCATCACGTGGTTGAAGTCCTTGGCGGACACCCCGGCCATCGAGAAGGCGCGCTCGCCGGCCAGGCGGGTCGCCGCGCTCGAGACGAGATCCTCCATCTGGGTCACCATCACGTGCTCGGTCGCCTCGCCGAAGCCGCGCACGTAGACCGGCGGCTTGGCGCAGTCCTTGGCCCGGTCCGCGCGGGTGAGCACCACCGCGCCGCCCGCGTCCGTGACGAGGCAGATGTTGAGCAGGTTGAACGGGTAGGAGACCGGGCGCGAGTTGAGCACGTCGGCCACCGCGATCGGATCGCGGAAGCGCGCCTTGGGATTGAGCGCGGCCCACTTCCGCGTGGACACCGCCACCTGGGCCCACTGCTCGAGCGTGGTGCCGTGCTCGTGCATGTGGCGCGTGGTGATCATGCCGAAGTAGCTGGTGGCTCCGCCGAAGCCGTAGGGGAACTCGAACTGCCCGCTGAGCGCGGTGTCGCGGGTGCGGGTGACCCCGGTGCCGGAGCGGCCGCTCTCGCCGTGGGAGACCACCGCCACGTCGCAGAGGCCGTGGTGCAGCGCGGCCACCGCGTGCCCCACCATGATGATGAACGAGCAGCCGCCCACGGTGGTGCCGTCCACGTAGCGCGGCTTGAGGCCGAGGGCCTCGCCGAGCGTGGCGGGGGAGTGCTGGCCCGCGGTGAAGATGCCGTCCACGTCCCGGACCTTGAGGCCCGCGTCGCGAACCGCGTTGGAAATCGCTTCGAGGTGCAGGGAGAGCTGGCTCGTGTCGGGCCGGATGCCGATCTGATCGCTCTCGTCCACGCCCACGACGCAGGCGACGTTGCGCAGTTCCCGCTGCCGGTCGGAAACCGTGGCCATGCGGCTCACCGCCTCGGCTGGAACAGCGGCAGGGTGACGTCGTCGCTCACCTTGGTGAACACGACCTCCACCGGCATGTCGCACTTGACCGCCCTGGGGGACGGCTCCACGTTGATCAGGTTCGACATCATGCGCGGCCCTTCTTCCAGCTCGATCATGGCCAGCACGTAGGGCGGCTTGATCTTCCACGCCTTCTGGAAGGCCTGGTGGGCGATCTCGAACGAGTGGAGCTTCCCGCGCCCGCTCGCCTGCATCCAGCCGACGCGCCGCGAGTGGCAGCGCGGGCACAGGATGCGCGGATAGAAGAAGACGTGCGCGCAATCCTCGCAGCGGGGGAGCATCAGCTTCTCGGCCTTGCAGCCGTCCCAGAACGGCCTGGCCTCCGGGGTGATCGGCGTGGGCAGGGGGCGATCGACGTCCATGGGGCTCCTCTCTCGCGACGGGGTGACGACGAGACCGCAGAAACTCTACGCGGGGCCGGGAAGGGTGTCAACGCGCGAGCGGGCCCGCTCTCAGACGGCGGGCTCGCCTGCGGTGACCGCGATGCACTGGCCGGAGAGGTTCTTGGCCGCGTCGCTGCAGAGGTAGACGGCGAGCGTGGCGATGTCCTCCGCGGTGGTCATGCGCTTGAGCGGCGACCGCTCGACGAAGCTCCGGCGCATGTCCTCGACCGCCACCCCGCGCACCTCGGCCTGCCCGGCGATGACCCGGTCGATGCGGTCGCCCTCGACGGCGCCCGGCGCGATCGCGTTGACCCGGATATTGTGCGGCGCCAGCTCCAGCGCCAGGCCGTAGGTCATGCCGACCTGGCCAGCCTTGGCCGAGCAGTAGCCGATGCGAAAGGGCAGGCCGCGCCGGCCCGCGGTGGACGAGACGTTGACGATGACGCCGCCCCCCGCTCGGATCATCTCCGGCACCGCGAAGCGGGTGCACATGTACGAGCTGGTGAGGCAGGAGTTGATGGTGTAGAACCAATCGTCGGTCGTGTACTCCTGCACGCGCTTGGTGGGCCCGCCGTCCCCGGCGTTGTTCACCAGGACGTCGAGCTTGCCGAAGGCCTTGACCGCGGCCGCCACCATCTTCTGCACGTCGCCCTCGGTGGCCGCGTCGCCGGTCACCGCCACCGCGCGCCCGCCGTCGCTCTTGATCAGGGCGGCCGTCTCTTCCACGAGGTCGCGGCTGCGGGCGGCGCAGACCACCGCGGCGCCCTCCCGCGCGAACAGCCGGCTCATCACGCGACCGATCCCCTTGCTGGCGCCGGTGATGAGCGCCACCTTCCCCTCGAGCTGTCCCATGGGTCGTCTCCATCCTCTCGTGAGCGCGGTAATTCTTACCTCGCCGGGAGTGTACCTTTTTCCGGCGCGCGAGGAGTCGCGAAGGTCTCGGCCCTGATCGCCGTGGACTTGCGCGGCGGGCCGCTGGGCGCCGCTCTGGCACGGGGGTTGCCAGTACGACGCGCAGGAGGTGCACCATGACCACGAAAACCGTGAAGAGCAGAATCGCATCCGCCGTGATCGGCTTCTCGCTGGTCGCGCTCGCCACGACGGCGTGTGGAACGCTGGGTGGCGCCGCGGTCGGCGCCGGCGCGGGCGCGGCGGTCGGCGCCGGAACCGGGTACGGGGCCGGCAAGGGCGCGCTGATCGGCACCGGGGTGGGCGCCGCGGCCGGCGCGATCTACGACATCACCAAGAACAGATAAGCGGAGGATTTCATGACGCCGTACAAGGCATTCGCGGTCGGCATCATCGTCGCCGTCCCGCTCTGGGCGGGCTTCGCGGCCGGGCAGAGCAAGCCCTCATGTGATCAGATGAAGGCCTCCGCGCCCCAGAAGGTGGAGGGCCGGGTGGTCCGGGTGGACACCGCGGGCGGGAAGGTGGCGGTGGCCGCGGCCGATGGCAAGACGCACGAGTTCCAGGCTTCGAAGGAGACCCTGCAGGATCTCAAGGTCGGCGACAAGATCGAGGCCAATCTCCGCTCGCTCCCGAGCTGCTGATCGTCCGCTGACGGGTTCATCCGGCGGCGGGGTCGCGTGGCCCCGCCGCCGCCATTTCCTCCCCGTCCCGGCGGGGATGCGCTAGGATTCGGGCCGGAGGGCGCGCGCCATGAACATCCTGAAATCCCTGGCGGTGAAGAACGTCGAGGAGGCCACGCGGGATATCCCGGTCATCGACTTCGACCCCGCGTTCGAGCCCGGCGATCCGGCCGACATCGAAGTCGTCGCCCACCAGGTCAAGCGGGCCAGCGAGACCGTCGGCTTCTTCTACCTGGCCGGCCACGGCGTCCCGGACGCGGTGGTGGACGCGGCCTTCGCGGCATCGCGCGAGTTCCACGCCCTGCCGCTCGCGGAGAAGCTGCGGCTGAAGCTCAACGAGAACAACATCGGCTACCTGCCGGTGAACGAGTCCATCCAGAAGGCCTCGACCGTCCACCGGGCCACGCGGCCGAACTACAACGAGAGCTTCTTCATCAGCCACGATCGCGGGGCCGATCATCCCGACGTGGTGGCCGGCGTGCCGCTGCGCGGACGCAACCAGTGGCCGGAGGGGCACGAGCGCATGCGGATCGCGATGGTGCGGTACTTCAAGACGCTGGAAGCGGTGGGGGAAGGCATGCTGCCGGTGCTGGCCCGGGCCCTCGACATGCCCGCGGATCACTTCGCCCCGTTCTTCGCGAACGAGGCGCACATCAACCTGCGCTTTCTCCACTACCCGCCGCAGGACGTGAGCGACGACGAGCAGTTCGGCCAGGGCCCGCACACCGACAACTCGTTCATCACGATCCTGGCCCGCACCGAGGTGCCCGGGCTCGCGGTGCGGCTGCCGTCCGGTGAGTGGCTGGCGCCGCCCCTGGTCCCGGGGACCTTCCTGGTCAACCTGGGCAACATGATGAAGCGGTGGTCCAACGACCGCTTCCTCTCCACGCCGCACGCGGTGCTGAACGAGTCCGGGACCGACCGCTACTCCATCGCGTTCTTCTACAGCCCCAACGTCGCGACGCGCATCGAATGCCTGCCGAGCTGCATCGGGCCGGACGCCCCGCCGCGTTACCCGCCCGCGGTCTACCGCGATCTCGTGCTCGACTTCTACGACGCGAACTACTTCCACCGGAAGGGCTACGCTGAATAGAGCGCCCGCGCGCCCGGTCTCACTGGAGCGGGAGCCGAGACGGACCATGACGAGGCGCGTGATCGGGCAGGGGCTGGTGACGGCCGGGCTGGGGATGCTCCTCCTGGCCGCGGGCGGGGCCTGGGACGAGGCCGAGGCCGATCGGGGGCGGCGCGGGCGGCATCATCACCACCACGGCTTCCACGGCAGGCACTTCCACGGCCCCCGGGCGTTCGTCGGGCCCCGGTACTATGCCGGCCCGTACTACGCCTACCCGCGTTACTACGGTGGGTACTACTGGGGGTACGCGCCCCCCGTGGTGGTGACGCCGCCGCCGGTCGTCGTCACGCCGCCGCCCACCACGTACGTCGAGCGCCCGCCGAGCCAGTACTGGCACTACTGCCAGGATCCGGCCGGGTACTATCCGGAGGTGCAGCAGTGCCCGGGCGGCTGGATCCAGGTCCCGCCGCGATCGGAGTAGGCGGGCGGTTCGCTCAGAGATCCTGCAGGGTCATGCGGCGGTAGGCCTCCGCCGCCTTGAGCTTCCGCCGGCGGCCCTGCTCGGCCGCCCACTGGGCGATCATCTCGGCGGGATCCCACTCGCCCATCTGGCTCTTGTGCGCGCGCAGCGCGGCGAGCTTGACGTCGAGCGTCTCGGCGATGTCCACGTAGGTGTCGGGCCGCTCCGCGCCGTGGATGTAGACCTGCCGCACCTCGTGCGGCTCGAGCCCCTCCGCCAGCAGCTCCGGGAAGATCAGGCGGGTGCCCGCCGAGGGGAACACCGCGTCGAGCGCGACGTCGGCGGCGACGCGATGGTCCGGGTGGTTCATATAGGTGGCACCGTAGTAGCGCACGGTGGGATCGCCGGTCAGCACCGCCTCGGGCCGGTGGCGGCGGATGAGGCGCGTCAGCTCGCGGCGCAGGGCGATCGACGGCTCCAGCATGCCGTCCTCGTAGCCGAGGAAGATCGTCTCCTTCACCCCGAGGATCCGGCAGGCGTCGCGCTGTTCGTCTTCGCGGATCGACACGAGGGTTTCCCGCGTCATGTCGGGCGGGGTGTGCTTGTTGGATCCGGCGCCGCCGCTGGTGATGCAGATCGAGACGATCTCGCAGCCGGCGCGCGCCCACTTGGCGAGCGTCCCGCCGACCGTGAACTCCTGGTCGTCCGGGTGCGCGTGGATGCTCATCGCCCGCTTCGGCGCGGGCGGCTCGCTCGGCCTGGTCCGGGCCGGCACGGAGCGGGGGCCGGGTTAGCGGGCGAGCGCGTCCCAGCAGACGCGCGCCATGCGGCCGATGAGCTGGTTCGCCGCGGTGAAGCCGGGGGTGCCGTCGGGCAGGGCGGCGGGCACGCGGTCGGTGTAGGCGGTGAGGATGAAGAGCGGCCGGTCGCCCTGGTAGACGATGCCCGCGTCCATGAAGCCGCGCGACCCGGTGCCGGTCTTGTGCGCGATCTTGGTGCCGAGCGGCAGCTGCGAGGGCAGGCGCGCCTTGAGCTTCTGCCAGGAGAGGATGTCGAGCGCGAGCCGGCAGAGCGCGGGGGTGACCCCGAGGCGCGCCGCCGCCGCCTCATCCTCGGCGCCCTTCAGGATGAGCTCCAGCAGCAGCCCCTGGTCGTTGGGCGTGGTGCTCGTGACCTGCTCGAGCGCGTGGTCGGGGCCGAGGCGCGGCGGGATGCCGAAGCGGTGGATGGTGCGCGTCATCCCGACCGCCTCGCAGAGCCGCTGGATCTCGCCGAGCCCGACCAGGTCCACCACGAGCCCGGTGCACGCGTTGTCGCTGACGATGATCATCATCACCAGCGCGTCGCGGAAGGTGATCGAGAAGCCGGGGGTCAGGTGCTGGAAGGTGCCCGAGTCGTTGTCCTGGTACTTGGCCTCGATGGTGACCGGCTGCTCCAGCGCGAGCTTGCCGTCGTGCACCGCCTTGAGCGCGGCCATCAGGATCGAGATCTTCCGCGTGCTCGCCGAGGGCACCGGCCCGTCGCCGAGGCGGTCCGCGCGCGCGCCGGAGGTGAGGTCCTTCACGTACCAGCTCGTCTGGAACGGGAGCGCGTCGCAGAGGGCGTCGAGGCGGTGGGCCAGCTCTTGCATCGCGCTACTCCCCGAGTCCCGGCATGGTGAAGGCGGCGCGCCCGAGCTCGGCGGCGAGCGCCGCGCGCTGCTCGGGGGTGAGCGCCACCAGCGGCGGCCGCACCGTGACCCACGCGCCGTCGCCGCCGTAGCGGGCGATGACCGCCTTGAGCGCGGGGATCATCGGGTAGCGCTGCATGATGCCGCGGATCTCGTCGAGGCGCGCCTGCTGGGCGTCGGCCTCAGGGGTCTGCCACTCGCGGAACAGGCGCGCGATGGGCCCGGGATTGACGTTGGCGGTGGCGCTGATGCAGCCGGCGCCGCCGTTGCGCATGTTGGCGAGCAGGAACGTCTCGCTGCCCGCGAAGACGTCGAAGCCCCCCGCCGCGAAGGCGTCCAGCATCGCCTTGGTGTTGTTCCAGTCGCCCGAGCTGTCCTTCATGCCGGCCACGATGCCCGGATAGGCCTTGAGCAGCCGCTCGATCAGCCCCCGCGTGATCGGGACCTGCGATACCGGCGGGATGTGGTAGAGGTACACGCGCAGCCGCCGGTCGCCGACCCGCTCGATCACCTCCGCGAAGCTCTTGAAGAGCCCGTCGTCGGAGACGCCCTTGTAGTAGAACGGCGGCAGCATCAGCACCCCGCCCGCCCCCAGCTTCATGGCGTGCGCGGTGAGCCGCACCGAGTCGGTCAGCGCGCAGCAGCCGGTGCCCGGCATGAGCCGCCCCGGATCGATGCCGCCCGCCACCAGGCGGTCCAGCAGCTCCACCTTCTCGTCGGTCGAGAGCGAGTTGGCCTCCGAGTTCGTCCCGAACACCGCGAGCCCCACGTCCTGCGAGAGCAGCCAGCGGCACTGGCGCACGAAGCGCTCGGGATCGGGGGAGAGGTCGGCCTTGAACGGGGTGACGACCGGGGAGAGGACGCCGGTGATGCGGTCGGGTGTGCTCACGGGATGTGCTCCTTTCGCCTCGACATCCTATCACCTTCATGGAGTCGCGTCCTGCATGCCTTGCTTCTAACCCAGGTTTCTCGCCGGCTTGACTGCATGAGGACCGGCTAGGACGTTACCAACCGAACGGTTGGTAACACGCCTGGATCGTCGCCGGCCAATTTCGCTGGTTCAAATCGGGGGCCCGCAAGCACCGATACCAAAGATGCTCAGCTTCGAGGTTGACTTGATCTAGACGCGTTGCGCGGGCCCGCACCCACTTGCCTACGAACAGGTCGCTCGAGTTCCACTTCGAGATCCGGCCCAGACCCCGCTGCGTCACCCTGAAGGGTCGGCCTCCTCGCCCCGCTATAGCAACCCCCACGGCCGAGGTTAACGACACGATGCCAAACACAAAGAAGAGCGCGGCCGCCAAGCGCCGAAACAGCGCCATCGGCACGCGCTCGCCGAGGTGACTCCCGGCAAAGACAGCCACACCGTCAGCGACAAGCATGCCAACCGTCGTGCCAGCCGTGACGAGCACGGGCGATCCGAAACGTGCGCCGAGCCAGCGTCGCCAGCAGTGTCTTGTCCCCCATCTCGGCAAAGAAGAACACCAGCGTCGTGCTCACCAGAGGACCCCAGTAATGACTTTCGGCGGCCGCCGCGGCACGATCCGGCACGAGGGTCCACAACCCAAATGCGATGAAGCTCACACTGAGGACTAGCTCGAGCACCTGCCTGTCGAATCGCGCCGCTCCCCACACGACCGCCGGCGCGAGCGCATGGTTGCGCACAGTTGCGATCAGGATCCCGGTCATGACGATCCATGGCCGACGATACCGCAGCCCCAGTATCAGCGCGATCAACTGCGTCTTGTCGCCCATCTCGGCCAATGCGACCACCACGGACGAACTCAGGAGCGTGATCATCGTGGCAACCGCACGAGCCATCCCGCCGCCAACTCCGCCACCGTCCCCCCCACCAGGAGACCGCTGTCGAGATTTTCCCCGCCCGGGTGACCCGCTCCTGGCCCGCCAGGCCAGTCTGAGCCACCACCCTACAACGATGCCATGTCCGATCGACTGGTGCCTGGGCCCATAGGCAGGTGGGGAGATCGAATGTCAGGAACCTGATCGAGCATCATGGATATGGTGACAGGGCCGCACGCGAGGGGACTCGGAGCATGGCGCGGCGGGTCGTCGCCGACCCGGAGCCTGCCGAGGTGAACCGGTACTGTTGCTGGTACGTGATCTGACCGCAACTGTTTGACACCAGAAATGACCGCTTGGTGAACGGCATGGGCGAGTCAGGCCGCGCGCAGCGCACGGCCTTGGCCGTCGTAACGCCCCAGGCAGCGGGCGCCGTACCAGACGGAGTAGTGCCCGGGGAAATGCCGGCGGACGAGGACGCGGAGACCCGCGCAGGTGCGGCGGCCGGGCTGCTTGGCCAGCTGCAGGGCCACGCGATCGACGGTGACCACATTGTCGCGGCTGACGACGCGGTCCTCCTCGACGCAGAGGATCTGATCGAGATCGACGCGGCGGAGCGGGACGAAGGCGGGCGCCGGATCAACCGGGGGCCGCCCGAACTCCCGGTTGAACGCGGGCAGGAACCGCTCGCGCAGGTAGCGGTTGGCGACAGGCACCGTGGTGATGTCGGCCAGGCGGAGCTCGTTGACGAGGCGATCCTGCAGGGTGCGGTTGACGCGCAACTGCGGCCGCGGGCCGCCGGCGAGTAGCCCAGGATGTGTTCGATCCCCAGGCGGGCGAGGGTGCGGCCGACCTGGGTCAGGCGCCGGCGATCCGGGGCGTTGCCCGCCACCGGGGTGTGGACGGCCCAATGGGCGCGGTCGGTGTACAGGGCCATGGGCAAGCCGTGGCGCTCGAGGACCGCCCGCAGGGCGGTCATGATGGCCACGACGCTTTCCCCGCTGTCCCAGAGCTCGGCATGGAGCAGGCGCTTGGTGGCATCGTCGACGACGGCGATGAAGGTGAGCTACTGGTCGGGGACCTGGGCGAGCCAGCGATGGCGACTGCCGTCGAGATGCAACAGCTCGCCGAACGCGGCGGCGCCGGTGGCGGCCGCGGGGGCGGTGCTTGGGCACGAGGCCCGCACTCTGCAGGGCCTTCTTGACGAAGGCATAGGAGAAGCGGACGCCGTGCTGACGCCGGGCGAGCTGGTGGAAGTGCCGCACATTGAACCCCTGGTAGCGGTCGCGGTAGAGCGCGAGCAGGCGTTGGACCTCGACCACGGGGGCCCGCCTCGGTGAGGGCACCTGACGGCGGCGATCCCATCATAGCCGTCGCGCTGCAGCTTCCGCCGCAGCCGCCGGATGCTGCGGGGGCTGCGGCCCAGGATCTCGGCGGCTTGAATCCAGGTGAGCTGCCCGTCCAGGGCTCGCATGATCACTTCGTGGACCTTCATGGCGCGCTCCACGGCGCCGGATGGATAGAGCATGGCCACCTCCGCGGTAGCCATTCCTGCCACCCCACGCGGCTGAAGCGGTCATTTCACGGTTCCCTCCCGAGCGGTCAGATCACATATCCCCAACACCGAGGTGAACTGGTACTTGACCGGAGTGCACGGCTGGTATATTAGTCTCGCCTCCTTGATGGCAGGACGCCGCACGCCGCCGGCGCCGCGTCGGGACGCGTAGGCCGGAAAGGTGAAGACCATGGAGGCGGGCGAACTGGGCCGGGTACTGGAGCCGGGGGAGACGCTCTTCAGCCAGGGCGACCCCGGCGATTGCATGTTCGTCATCCAAGAGGGCCGGGTCGAGATCGTGATCGACCAGGGCGGGCGGCCGATCAAGATCGCGGACCGCGCGGCCGGGGAGTGCGTCGGCGAGATGGCGCTCTTCGAGCGCGAGGTCCGGATGGCCACGGTGCGCGCGATGGAGCGGACCCGGGTCTTGACCGTCGACCGGAAGAACCTGCTCCAGCGGATCCACGAGGACCCATCGCTGGGCTACCGGTTGATTCAGACGCTGTCACAGCGGCTGCGTCAGCTCACGCACGAGGTCGTTCGCCTCAAGCGGACCGGTCAGGCCGCGGACTGAGGCCCGCTCCGACCGAGCGTCCCGATACGACAGGCGGCGTCCGGGAAGGACGAGGCCTCGGGGTCATGCGTGCGGAGGGGTATACCCTTCCAGCGCATAGGCGAAGGCCGGCTCCAGTGGCATCGCTCGACCTTCCGCAAACGCTCGCCCGAACGCCTCCTCGCCCAGCCCGGCCAGCACGGCGGTCACGGCATTCCGAAGATCCTCCGCGTAGGCCCCCGCCATGGGGGCATTGATGGTGTCCCCCAGCGCCTGCATCGCGCCCAGGAGGCGCGCGGCCCGCTCGAGCTGGCTCCGACCCGCCGCGGTTCGGACCAGCAGGCTCAGACAGTAGAAGAGGAAGAGCTTGTGGCCAGTCTCCCGGAGCAGGATGACGCTCTCCTGCAACGCCGTTGTCGCTCGGTCATACGCGCCCTGCGACAGGGCAACGATGCCAAGGCCCATGAGCGAGAAGGCGATCGCGCGACGATTACCCCATTCCCGTGCCCCGGCCAGGGCCTCCTCGATGAGCGCCTGGGCGCGCGCGTAATCCCCCTGGCGCTCCGCCACCAGCCCGAGGTTCGTCAGCACGTTCGAGGGGTACCAGCGGTCGTCCACCTCGCGGAACAGCGCTAGGCTCTCCTCCAGCAACGGCTTGCTGCGCTCGTAGTCCAAGTTCAGAGTCCAGGCCACGACACCGAGCAGCATCAGCGACACTGCCATACCGCCCCGGTCGCCGATGGCCCGGGTGAGCGCAAGCGCTTCCTGACCCAGCACGGTCGCCTGTGGGAAGTCCCCGTGCGCCCAGGCCAGTTGGCAGGCCCCGTACGTCGCCTTGGCCCGTGAGGCGGAGGCCGGCGTGCCGCCCGCCGTCAGGAGACTCCCCAGCCACGCCCGCCCCTCGCTCAGATAGCCGCGCACGAACCAGAACCGCTGCAGCGCTCCGGCGAAGCGCAGCCCGGCCTCGATGTCCCCCCGCTCCCGGTGCCAGGCGAGGGCCGCGCGGAAGTCGCCGTGCGCCGCCTCCAGCCGGACCAGCCACTCTGTCTCTGTCTCCTGCGGGCCGTTGAGGTGGCGTTCCGCCTCCTCGGCGACGCGCACGAAGTAGTCGGCGTGAGCCTGGCGCACCACCGCCGCCTCCCCGCTCGCCGCCATCTGCTCCAGCGCGTACTCGCGGATCGTCTCCAGCATGCCGAGACGTGGGTGACCGTCCCGCTCCGCGAGACGCACGAGATTCTTGTCCACTAGAGACGCCATCAGATCCACGATTTCCAGCTCGCCTCCGACATTGCATACCGCCTCGGCCGCGTCGAGCGTGCAGCCGCCGACGAAGACGGGCAGCCGCCGGAACAACCGCTTCTCGTTCTCGGTCAGGAGGCTGTGGCTCCACTCGATCGTGTTGCGAAGCGTCTGCTGTCGGGCCGGCAGGTCACGCGCGCCTCCGGTCAGCAGCTTCAGCCGGTTGCTCAGCCGCGCCAGCATCGCCTGGGGCGAGAGCACCTTGATGCGGACGGCGGCGAGCTCGATCGCCAGAGGCAGGCCATCGAGACGCTGGCAGATCTCCGCCACGGCGGGGGCCGTCTCGTTCGTCAGGGCGAAATCCGGCTTCACCGCGGTGGCCCGCTCGACGAACAGGCGGACCGCCTCGTAGTGGCCCAGGTCCCCCAGGGGTGGCCCGGGCGTGCGGTTGGGGAGGGCCAGTGGCGGCACCGGGAACTCGTGCTCGCCGCGCACATGCAATGGCTCGCGGCTCGTCACGAGGATCTTGATCCTGGGCGCCGCGGCCAGCAGGTCCCCCACCACGGGCGCGGCGGCGATCACGTGCTCGAAGTTGTCGAGCACGACAAGCATCTGCTTGCCGTGCAGCGCCTCCTTCAGGCTGTCCAGCAGTGACTGGCCCCGGTTCTCCCGCACATCGAGCGATCCGAGGCTTTCGGCCACCGCCGCGGCGACCAGGGCGGGGTCGGCAATCGGCGCCAGCGGGACGAAGAGCACGCCGTCCTCGAACGCGTCACCGCGCTCGAGGGCCACCTGCAGGGCCAGCCGGGTCTTGCCGGTTCCCCCGACGCCGACGAACGTGACCAGACGGACCTCATCGCGCCACAAAAGCGCCCTGGCGGCCGCGATCTCCTTCTCGCGCCCGATGAACGGCGTGGGCGGCAGCGGCAGGGCCTGAGACCTCCCGCCGGGCGCCCTCAGCGGCGGAAAATCGGTGGCGACGCCGGGAGCAACGAGTTCGTGGATGCGCTCCGGCCTCGCCAGGTCTTTGAGCCGGTGCTCGCCCAGATCGCGCAGGCGGGCCCCGTCAGGAAGAGCGTCGCGCACCAGGTGAGCCGTCGCCTGCGAGAGCAGGACTTGCCCGCCATGCGCCACCGTGCGGAGCCGGGCGCACCGATTGACCGCTGGGCCGTAGTAGTCGCCCTCGCGCAGGCCCGCTTCGCCGGTATGCAGCGCCATCCGAACGCGCAGGGGGATCGGCGTTTCCCAGGGCTGCGAGCCCAGCGCTTGCTGGAGCGCGCACGCGGAGGCGACCGCGTCGGTCGCGAGCACGAAGACGGCGAAGCGGCTATCCCCTTCCCCGCGCGGCCGGACGAAGACGCCCCCGTGGCACTCGACGTGTGTCTGGACCACTAGGTCGTGACGGACCAGGGCCTGGCGCATGGCGTCGGGCTGGCGTTCCCACAGTGCGGTGCTGCCCTCGATGTCGGTCAGGAGGAAGGTCAGGACGCCGGTGGGCAGACGCGGCGGAGAGGTACCGGCCCGGACGTCTTCGACTCGGCCGCCAGCCTCTGCCATGTGTTCAGGTCTCCTGCCTGATCGGACGGCTCTACATCGAGACCGGGATCATCGCTGGGCGAGGTGAAGCGTCCAGCCCTGTGGAGGCCTGCGGCGATCGGCGTGGCGTCGCTCAGCATGGTGCGGCTCGATCCGCTGCCTGCGCTCCACGAGGCGCCGGTCCAGGAAAACCTGGACGCCGCTCGCGGGAGGGTACTTCCGGAGGAGGTCATCGCAGAGCTCAGGGTGATCACGCGACACCACCAGCAACACCCATGACGGTCCCCCCGCCAGGGCCGGACAGCGTTTCAGCAGCGACAGTTCCTCGTCCCGCCGACGGATTCGCTGAGACATTGCCTGGAGGACCCGGTAGGCCAGAGACGGATCCTCATGCACGCCCCGCAGGAACGCGCGCTTGTCGAGGGTGAGGACTCGCGCTCGACCTTTGGCGCACACGGTGGCGGAGCGCGGCTTCCGGTCAATAATCGACATTTCACCGAAGACATCTCCGCTCTGCAGTTCGCCGATCTTGATGTCGACACCGCCCTCCTGGCGCCAGACCGCCGCGCGGCCAGCCTGGATTACGTACATGCGATCGCCCGGGTCTCCCTCCCGGCAGATCACCTCGCCGTCGGCATACTCCCTGCCGAGCAGGCCCTCATTCATGGGCCACCACTTCCGTTGCCAGGTTCCGGCTGCCGAGGGCCCGCGCGCTCTCCCAGGCCAACCGGCCGAGGAATCGGGGATCCAGCGTTCGGACGAAGATCTCGCGGTAGGGCGCGCTCCCCGTGAACATGTCCCAGAGCACGATGCTCATGCGCCTGACCGCGCCGGGGGCCGCCTGTTCCTTCGCCGACATTCGCATGACGCCTCGGAGGAGCGGGTGGACGGCCTTCATCTGGTGGACGACCTCGAACATCAGCCAGCCGAATCGATTGTCGACCGCGATGGAGCGATAGAGCGGCCAGTAGTGCCGCTGAAAGTCCTGGGCCGAGATCCCGCTGAAGATCGCGGTCCGGGCGGCCGCCTTCGCGGTGCGGTAGGCGGCTCCGATACCATCCTTGTAGAGGCGGGTCGCGCCGCAGTCACCCAGCAACACCACGCGGTCCATGAAGGGCCGGCTCGCCTCGCGGATGTTGATCTTCGGGGCGCAGTGGCAGGTGCCCTCCGCTAGGGTCCACGTGCTGGGGAAGCACCGCCTGACCGCGGGGCTCTGGAAGAAGGCGCTGATCAACGCGGTGTCGATGTCCCGACCCAGGAGACAGATAGTGAGGAAGTCGCCCTTGGGGATAATCGCGGCACAGTCCAGCCGCGGGATGTTCAGGAGAAACATGTGCATCGCGCTGCCGAAATGGCGCGTGATCGCCTCATGGCCCAGGTTGAGCTCGGTGATGTAGGTCTTGGTGGTCTCGCAGCGCTTGGAGGGCAGCCCGAGCGCCTCGAAGAGCTGCCAACCACTCGAGTTCACGCCGGTGGCGCCCACGAGCAAGTCGTAGGTCTCGGCCCGGTCCGGGAGGCGCACCTGCGGACGCCCGTCGTCCCAGCCGACCTCGCCGACGCGCGCCGCCACGACCTTCGCTCCGAGGTCCCGGGCCAGCGTCAGCAGGTAGCCGTCGAGCCCCCCCCACTTGATCTCCTTGATGTCTCTCGGCCCACCCCCTCGGTGGAGTGCCGCGATCCGTTTCTCGTGCAGCGGGGTGTCGATCCGGAGGCTTTCCGTGTCCGTGTGGAGCACGTAGGAGTCGATTCCTCGCTGGACGATGCCAGACGGCAGGGTGATGCCTTCGATGGCGAAAGCCTGGACGAGGGACTCGGAGACAATACCTCCGCACATGTTGCAGCCGGCCGGGCCCGGCTTGGTGAAGTCGCGGGGCTCGTAGATATCGACCGAGAGGTGTAGCTCCATCCGCTCGGCGAAGTTCAGCAGGAACTGCGCGAACAGCGACCCGGCGGGGCCTCCTCCGATGACCCCCACTCGAGAACCGTCCTCAAGGGCGATGCCCATCTCGCCACCCCCTCGCCGGACGTGGGCGCCTGCCACGCCCGCTGCTCGACCTGAGCGAGCAGGGCCCCTAGCGGGGCTGGTCCTTCGATTTGGCCGGACCCGTGGTCGACCCATACTTCCAAGTGGTCTGTCGCACAATCCCCTAGGCGCACCATTTTCTCTAGGGCAAACATGGGATCAGACGGCGTGACGGCGTGGCAGCGTGCGGCACCGACCTGCAAGAAACTCAGAGACATTCTTATCTTCCCACGAGACGATATCCACCTCGAAGCTGAGGCGAGTCGGTTGATTGCGGGTCCCTGCAACGACCGAAAACGACCCGAGGGTGGGGCGGATGCCGTCAGTAGCACCTCCAAGGCTGAGGCCCCTGAGCCCCGCCTCGTGTGGCGACGCCCCCCACGTACGTCAAGGCCGCTGCGAGCCTGGCCCAAGGAGGATGCTGACGTTGGGCTGTGTCTTAATGGGGCGAGGGCTCTCCACCTGCGACCGTCGTGCCTCATTATGTCCTGGCTTTCGTCGCTGCAAGTGGTCGATTCTGCAGTCAGTTCTTCTTTGGCAAGAGACTTGGTAAGCATCAGACCGGAGGGGACCATGTGGTGGCGGTCACTCCTCGTGCTTGCTGTTGCCGCGCTCGGCAGACCGAGGCGAGGGAATCCGCGACGACGCTGCGAAGCGGCGAAGGAAGGACCGTCGAGGGCATCGCGATCAGTGAATAGATGCTCGGCCACCGGCGTGGAGGCTAAGGGACCACCGCTGAAAAGGATGGGTCGGGAGAGGGTGGCGCGCGGGACATCCGCTTCCGCACGCCGCGACGGGGTGTGTCTCATGAAGAAGATCGAGGCCGTGATTCGGCCCTTCACGGTCGATGACATGAAGGATGCGCTGATCGCGCTGGGCGTCGGCGGACTCACGGTGACCGGGGTGCGTGGGTCCGGCAACGAAGCTGACCGGACCGCGCATCACCCGGACGCGGAGTACACGACCGACCTCGTCCCGAAGGCCGCAGTTGAGGTCGTCGTGGCGGATGATGTCGTGGCCGCGGTCGTCGCCACCATCTGCCGGGTGGCGCGGACCGAGCTCGCGGGGGATGGGCAGGTATTCGTGCTGCCGGTCAGCGCGGCGATCCGGATCCGCACGGGCGAGGCTGGGGAGGCGGTCCTATGCTAGTGGCGCACCGCACGCGCTCGCACATCCGAGGGCCCACCCGATGGCGCCGCCTCTTCTGCGCGGCCATGATCGTCGAATAGGCGGCCGCGTATTTGCGGATGATGTCTAACTTGATTTCGGACCAGTTCCCGATCTCGTCAAAGATCATAGTCGGGACGCCGTGAGTCGAGCCTATCAGTGCGAGGGGCGCAGGGAGCAAAGGAAACTGTGCTTACTGCGTTCGCGTTGGCCTGCTCTCTCGGGAACTAGGCGAGCGGTCGCTCAGGCTGGTCGGCCACCAGGAGCACGAGACGAGCCAGCGGAGCCTTGACTCGTGCGTCGCTGCCGAGCTGATCACGATGCGGCAGCTCCGGCTCCTCAAATTGAGGTCGGGCGTGTTACCAACCGACCGGTTGGTAACGGCCTGCGCCCCGAGCTAACGGCCCTTGTAGGCGGGGCAGTTAGCGGTCGGCTAGCTCGGCGACCGTCCTCAGCGGCGTGCCGTCCTTCCTCGCGATCGGCCGCCTTGCCGGCCCGGTCTGGTCCCCGAAGGTCGGCTGCCAGCAGGAGTGCTTGCCCGCGCCGCCCACCACGATCACGCTCACGTCGTCGACCGAGCGCACCGCCGGTATCATGGTGTCGGGCGCGTCCCTGGCCCCGCGCTGGATGAGATGGGCGCGGTACTCGTCGCCCAGCCGGGCGAGCGGGAAGCGCGCGTGCTCGACCAGGAACTCCTTGACCTGCCGCTTGGTGAAGCCGTCGCGCGCGATGGTGGCCGCGTGCTCCGGCCCGAGGCAGAGCAGCGGATGCCCACCGGCCAGGATGTTGTTGCTGCCCGCCTGGCCCATGGCGCCCGCGATCACCTTCAGGATGCCGAGCCCGGTGTAGCTGAAGTGGTCCTGGATATTGTGCGGGCCCTCGCACGCGATCGCGGTGACCAGGCTCGTGTCGGCCGGGAAGCCGTGCTCGACGTGCAGCGGCTCCCACGGATTCGCCTCCTCGTTCTCGGCCACGCAGTAGGCGATCTTGGCCGGGCTGCCCTGGGTGGCGCGGTCGCCGGTGCCGGGCAGGCCGCCGCCCACGTTCATGAGCAGGAGCCGGATCGCGCGCCCGATCGTGAGGTTGGCGCGGAAGCCCTGGCCGAAGGCGTTGTAGCCCGCGTTGATGCCGACCTCCTTCGCGATCGGCCCGTTGACGATGATGAGCGGGGCCACCGGGTGCGTGGTGGCCTGGATCGAGTCGAGGTTGAAGGCGGGATCGGCCAACGCCTCGACCGCGGTGATGACGATCGGAAGACATTCCGGCCGGCAGCCCGCCATGATCGCGTTGATCGCGATGCGCTCCACCGTGGCCTCGCCCTGGCGCGGCGGCAGCACCGCCACGACTTCACGGGGGGCGCGGTCGGTGAAGCGCAGGAACTCGCGCAGATCGTCCTCGGTGGGCGGCACGATCGGCAGCCCATCCGTCCAGCCCTGGTCCTGGTAGTGCCGAAAGATCGCGGCGTAGCCGCCGCGAATCCGGAGTGTCCGCGCGACCGGCCCCAGCGTGCTCATGCGCGGGTGACGGCTTTCCGGACGATCTCGACCACCAGCTCCGCCTTCTTTCTGACCTCGTCCTCGCGGATGCCCCCCAGCGGGTGGGGGATCAGGGCCAGGGGCAGGTCGGCGAGCCCGCGGTTCTTCGCCTCGAGCTTCGCCAGCTGCTCGAACTCATACGTCCCCATGACCACGGTGGGGATCCCCCGCTGCTCCAGCACGATGGCGCCGTGGATACTCCACGACGTGCACGACCCTCAGTCGGCGCTGCCGACCAGGACGAAGTCGCACGTCGTGAGCGCGGCCAGGATGTCGGGGCTGGGCGCGCCCGCGATGCCCTTCTCGCGCTTGACGACGTCGCGGACGCCGTACTTCTCCTTGAGGCGCGCGACCACCGCCAGCATCAGGGTGCCCGCGTTGGCCTTGCTGTTGTCGAGGATGCCCGCGCGCTTGCCCTCGAGGCTCGCCAGGCGGGGCGCCAGGCCGGTCGCCAGGATCCGGGGCTCGGCGGTGGGGTCGTAGAGGATCTGCTCGTCTTGGTTCATCGGGTGATCTCCTTCCGGTCGTGCAGCAAGGTCAGCATCCGGTCCACGCCCAGCTCGAGGCAGCGCTTGATCTCGTCGCGGGTCGCGCGGTAGCGGTCCTCGCCCTGGCCGAACGGGTCGTCGACGTCGCCCGCTTCGCCGGCCAGCTCGTGCAGCGTCAGGATCAGCCGCCCCCGCGCTTCCTCGTAGGCGCCGATCATCTCCTTTTGCTGCGCGGTCATGGTCACGATCAGGTGCGCCTCGGCCACGATGTCGCGATGGCGGCGGAGGTCGGTGGAGGCGAACGCATCCTCGGCCAGGTGGATGTCGTCCTCGCGCAGCACGATGCGCGCGTCGAGCGAGGGGATCATCCCGTCGCGGGCGTGGTTGGCGATGCCGCCCGAGCGGACGCGCACCGCGGTCTCTCGGCGCCGCGCGATCAGCATCTTCTCCAGGAGGACGTGGGCCATCACGCTGCGGCAGGTGTTGGCATGACAGACCAGCAGGACGTTGGTCAACGCGCCTCCCAGGGCGACTGCCAGTACCGCACGCCCTTGCCGAGATCCTTCCACTCCTGCTTGGGCCGCTCGTTGAGGCTCTTGCCGAAGTTGGTGCCGGGCGGCTCGTGGAGGCTCCGACCGAGCGTGTCCGGGAACAGCTTGGCCAGCTCCTCGGGCTCGAGCCTTCGGTCCGCTTCGATGCGGCGGATGGGCTCGGGCAGGGCCATCAGGGTGTAGCCGTAGCCGAAGGAGTGGAAGACCTGCCCGTTGACGTGACCGGCGCCCTCGCTGGCCAGGTAGACGACGAGCGGGGCCACGTTGTCGGGATCGCGCTCGGTGCCGATGGCCTGCTCGCTCGGCCATTTCCCGGTCTGCTCGAAGATCTGCCGGCCGCGCGGGGTGGAGTCGATCATTCTGGTGGCCCCGCTCGGCAGGATCGCGTTCGACGTGACGTTGTACTTGGCCATCCCGTTGGCGGTGGACCAGGAGAGGCCGATGATGCCGGCCTTGGCCGCGCCGTAGTTGGGCTGCCCGGGCGAGCCGAGCGCGGAGACCGACGACATGCTGACGATGCGCCCGTACTTCTGCTCGCGCATGTGGATCGAGGCCGCGCGCGTGCAGAAGAAGGTGCCGTCGAGATGCACGGCCAGCACCGCGTCCCACTCTTCCTTGGTCATGTTGAAGATCATGCGGTCGCGCAGGATGCCGGCCACGTTGACGAGGATGTCGATCCGGCCGTAGGTCTTCACGACCTGGTCCACCATCTCGTTGGCCTGCTTGTAGTCGGCCACCGAGCCGTAGTTGGGCGCGGCGGTGCCGCCCGCCTTGACGATCTCGTCCACCACCTGGGCGGCCGGTCCGGTGGCCACCCCTTCGCCGTCCAGGCCCGCGCCCAGGTCGTTGACCACCACCTTGGCGCCGGCCTTGGCCAGCGCGATCGCGATGCCGCGGCCGATGCCGCGGCCCGCGCCCGTCACCAGCGCGGTCCTGCCCTCGAGCAGCTTGGCCATGGCGGGCCTCCTAGGCCGTCGCCCGCGCGAGCGGGCCGCGCAGGAGCCGTCCGGGGTGCGCGCCGGTGTGCTTGCCGTCGCGCAGCAGGATCTCGCCGTTGACCACGGTGGCCGCGATGCCGCGGGTGCGCTGGATCAGGCGCTTGGCGCCCGCGGGCAGGTCCCGCACCACCTCGGGCAGCTCGGCCGCGATGGTGTCGGGATCGAAGACCACGAAGTCGGCGGCCATGCCCTCGCGGATCAGGCCGCGATCGGTGAAGCCCCAGTAGCTGGCGGGCACGAACGACAGCATGCGCACCGCCTGCTCGAGCGTGAGCGCCTGCTTGGCGCGCACCCAGTGGCTCAGGAGGTAGGTCTGGAGCGACGAGTCCATGAGCTGGGAGACGTGGGCGCCGGAGTCGGAGAAGGTCACCACCGCCTGCGGGTGCTTGATCAGCTCCAGCGCCAGCTCCTGGTTCTCGTTGGCGATCGGGTGGAAGAAGAACCGGTCCATGTCTCGCTCGAGCGCGAGGTCGATCATCGCCTCGACCGGGTCCACGTTGCGCTCGCGCGCGATCTCGGCGACCGACCGGTGCGGCGGGTCCACCGAGTCCATCACGAAGATCCAGTCGTAGGCGGCCTGCCGGGCCTCGGTGCCGATCGCGCGGCGGTTGTCCCGCTCGCGCGCGGCCTCGACCAGGCGCTTCCGCAGCTCGGGGTCGCGCAGTCGCGTCTGCTGCTCGCCGAGGGGCAGCGCGCGGAGCTCCTTCCACACCGGGAGCCGGTCGAACGGCAGCTGGGTCTTGAACGAGAGCACCACGCTGAGCGCCCGGCTGTGCACCTGGGCGAACATGCGCCCGCCCGCGGCCTTGGTCTCCTCGATCAGGCGCACGTAGTGGCGCCACATGTCGGGTGCGTCCTTGCGGGTGAAGAGGCCGAAGGTGATCGGCCGGCCCGTCTCGACGGCCAGGGCCTTGAGCCGCGCGTGGTAGTCGGGCAGATCCGGGTGGTCCACCTTGCGGTCCACCCCCTCCCCCGCCAGCTCGAAGATGCCCGCGTTCAGCTCGCCCATCGCGCCCACCAGCCGCCGCACCTCGTCCCAGGCGGCGATCCGGCTCGCCACCGGGCGCGCGTCGGGCGTCTCATGGCTCGGCGACCGGGACGTCGTGAAGCCGATGGCGCCGGCCATGAGCGCGTTGCGCAGCTCGCGCTCCATCGCGGCCAGGTCGGCCTCGCTGGCCGCCTGCTCGAAGGCGCGCTCGCCCATCACGTAGGTGCGCAGCGCGGAGTGGCCGATGTAGCCCGAGTAGTTGATGCCCTTGGGCAGCGACTCGAGCGTGTCGAGGAACTCGGGGAAGGTGGTCCAGCGCCAGTCGATGCCGGCCTCCATGGCCTCGGCCGCGATGTCCTCCGCGCGCTCGAGATTGCGAATGACCAGGTGCCGGTCTTCCTTGGCGCAGGGCGCGAGGGTGAAGCCGCAGTTGCCCATGACCACGCTGGTGATGCCGTGCCAGCAGGAGGACGTCCCGAGCGGATCCCAGAAGATCTGGGCGTCCATGTGAGTGTGACCGTCCACGAAGCCCGGCGCCACGACCCGCCCCTCCGCGTCGATGACCTCTCGTGCACCCTCGCGGAGTCGACCGATGGCGACGATCCGCCCGTCCTTCACGCCCACGTCTCCGCGGTACCGCGGCAGGCCGGATCCGTCCACCACCCATCCGTTCTTGATCAGCAGGTCATAGGCCATCGCGCTGGCTCCTCTCCGCCCCGCCCCGGGGTCACTCTGGAAAACGGCCCCATGGTACCCTACCTGCCGGTCCCGCCACCAGACGGGAGGAGGGCACATGGACCTGGGCGTCTTCGACCATCTCGACCGTCGGGACATGCCGCTGGCCGACTTCTACGAGCACCGGCTGCGGCTGCTCGAGCGGTACGACGCGGCGGGGTTCTACTCGTACCACCTGGCCGAGCACCACGCGACGCCGCTCGGGCTGGCGCCCGTGCCGGGCGTCTTCCTGGCCGCGGCCACCCAGCGCACCCGCCGCATCCGCCTCGGGCCCTGCGTCTACTGCCTGCCGCTCTACAACCCGCTCCGGCTGATCGAGGAGGTGTGCATGCTCGATCATCTCTCGCGGGGCCGCTTCGACTTCGGGGTGGGCCGGGGCATCGTCCCCTACGAGATGGCCTTCTTCGATCTGCATCACCTGGAGACCGAGGACATCTACCGCGAGACGCTCGAGATCGTCCTGCAGGGGATGCAATCGGACGTGCTCGATCATCGCGGGCCGAAGTACACTTTTCGAAAAGTCCCGATGATCCTGAAGCCCTTCCAGAAGCCGCACCCGCCGCTCTGGTACGGGCTCGGCCACGCGGCGGGCGCGGAGTGGGCGGCCACCAATCGGGTCAACGTGATCACCAACAACCCGCCCGAGATGGCCGCGCCGCTCTTCGACCGCTACCGGGAGGTCTGGCAGCGCAAGCACGGCGACGGGGGCATGCCGCGGCTCGGCATGTCGCGCCACGTGGTGGTGGCGGGCACCGAGGCCGCCGCGGAGGCGATCGGCCGGGCCAAATACGCGGTCTGGTTCGCCAACCTCACCAAGCTCTGGCGCGATTTCGGCGCGACGCCGGTGCGCTTCGCCACCGACTTCGACGAGGCGCGCCGGCGCGGGGTCGCCATCGCGGGCACGCCCGCGCGCGTGCGCGAGGAGATCGCCCGCCAGGTCGAGGTGAGCGGCTGCACCTACCTGGCCTGCCGCCTCATGTTCGGCGAGATGACCGACGCGGAGGCGTTCGCTTCCATCGATCTCTTCACCGCCGAGGTGATGCCGCACGTGGCCGCGCTCCCTCCACGCCCATGAGAGACGGCCGATGAGACTGCGGGGCCGCACCGCCTTCGTCACCGGGGCCAGCCGCAATATCGGGCGGGCCATCGCGCTCGCCTTCGCGGCGGAGGGCGCGGACCTCGTCCTGAACACCCGCGCCAACCGCGACGAGCTGGAAGCGGTGGCGGAGGAGTGCCGCCAGCGGGGGGTGCGCGTCGCGTCCGTGCTCGGCGACATCGGCGATCCCGCCGCGGTCGAGGCCATGGTCAAGGACGGCCTCGCGGTCTTCGGAGCGATCGACGTGCTCGTGTGCAACGCGGCAATCCGGCCGCACAAGCCGGTCACCGAGACCTCGCTGGAAGATTGGCACCGCGTCTTCGCGGTGAACCTCCACTCCGCCTTCTACCTGGCCCGCGCGGTGGTGCCGGGCATGAAGGAGCGGGGACGGGGGAGCATCATCGCGCTCGGCGGGCAGTCGAGCCTCACCGGGCGATCGGGCACCGCCGCGGTCACCGCGGCCAAGACCGGGCTGCTCGGCCTGGTGCGGGCGCTCGCCGCCGAGCTGGGGCCCTCCGGCATCCGGGTCAACATGGTGGTGCCGGGCACCATCGACACCGAGCGCCGCTATGCCGAGTGGTACCCTGAGTTCCGCCAGGCGCCGCCGGGCGGGCCGGAGCAATTGAAGCGCATCCCGCTCGGCCGGCTGGGCCGCCCGGAGGAGATCGCGGAGGCGTGCCTGTTCCTGGCCTCCGACGCCTCCGCGTACGTCACGGGCGACACGATCCGGGTCATGGGCGGCAGCATCATCGGATAGCACCCGGGGGATAGCCCCGGGGGATAGCCCCGGGGGAGGGCGAGCGCGAGCGACTGAGAGGAGAACAACGTGGCCGCACAGGCGATGGTGCTCGAGTTCGGGATGGGCGTGGACGTGCACGGGGACGAGGGAACCAAGGCGGCCTGCCGCGCGGTGTCGGACGCGATCCGGCACTCGAGCCTGCCGCTCTTCACCGAGGTGCGGGCCAAGGGCGGGCGCATGCTGGTGGACGTGACGGTGGGCGTGCCCGATCCGGGCCGGGTGGACGTGGAGCGCGTCAAGAAGGAGCTGCCCCACGGCGAGGTGACGGTGCGCCCGGTGCAGGGCGGGCTGCGCGTGCCCAACGCCGACACCATCATCGCGTGCGCCGCGATCACGGTGAGCGTGGAGTATCCCGGGCGATGAGCGCCCGGGAACCGGGCGCATCCCCGTTGGAGGTCGCGTCATGAGCGGCATCGGCCTCAAGCGGCTGCAGCACCTCGTGCTCTGGGTGTCCGACGTCGAGCGCAGCGTGCGCTTCTACTGCGACGTGCTGGGCTTCGAGGTGAAGACCCGGTACCCGAACGCGGCGTTCCTGCGCATCGCGGGCAGCACCGAGGACCACCACCTGGGCCTCTTCGAGCAGCCGGGCGTCACCGGGCCCGACGAGGGCGCGGTGCGGATGTACCACTCGGCGTGGGAGGTCGGCGAGCTGACCGACCTGGTGCGGGCGCGGCGGCGGCTCATCGAGGCACGCTCGCTGGTGGGCTCCTCCGACCACGGGGTGAGCCTGTCCCTCTACGCCAAGGACCCCGACGGCCTCGAGTTCGAGGTGTTCTGGACCGTGCCCGCCGGGCGCCCGGTGCGCGCGCGCGCGCTGGACCTCGAGGGCGAGCTGGCCCGTCGCGGCATCCCGATGCCCGCGGAGATCTGATCAGGCCCCGTCGCGCACAGCCTGCCATGGAGCGCCGCCGCCTCGGCCGGACCGACATGGACGTCAGCGTGCTCGGCTTCGGCGGCTCCGAGATCGGCTACGAGCGGGCGGGCCCGCGCACGGTGGCCCGCCTGCTCGGGACCGCGCTCGATGCCGGCCTCAACGTGATCGACACCGCCGAGTGCTACGAGGACAGCGAGGCGCTGATCGGCTCCGCGCTCGGATCCCGCCGGAGCGAGATCTACCTGCTCACGAAGTGCGGCCACCCGCGCGGCTACGGCCGCGGCGACTGGCGCGCCGCCTCGCTGCTCTCGAGCATCGAGCGGAGCCTCAAGCGCCTGCGCACCGACCGGCTCGACCTGATCCAGCTCCACAGCTGTGAGCTCGCCGATCTCCGCAGGGGCGAGGCCATCACCGCGCTCGAGCGCGCGCGGGAGCGCGGGTGGACGCGCTACATCGGCTACAGCGGCGACGGCGCGGCGGCGCGCTTCGCGGTCGAGTGCGGGCGCTTCGACACGCTGCAGACCTCGGTGAGCATCGCCGATCAGGAGGTGCTCGACCTGACGCTGCCGCTCGCGGTGAAGCGGAGAATGGGCGTGATCGCGAAGCGCCCGATCGCGAATGCGGCGTGGCGCTACGCGCGCCGGCCCGCCGAGCCCTACTATCAGCCCTACTGGGAGCGGCTCCGCGCGCTCGACTACCCGTTCCTCCGCGATGCCGAGCGCGCGGTGTCCACCGCGCTGCGCTTCACCCTGGCCGCGCCGGGCGTCCACACCGCGATCGTCGGCACCAAGCGGCCCGAGCGCTGGCCGGAGAACGCGCGGCTGCTCGAGGCGGGGCCGCTGCCCGCCGCCGAGATCGAGCGGATCCGCGCCCGCTGGCGGCAGGTCGCCGAGCCCTCCTGGACCGGCGAGGTCTGACCTCCGTCGAGGCTGTCGATGTAGTCTCCGTTCGAGCGCCGGCTTCGCCGGCGCAACCTGAGCTGTTGGGGAGGTTCGGAGGGGGCCCCCTTCCGGGACTTCAGAAGGGGCCCCCTCCGACTAACCGACCTGGTAGCGCTTGATCGCGGCCTGGTCGAAGGCCAGCCCGAGCCCGGGCCTGTCCGGCACCACGAGCTGCCCGGCCTCGATCTTCGGGGTCTCCTCGTAGAGCCGCAGCGTCCACGGCATGTACTCCACGGTGAGCCCGTTGGGGATCGCCGCGATCAGATGCACGTGGATCTCCGGGATCAGGTGGCTCACCACCGGCAGGTTGAAGGCCTCGGCCATGCCGGCCACCTTCATCCACTGGGTGATGCCGCCCACTCGCAGGAGATCGATCATGACGATGTCGATCGAGCGCGCCTCGAGC
>DATHSW010000002.1:0-6582 GCA_035463855.1 Candidatus Deferrimicrobiaceae bacterium | reverse complement strand
CGCCCCGCCGCTCCGCGTCGGCCATGGCCGCGCGGGCCGCCTCCGCGTCCTCCTTGGTCTTGCCGATGGTCATGATCGCGGCCTTCTCGGCCTGCCACTGGTTCTTGAGCCGCGCCGACTTCTCGCGCAGCTCGGCCAGCTCCGCGTCCAGGCGCGCCAGCCGCTCGCGCGAGACCTCGTCGGACTCGCGGGCCACCGAGACCCGCTCGATCTCGAGCTGCATGATGCGCCGCTGGGTCTCGTCGAGCTCGGCGGGCATCGAGTCGATCTCGATGCGCAGCCGCGAGGAGGACTCGTCGATCAGGTCGATCGCCTTGTCGGGCAGGAAGCGGTCCGCGATGTAGCGGTGCGAGAGCACCGCGGCCGCCACCAGGGCCGCGTCCTTGATCTTCACCTTGTGGTGGACCTCGTACTTCTCCTTGAGGCCGCGGAGGATCGCGATGGTGTCCTCCACCGAGGGCTCGCGCACCACCACCGGCTGGAAGCGCCGCTCCAGCGCCGGGTCCTTCTCGATGTGCTTGCGGTACTCGTCGAGCGTGGTCGCGCCCACGCAGCGCAGCTCGCCGCGGGCCAGCGCCGGCTTGAGCATGTTGGCCGCGTCCACCGCGCCCTCGGCCGCGCCCGCGCCCACCAGGGTGTGCAGCTCGTCGATGAAGCAGACGATCTCGCCGTTGCTCTCGGTGATCTCGCGCAGCACGGCCTTCAGGCGATCCTCGAACTCGCCGCGGTACTTGGAGCCCGCCACCATGGCGCCGATGTCGACCGCCACCAGGCGCTTGTTCTTGAGCCCCTCCGGCACGTCGCCGGCGACGATGCGCTGGGCGAGCCCCTCGACGATGGCGGTCTTGCCCACGCCGGGCTCGCCGATCAGCACCGGGTTGTTCTTGGTCCGGCGGGAGAGCACCTGGACCACGCGGCGGATCTCCTCGTCGCGGCCGATGACCGGGTCGAGCTTGCCCTTGCGGGCCAGGTCGGTGAGATCCTTGGAGTAGCGCTGCAGGGCCTGGTACTTGTCCTCCGGATTGGGATCGGTCACCCGCTGCGTGCCGCGCACGTCCACCAGCGAGCGGTAGATGGCCTCCGCGGTCACGCCCGCCGCGGTGAGGAGCCGCGCGGAGGCGCCGCCCTTCTCCTGGGCGATGGCGATCAGGAGGTGCTCGGTCGAGACGTACTCGTCCTTGAGGCGCTCCGCCTCCTCCCACGCCCGATTGATCACGCCCTCGAAGCGCTTGGAGGCGTACTGCCGCCCGCCGGCGCCGCGCACCGCGGGCAGCTTCTCGATCTCGGCCTGCACGGAGCGCGCGAGCGTCTCCGGGCGCGCCCCCAGCTTGGCGAGCAGGGGCCCGACCACGCCCTCCTGCTGCTGCAGCAGCGCCAGCAGCAGGTGCTCGGGCTCGACGGCCTGATGACTGCTCTGGTCGGCGAGTGATTGCGCGGCCTGGATCGCCTCCTGGGCCTTGACGGTCAGCTTGTCCAGCCTCATCTCACTTGGTCTCCACTCTGAGCTTCTTCAGCTCCTGAAATAGCGCCTGCTCCCTCGGGCTGAGCCCGGTCGGCATCACGATCTGCACCTTCACGAACTGATCTCCGGCCCCGCCCCCCTTGAGCCGCGGCATGCCGTAGCCGGGGAGCCGGAACGTCTTGCCGCTCGACGTCTCCGCCGGGATCTTCATGGACACCTGGCCCCTGAGCGTCGGCACCGAGACCTCGCCGCCCAGCGCGGCCACCGTCACCGGCACCGGCAGGTCGGCGTGGAGGTCGTCGCCCCGGCGCTCGAAGCGCGGGTGCGGCGCCACCGTCACGCGCAGGTAGAGATCGCCGCGGCCGGTGCGATCGTCCGAGCCGCCGCCGGCGCCCTCGGACGCCACGCGCACCCGCGAGCCGGTGTCCACGCCCGCCGGGATCTTCACCTCCAGGTTCCGCGTGGCCCTGGTCCAGCCGCCGCCCCGGCACCGGGGGCAGGGGCGCCGGTTGACGTTGCCGGAGCCGCCGCACTGGGGGCACGGCTCGTCCAGCTCGAGCGAGATCGCCTTCTTCGCCCCCTGGAAGGCCTCCTCGAGCGTGAGCTCGATGCCCGCCTCGACGTCGCTGCCGCGACCCACCGGCCCGAAGCCGCCGCCCAGATCGCCCAGATCCGAGAACTCGAACTCGGTCGCGCCACCGGGGCCGGCCTCCCCGCGACGGAACCCGCCCAGGTCTCCGAAGATCGTCCGGAAGAAATCCGAGAAGCCGCCCGCGTCGCCCTCCTGGCTGAAGCGGACGTTGCGACCGCCGGAGGGGCGGCCCTCGAAGGGCGAGCGCGCGCCGGTGCCGGCCTGCGCATAGCGCTCCCAGTCGGGCCCGAGCGTGTCGTAGCGCTTGCGCTTCTCGGGGTCTCCGAGGACCGCGTAGGCCTCGTTGATCTCCTTGAAGCGCTCGGCCCTGCCCTGGTTGACGTCGGGGTGATGCTTGCGGGCGAGCCGGCGGTAGGCGGTCTTGATCGCCTTGTCCTCGGCCGTCCGATCGACCCCGAGCGTCTTGTAATAGTCCTTGAATTCCATATGTTTAGACGACGAAGCGGCGCCGGCTCAGTTCAGTCCGCGCCGCTTGCCCGTCGCCTGGTCAAAGTGTAGCAGACGCCTGCCCGGTTGGCTGAGCGCGGGGTCTCTTTCCCCCCACCGCCGGGGGGTCTACAATGGGCGGGCCCGTGACCAAGACCTGCACGCTCGCCGTCGACGTAGGCGGGACCTTCACCGACATCACGTTCACCGACGCCGCCACCGGCGCCCTCTGGGTGGCGAAGACGCCCTCCACGCCCGGCGCGCTCGAAGCCGGCTTCATCACCGCGGTGCGCAAGGTGCTGGCTCTGGCCGGCCGGGCCCCCGCCGACGTGCTGCGCGTCTTCCACGGCACCACCACCGCGACCAACGCGATCCTGGAGGGCAAGACGCCGCCCACCGCGCTGGTGACGACGGCCGGCTTCAAGTACGTGCTCGAGATCGGCCGCCACGATATCCCGCGCCACGGCAACCTCTACGGCTGGTCCAAGCCCACGCGGCCGATCACGCCGGAGCGGGTGTTCGAGATCGAGGAGCGGCTCGACGTGGACGGCTCGGTGCTGCGCCCGCTCGACGAGCGGGGCGCCCGCGTTCTGGCCCGCCAGCTCGCCCAGATGGGCGTCCCCGCGGTGGCGGTGGTGTTCCTGCACGCCTACGCCAATCCCGCCCACGAGCAGCGCATGCAGGCGATCCTGGCCGAGGAATATCCGGGCGTGCTCGTCTCGCTCTCCTCCGAGGTGCTGCCCCAGTTCCGCGAGTTCGAGCGGACCATGGCCACCGCGCTCAACGCGGCGGTGATGCCGCCGGTGAGCCGCTACGTGAGCGTGCTGCGCCGGGCCCTGGACGGCGAGGGTGTGCAGGCGCCGCTGCTCATCATGAAGTCGGACGGCGGCGTCACCAGCGCGGCCACCTGCGTGCGCCAGCCCGTGCAGACGGTGCTCTCCGGGCCCGCCGCCGGCGTGGTGGGCGCGGTGTCGGTCGGGCGCTCGGCCGGCTTCGGCGACATCATCTCGATCGACGTGGGCGGGACCAGCGCCGACATCTGCCTGGTGCGCGACGGGCGGCCCGAGGTCACCAAGGACGGCATGATCGGGCCCTTCCCGCTCAAGCTGCCCATCGTGGACATCCACACGATCGGCGCGGGTGGCGGGTCCATCGCGGCGGTGACCAGCGCGGGGCGCCTCACGGTGGGGCCGCGCAGCGCGGGCGCCGAGCCCGGGCCGGTGTGCTACCGCCGCGGCGGGAGCGAGCCCACCGTCACCGACGCGCACCTGGTGCTGGGCCGCATCCCCGCCGCCCTGCTGGGCGGCGAGCTGCCGCTCGACGTGCCGGCGGCGCGCGAGGCCATTGCGGTCCGCATCGGCCGCCCCCTGAGCCTCGGGGCGGAGGAAGCGGCGGCCGGCATCGTCGAGATCGTGGACAACACGATGGCCCGCGCCATCCGCACCGTGTCGGTGGGGCGCGGCCATGACCCGCGCCGCTTCGCCCTGGTGGCCTTCGGCGGCGCCGGGCCGCTCCACGCCTGCCGCCTCGCCGAGCTGCTCGACATCCCGATCGTGATCGTCCCCCCGCGGCCGGGCGTGCTCTCGACCTGGGGCCTGCTCGACACCGACATCCGCTCGACCTTCGTGCGCACCGCGGGCACCGCGGTGCGCCGGCTGGCCGAGGCGGGGAGCAAGGTGGCCGAGCTCGAGGCCACCTGGAAGGAGCTGGAGCGCCAGGCCCGGACCTGGCTCGAGGGCGAGCAGGTGCCGGGCGAGCGGCAGCGCTTCGAGCGCGGCGCGGACCTGCGTTACGAGCACCAGAGCTTCGAGCTGACCTGCCCGCTCGGCGAGGGCCCGCTGACCGCGGCGCGGCTCGAGCAGCTCGTCGCGACCTTCCACGCCGAGCACCGGCGGCTCTACAGCTACGACCTGCCGAATGCGCCGGTGGAGCTGGTCAACCTGCGGCTCACCGCGGTGGGCACGCTGCCGCATCGCGAGATGCGCCTGCCCGTGGCGGGTGAGGGTGTCCTGGCCGCCGCGGTCACCGGCCACCGGCCGGTCTACTTCCGCGGCGCGGGCTTCGTCTCCACCCCGTGCTACGCGCGGGCCGGCCTGGCGCCGGGCATGGTGTTCGACGGTCCGGCCATCATCGAGCAGGACGACGCCACCCCGCTGGTGGCGCCGGGCTTCCGCGCCCGCGTCGACGACGCGCACAACATCCTTCTGGAGCGAGTTCATGCCTGAGTCCGCCGCGCCGCGCGTCGATCCGATCACCCTCGAGATCATCCGCGGCAGCCTCGCCTCCGCGATCCGCGACATGGAGCTCCTGATGGAGCGGTGCGCGATGTCGCCCTTCATCAAGGAGAAGAAGGACTACTTCGTCGGCATCTTCGACACGCGGGGCCGCATCGTGGCCTGCCACATCTCGGGCAGCGGGCCGGGCATGCTGCAGCCGATCTTGAAGCTCTACCCGCTCGAGACCATGCGGCCGGGCGACGTCTACTGGTTCAACGACCCGTACATCTCGGACGGCGCCGTGCAGCACCACCAGGACATGTTCTTCACGGTGCCGGTCTTCCACGCGGGGCAGCCGGCGGCCTTCGCGACCACGTTCGGCCACTACCAGGACATCGGCGGGCTGCGGGCCGGCTCGATCTCGCCGCACGCCACCGAGATCTACCACGAGGGCGTTCTCGTGCCCCCCGTGCGAATCGTCCGCGAGGGGCAGCTCAACGAGGAGGCGTACCGGATCTTCCTCCGCAACTCGCGGCTGCCCGACCTGGTCGAGGGCGACACCCGCGCGATGATGGCCTCCTGCCACCTGGCCGAGACCCGGCTCGGCGAGCTGTGCGCCCGCTACGGGGTGGACACGCTGCGGGCAGCCTTCGACGAGTGCATCGCGCAGACCGGCGCGCGGGCGCGCGAGCTGTTCCTGGCGCTCGTGCCGGCGGGGCAGTGGCGCTTCCACGACTTCCTCGACAGCGACGGCGGGGCCGAGGCCCGGCCGTACCGCATCGACCTCACGCTGACGCGCACGGGCGACCACGTGCGCCTCGACGGCTCCGAGTCGGACGACCAGGCGCGCGGCCCGATCAACTTCACCACCAATCCCGGGCTGCTCCGGATCGCGTTCGGGCGGTATCTGCAGTCGCTCGACCCCGATCTCGAGGTCAACGAGGGGCTGCTCCAGAATCTCGACGAGTGGATCGCCCGCGAGGGCAGCATCCTCAAGCCGCGCTTCCCGGCGCCGCTCGGCATGCGCGCCAACACCCGCTTCCGGGTGATGTCCTGCATCTTCGGCACGCTCGCCCAGGCCAACGGCGGCCGCGTGCCCGCGGGCTCGCCGGTCTACGTCCTCTACTACTTCCGGGCCTGGGACGCGGCCCGCCAGCGGCCGATCCTCTGCATCGAGGGGCTCGGGGTCGGGCTCGGGGCGCGGCCCTTCGCGGACGGGGTGGACGTCATCTACTACATCGCCCAGGAGAACTACCCGGTGGAGTACGTGGAGCGCGACTTCCCGCTCCGGGTGGAGCGCTACGCGGTGCGGCCGGACTCCGCCGGGCCGGGGGTCCAGCGGGGCGGCACCGGCGTGGTGCGCGACGTGCGCGTGCTGGCCGAGCGCGCCGAGCTGGCCACGCGCATGGAGAACACGGTGGTCGCGCCCTACGGGGTGGCGGGCGGCGGGGCGGGCCGGACCGGGCGCATCATCCTGAACCCGGGCACGGCCGACGAGCGGGTCCTCCCGGCGCTGGGCGACGGGATCGTCCTCGAGCGCGGCGACCTGCTGCGCTTCGAGACCTGCGGGGGCGGTGGCTGGGGCGATCCGCTCGCCCGGGAGCCGGAGCGCGTGCGCCAGGACGTGGCACGCGGCTTCGTGAGCCCGCGCGGCGCCCTCGAGGACTACGGGGTGGTGCTGGACGAGGCCACCCTGGAGGTGGACAAGGCCGCCACCCAGGAGGAGCGGGGGCGGCGGGCCCGGGACCTGCCGCTGATCGACCGCGGTCCCGGCTTCGCTCAGGCCGAGGAGCGCTGGCGGGGCTACCGCGGCCGGTAGCGCCCGC
>DATHSW010000001.1:0-12360 GCA_035463855.1 Candidatus Deferrimicrobiaceae bacterium | reverse complement strand
ATCCAGACCTCGGCGCGCCTCCTGGTCGGCGCCGAGCGCCCGCTGCCCGAGATAGTCAACGTGTGCCAGCGCCGCGACATGGACCTGGCGATCGAGGTCCTGGGCGACGAGCTGGGCGCGGTGTGCACCAACGAGCAGTGGGAGGAGATCTACGACCGGGTGGCCGCGCTGGCCCGCGCGCACCGCTCCACGCTCGTGTTCGTCAACACGCGGCGCCTGGTAGAGCGGGTGACCCGCCACCTCGCCGATCGCCTGGGCGCCCTGCGCGTGGCCGCGCACCACAGCAGCCTGAGCCGGCAGCGGCGCTTCGACGCCGAGCAGCGGCTCAAGTCGGGCGAGCTCTCCCTGGTGGTGGCCACCGCCTCGCTCGAGCTGGGCATCGACGTGGGCACGGTGGACCTCACCTGCCTGCTCGGCTCCCCCCGCTCGATCGCCACCGCGCTCCAGCGGGTCGGCCGGTCGGGCCACGCCCTGCTCGCCACGCCCAAGGGCCGGCTCTTCCCGCTCACGCGGGACCAGCTCATCGAGTGCGCGGCGCTGGTGCGCGCGGCCCGCCGCGGCGAGATCGACCGGCTCCGGCTGCGCCAGGCGCCGCTCGATGTCCTCGCCCAGCAGATCGTGGCGATCTGCGCCTCGGAGGAGCAGGACGAGGATCAGCTCTTCGACCTCTGCCGCCGCGCCGCCCCGTACGCCGCGCTCGGCCGCGAGGACTTCGACCAGGTCGTGGACATGCTGGCCGAGGGCATCGCGACGCGACGGGGCCGCTACGCGGCGCGGCTGCACCGCGACGCGGTGGGCCGGCGCCTCAAGGCCCGGCGCGGGGCGCGGCTGGCCGCGCTCACCTCCGGCGGGGCGATCCCCGACAACGCCAGCTACGAGGTCGTGCTGGAGCCCGACGAGACCACCATCGGCTCGCTCGACGAGGACTTCGCGATCGAGTCCATGGCGGGCGACGTCATCCTGCTCGGCAACAGCTCATGGCGCATCCGCCGGATCGAGAGCGGACGCGTGCGCGTGGAGGACGCGGGCGGGGCGCCCTCCACCATCCCGTTCTGGCTCGGCGAGGGCCCCGCCCGCACCCTCGAGCTGTCCGCGGAGCTCTCCGCGGTGCGGCAGGGTGTCGCCGACCGCCTCCACGATCCGGAGAGCGCGGCCGCATGGCTCGAGCGGGAGACCGGCCTCGACCGGCGCGGCGCCCTGCTCGCGCGGGACTACATCGCGGCGGCCCGGGCCGCGCTCGGCGCGGTGCCCACGCGCGAGACCGTGGTGGTGGAGCGCTTCTTCGACGAGGCGGGCGGCATGCAGCTCGTCGTCCACGCGCCCTTCGGCGGCCGGATCAACCGCGCCTGGGGCATGGCGCTCCGCAAGCGGCTCTGCCACAGCTTCAACTTCGAGTTGCAGGCCGCGGCCACCGACGACGGGGTGCTGCTCTCGCTGGGCCCGCAGCACAGCTTCCCGCTCGAGGCCGTGTTCGAGATGCTGCATCCGAGCGGCCTCGAGGAGCTGCTGACCCAGGCCGCGCTGCAGGCGCCGATGTTCACGACCCGCTGGCGCTGGAACGCCAACCGCGCGCTCGCCCTGCTGCGCTGGCAGAACGGGCGGAAGGTGCCGCCGTATCTCCAGCGCATGCGCGCGGAGGACCTGCTGGTGGCGGTGTTCCCCGCCCAGCTCGCCTGCCAGGACAACACGGAGCCGGGCCCCATCGAGGTGCCCGATCACCCGCTGGTGCGGGAGACCCTGCGCGACTGCCTCACCGAGGCGATGGACATCGACGGCCTGCGCGCGACCCTCACCGCGCTGCACGCGGGGGAGATCAAGCGGGTGACCCGCGAGACCCCCGAGCCGTCCGTGTTCGCCCATGAGATCCTGAACGCCAACCCGTACGCCTTCCTCGACGACGCCCCGCTCGAGGAGCGGCGCGCCCGCGCGGTCACCCTGAGGCGCGGGCTCCCCGCCGCGGTGGCCGACGACGTGGGCCGGCTCGATCCCGCCGCCATCGCCGGGGTGGTCGAGGAAGCGTGGCCCGATCTCCGGAGCGCCGACGAGCTGCACGATCTGCTCCTCGACCTGGGCGCGCTGCCGGCGCGCGAGGGCGGCGCGTGGGCCGGCTATCTGGACGAGCTGATCGCGGCCGGGCGCGCGGCGCGCTTCCGCCACGAGGGGCGCGTGCTCTGGGTCCCGGCGGAGCGCCGCTCGCTGGCCGCCGCGGTGTGGCCGCACTACCGCTTCGAGCCCGAGCTGGTCGAGCCGCCCGCGCGCCGGCCGCGCGCCTGGGCCGATCGGGAGGGCGCCCTCGTGGAGATCGTGCGGGCGCGCCTCGGGCTGGTGGGGCCGACGACCGCGGGCGCCCTCGCGGCGGCGCTCGACGTCGAGCCCCGCGAGATCGACGCGGCGCTCGCCGCGGTGGAAGCCGAGGGCGGCGCGCTGCGCGGCCGCTTCACGCCCGACGCCATCGCCGCGGAGGCGCTCGAGTGGTGCGAGCGCCGGCTGCTCGCGCGCATCCATCGACGGACCCTCGACGGGCTCCGCCGCCTGATCGAGCCGGTGTCGCCCGCGGTGCTCCTGCGCTTTCTGCTGTCCTGGCAGCACGCGCGGCCGGCCACGCAGCAGCATGGCCGCGACGGGCTCCTGCGCGTCATCGAGCGGCTCCAAGGCTTCGAGGCCGCGGCGGGGGTCTGGGAGCGCGAGCTGCTGCCGTCGCGCGTGGCGGGCTACCAGCCGGGCTGGCTCGACGAGCTCTGTCTCTCCGGCGAGGTGACGTGGGGGCGGCTCGGCCTGCACGAGAGCGCGCGCCACGCCGGGCGGCGCCTCTCCGCCGCGGTGCCGGTGGCCCTGCTGCTGCGCCGTGATCTCCCCTGGCTGCTCGAGCCGCGGCCCTCGCCCGGTGCCCACGTCACGGACCCCACCCCGGCGGGCGCCTCGCCGATCCAGCCGTCGGGGCCCGCCCGCGACGTGCTGGCCCATCTCGAGCGCGCGGGCGCGTCCTTCGTGGACGACATCGCCTCCGGCGTGCGGCGGCTCCGCATCGAGGTGGAGGAGGCGCTCTGCGAGCTGGTGACCGCCGGGCTCGTCACCGGCGACGGCTTCGCCGGCCTGCGCAGCCTCCGGCACGGCGAGAAGCGCCGCCGGGCGCGGCCCGGCCGTCCGATCGCGGCGCGGCCCTCGCCCGGCACCGGCCGGTGGGCCCGCCTGATGCCGCCCACCACCCCCGCGCCGGACGACGTCGTCGAGGCCAAGGCCCGGCAGTACGTGAAGCGCTACGGGGTCGTCTTCCGCGATCTCCTGCAGCGAGAGCCGGGGCTACCGGCCTGGCGGGATCTGCTGCGCGTCTATCGCCGGCTCGAGATGCGCGGCGAGCTGCGCGGCGGGCGCATCGTGGGTGGCTTCGTGGGCGAGCAGTTCGCGGCGCCCGAGGCGCTCGAGGCCCTGCGCGCGATCCGGCGCGAGGAGCCCTCGGGGCAGACCGTGCGGATCTCGGCCTGCGATCCGCTCAACCTGGTGGGCATCATCACCCCCGGCCCCTGGGTCCCGGCCGTCCCCGGGCATCACGTGGACTACCGCGACGGCGTCCCGGTTCTCGAGGAAGCGCCCTCCCGCCGCCCTCGCGCCACCGCCCGCAAGCGCCGCTAGCGAGTCCGCGGAGCTAGCTACTTATCGGCGTCCGAGGCCGCGGGACTGGATGCCCTGCGTGACGTCGCGGTCCAGATCGGGCCGCCGCGCGGGCCCGGGCTGGGCGTCGCGCAATACCCGGTCGGTGCGCTGGCGATCGAGCTCACGCACCGCCTGGGCCGTGTCCTCCTCGACCTTCCATCTCGGCACCGGCCGGAGGGCCGGCGACCGCTGCTTGTACTCGAGGTCGAGCTTGCCCGACGACTTCGTCTGGGCCGGCGCGATCCCGGCGCTTCCCAGCACCACCAGCAGGGCCAGCAGCAGCGTCTTCATGGCTCCCTCCGTGCTAGAGCCTAGGCGCCGCCGGGGCGCGGAGTCAATTTTCCCGCGGCGCGCCGGGCTAGGCGCCGAAGACCACGCGCGGGCCCGTGTCGCACCGAGTTGATGACCCCCGCGTGACCGCCGGAGGCGGTATGGTCAAGAACTCATAAGCACGCGAACTTCCTGCTTGGGAAGCGGGACCGCGACCCCGGATGCGGCGAACCGGTCGGCCAGGGCCCGGTAGAGCTCGGCCTCCCCGGCCACCACATCCGGCACCCGCACCCAGGGGCTCACCCCGACGCGGACGCCGGCCAGCTCGAGCTGGGCCACCCCGATCACCGGGGCCGGGTCGGCGAGCACGCGGGGGTTGGCGACGACGACCTCGCGGACCAGCGCCAGCACGGCGGCCAGATCCGAGCCGTGCGGCACCATCACGGTCAGGTGGATCTGCCGGGTCTGGCCGAAGTTGTGGAGGATCTCCCCGACGATCTTGCGATTCGGAATGATGATACGGGACCGGTCGGGATGGACCAGGGTGGTGGAGAACAGCTCGATCGTGTGGACATCGCCCTTCTCGCCCACCACCTCGATGTGCTCGCCCACCCGGAACGGCTTGGTGAAGATGATGGTGAGCCCCGCGATGACGTTGCCCAGCACCCCCTGCAGCGCGATGCCGATACCGAGGCCGGCCACGCCGATGCCCGCGACGAGCGGGGCGATCTGGAAGCCGAACTTGTCGAGCGCGATCACCAGCGCGAACAGCAGGACGACGACTCTCACGACCCGCACCATCAGCCGGCGCATCGGCGGCTCGAGCGCCATGCGCGTGAGCGGCCGCTCCACCGCCTTGCCCACCCACCAGGCGGCGGTGAAGCCGACGATCAGGATCACGATCGCGCCGAGGACCTGAAACCCGTAACGAATCGCGAGATCCAGGATCAGATCGGGAACGGGCATCGCCACCTCCGCGTCACGACGGTGGGTCGTGAGAACCGGTCAGTCGAAGATCACCGCTCCTTGGTCAGGAAGGTGTCGTTGCGGTTCCTGGACCAGCAGGCCTCGTTCTTCTCGGTGCAGACCGGCCGCTCCTTGCCGTAGGAGATCGTGGTGATGCGGGAGGCCTCGACGCCGTTGGACACGAGGAAGTTCATGGCCGCCTTGGCCCGCCGCTCGCCGAGCGCCAGGTTGTACTCGGAGGTGCCCCGCTCGTCGCAGTGCCCTTCGATCAGCACGAGCTGATTGGGGTTGGCCTTGAGGTAGGCGGCGCTGGCCGCGAGCGTCTTGGCGTCGTCGGGGCGGATGTCCGACTTGTCGAAGGCGAAGAAGATCTGCTTGAGCGCCGCGTTGCTCCGGTACTCCTTGGGCGGCGCGGGCGCCGGCGCGGGAGCCGGGGCGGCGGTCGGCGGCGCGGCCGGAGCCGGGGCGATGGGCGCCGGCGCGGGAGCCGGCGGCGCGGCGGGCGTGGGGGGCGCCGCGGCGGGAGGCGGCACCGGCGGCGGGGCGGTGGCAGCGGTCATCGCGGGGCGCTTGGGACAGCCCGCGAGGAGCAGGGTGAGCGAGATGATCGGCAGCAGCGCCGCCATGGTCCGAACGGATCTATTCATGGTCACATCCTCCTGATCGTCGGTTCCCGGTTACTTCTTCATGCGCTGCTCCAGACCGCGCAGCAGCTTCTCCGCCTGATCGATGTTGCGGCGGGCATTGGCGTTCGCCGGGTCCATCTCGAGCACCACGCGCCACTCCGCGATGGCCTCTTTGAGCTTCTCCTCGCGGTAGTAGCGCACCCCCTGCGTGTAGTGCTGCTCGATGATGCGGGTGCGGGCCTGCCGCAGCAGGGCCGGCGCGTCCTCGTAGTCGGGCTGAAGTCGCGCGAGCTGGTTGAGGCTCTGGATGGATTCACCGTACTGCCGCGCCTCCATCTGGCCCTTGGCCTGGCCGTAGAGCGCCTGCTTCTTGAGCGTCAGCCCCTCGCGGTCGCCCGGCTTGCCGGCCAGGAACTTGTCCACCGTCACGATCGCGTCGGGATAGTCGCTGCGCTCGAGCGCCTCGCGCGCCTCCGCCAGCAGCGGATTGACCTCGGAGGTGTACTCCTCCTTGGTCGGGGGCGCGGCCGGCGCGCCCGCGCCCGGGCTCGGTCCCGGGCGCGGCACGTCCGGAGTCGGGACGGCCGCCACCACGGGCGCGGGCCGGCGCGCCTCCGCGTGAACGAACGGCACGCCCGGAATCTCGGGGATCTTGAGCGTGGTGCCCGCGGC
Organism: Candidatus Deferrimicrobiaceae bacterium; assembly: GCA_035463855.1. Classification (GTDB taxonomy): domain Bacteria; phylum Methylomirabilota; class Methylomirabilia; order Rokubacteriales; family CSP1-6; genus CAMLFJ01. The sequence continues at coordinate 6,175 of DATHSW010000001.1, read as the reverse complement.
CAGCCGGGGGTTGGGCGGGAGATGGTTGGTCTCCCAGATCACCTCGCCCCGCGAGCGGTCGCCGTAGTAGCGCTGGGCGAGCGCGCTCAGCGTGTCCCCCGCCCGCACGGTGTGGGTGATGAACTCCACCTCGCGCGTGTCGCTCTGGAGCGCGTCGAAGGCGGCGCGGTTCGAGGGATCGAGCGCGAGCGCGGCCAGGAACCGGCGCCGCGCCTCCACGTGCACCCCACGGGCCAGCGCCTTGCGGCCTTCGTCGAGCTGCTCGGCCACCGTCCGGTCGATCCGCGCCTGCAGCGCCAGCAGGGACTCCCGCGCGCGGGCATCGCCCGGCGTGATCGTGAGCACGATCCGCCATTCCTCGGCGGCGCGCCGGAGCTGGCCGTCGCGCTCCAGCGCCTCGGCCTGCTGGCGGTGACGGGCCGCGAGCGGATCGCGCGCGACCGAGGCCGGGCCGGCGGCGGGGGCGCTCGGGGTGGCGGTCAACGCCGCGCAGCCGCCCAGCGCCAGGCTGAGCGTCGCCGCGGCGAGCCATCCCCGCCCCCCTGCGAGCGTCACCGCAGGTTCTCTTCCTGGAAGACGTTCAGGTTCTTGACGAAGTCGTCGAGTGTCATCTCGGAGTAGATCTGGCTGCGGTGGCCGGCCAGGGGCCGGACGAAGGAGGCATTGCCCTGGCGGCGCACCGAGAAGGCGGCGATGTAGCCGTACTCCTTCACCTTCGGCAGCAGGCCTTCCTCCCAGCGGCCATACGGATAGGCCAGGACCTGGCTCCGGCGGCCGAGGTGGCGATTGAAGAGCTCCTGCGGCTGCTCGAGCTCCGCCTGCATCCGGCGCGCGTACTGGGCCTCGGTCTCGCCCGCGGCGCGGCGCAGGTCGGCGTGGGTCTTGCTGTGCCCCTGGATGTCGAAGCCCTCGGCGGCCAGCGCGCGCAGGTCGGTCCAGGACAGCGCCCCGCGGCCCGCCCCCACCCAGTCCGTATAGATGAACAGCGTCGCGGTGAACCCCAGCTCCTTGAGCACGGGATAGGCGTGGTCCTTGAACGCGCGGTAGCCGTCGTCGAAGGTCAGCACCACCGCCTTCTGGGGAATCTGGCGGTTGAGGCGGGAGAACTCGACGAAGTCGGCGAGGCTCACCACGCGGTAGCCGTTGGTCTTGAGATACCGCATCTGCTCGCGGAAGCTCGCGGCGGCCAGCACCAGCCGGCCCTTCGCCTGCTCGCCCAGGTTGTGATAGGTGAGGATCGGCACGATCTGGTAGCCGCCGGGGGTCACGCCCGCGGGATTCCACGGCCGGCGCGGGATCACGACCTCCTGGCCGGGGGCGAAGGCCCGGAGCCCGGTGTAGTCCTCGATCATCCAGGCCCGATCGGCGCCGCCCAGGTGCCGCTGGGCGAGCGTCTCCGGCGTGTCCCCGGCCTGGGCGAAGGTGACGATGAAGTCGTCCGATTGGTAGGCGGCGGGCCGCGGCGGCGCCTTCGCGGGCGCGGCCGCCGGGCCGGACGCGGGGGGTGTCACGGTGGCGCAGGCGGCGAGCGACAGCGCGGCGGCGGTCACCGCGACGATCCGCCCACACGCGCGCCGGCCCATCATGCCCATATCCTACGCGACCCCGTCGGGAACGTGCTCAAACTCCGGGCGTCAGGCCGAGCACCTCGTAGACCTCGACCTCTTCTTCCTTGCCCTTGACACGGATCCGCCCCAGCGGGCGCGCCTCCACCAGGTCGCGCACGCGCTCGTAGGTGGGATGGCTGATCAGGATCTGGCCGGGCTTGGCATTGGATTCGAGCCGGGCCGCGAGATTGACGCTGTCGCCGATGACGGTATATTCCATCCGGTCCTCGGTGCCCACCGTCCCGGCCACCGCTTCGCCGGCGCTGACCCCGATGCCCACCGCGATGGACTCCTTGCCGTCGCGGACCCGCCGCTCGTTGAGGCCGGTGATGCCCTCCTGCATGGCGAGCGCGGTGCGGATCGCCCGCGCGGAGTGGTCGGGATGCGCCATCGGCGCCCCGAACACCGCCATCACCGCGTCACCGAGGAACTTGTCCAGCGTGCCGTCGTACTTGAAGGTGGTCTCGATCATGAGGGTGTAGAAGTCGTTGAGCAGCAGCACGACCTCCTCGGGGGAGAGCCGCTCCGAGAGCGGCGTGAACCCGCGGACGTCGCAGAAGAGCACGGTCACCTGGCGCCGCTCGCCGGAGAGCACCAGGTTCTCCGGATCCTTCAGGATCTCCTCCACCACCTCGCGCGCCACGTAGCGGGTGAAGGCGCGCTTGATCATCTCCTTCTCGCGCAGGCTGCGCGCCATGCGGTTGAAGGAGTCGGTCAGCACGCCCAGCTCGTCGCGCGAGGCCACCGGCAGCGCGATGTTGAAGTTGCCGGAGGCGATCGCCCGGGTGGCCTGCACCAGGCGGAAGATCGGCCGCGAGAGCAGCGCGGCCAGGCCGACCGCGCCGCCGAGCCCGGCCAGGACCATGAGCAGCGTGATCAGCAGGGCCTGGTTGCGCGCGCTCGCGAGCGCGGCGGTGATCGCCTCCTCGCTGAAGCCCAGATAGAGCGCGCCGACCGGCACGCCGCTGTACACCAGCGGCACCGCAAAGTCGATGATGCGGCCCTGCGGCGTCTTGTAGGTCTGGACCAGGATCCGGCTCTTGAGCGGCTCGAGCTCCTTGGGCCGGACCACCGCGGTCTTCACCGCCCGCGCGTCGGAGTGGGCGAGCACGTTGCCCAGGTGATCGGACACGATCACGTAGGCCACGTCCGGATCCCGCATGGCGTCGGTCACCAGCACCCCGAGGGTCAGCTCGTCGTTGGTGAGCAGCGGGGTCTTCGCGCCCGCCGCGAAGTTCTCGGCCATGGTGAGCCCGCGCTTGGTCATCTCCGCGGTCAGGCTCTGCTGCTGCTGCCGGAGGAGGAAGAGGCCCACCAACGCGACGGCCAGCACCACGAGGGCGGTGATGAGCAGGCTGAGCTTGATCTTGATGGGCACGCGGATGGCGGTCCGGTCCGGAGGGACTTCCGCGGCGGCCATTCCGACCGCAGCGGGCACAGCGGTCGCGGTGACGGGGGTCGTGTCCACCCCTCGATTCTACAGCCCGTGGAGCGGGAATATCTTGTCCTGGATCTCCCCCACCTGCCGGCGCGCGTACTCCTCGGCCGCGCGGCGGATGTCCGGGGGCAGCTCCTCGGGCGGATCGGCCAGGGACAGGGTCCCCAGCCCGAGCCGCTGCATGTCCTTGTGGCTCTCGCGGGGCAGGGCCGGGGGCAGCTCCACGTCGTTCATCGCCGCCCACGCCGCGGTCCAGGCCCGCGCCACATTGGTCAGATCGTAGCCGCCGCCGCCCAGGGCGACGACCCGGGGGGCCAGGGGCAGGAGCCGCTTCACCGCGCGGGTGAAGCCCTGCACGGTGAGGCTCAGGTGGGTGAGCGGGTCGGTGCGGTGCGAATCGATCCCGAGCTGGAGGACCAGGGCGTCCGGCCGGAACGCGGTGACCAGCGGCGGGACCACCGCCTCGAAGGCCTCGTGGTAGACCGCGTCGTCGGTGAACGGCTGGAGCGGCAGGTTCACCGCGTACCCGAGCCCCGCCCCTTCCCCCATCTCCACCACGAAGCCGGTGCCCGGGAAGAGCCGGTCCCCGCGCTCGTGGGTGGACACCGTGAGCACGTTGGGATCGTCGTAGAACGCGAACTGCACGCCGTCGCCGTGATGCGCGTCGATGTCCACGTAGGCCACCCGGAAGCCGCGCTCGCGCAGGCGCATGATGGCCAGCACCGCGTCGTTGACGTAGCAGAAGCCGGAGGCGCGGCCGGGCATGGCGTGGTGCAGCCCGCCCGCGAAGTGGAAGGCCCGCGAGGCCTCCCCGTCGGCCACCAGGCGGGCGGCCAGCAGCGAGCCGCCGGCCCCGAGCTGGGCGGCTTCCCAGAGCCCCGGGAAGATGGGGTTGTCGCCCGGCCCGAGCCCGTAGCGGGCGGCGTGCGGCACCCAGTCCCCCGCGCTCACCGCGCGGAGGATCGCGATGTACTCGTGGGAGTGGAAGCGGGCGATCTCGTCGACCTCGGCGGCCACGGGCGCCAGCACCTTGGCACGCGGCAGCGCGGTGAGGCCGTACGCCTCCATGAGCCGCCAGGTGAGCCCGAGCCGCTCCATGCGAAGCGGGTGCTCCGGCCCGTAGTCGAACTGGCGCCACTCGTCGGAATAGATGATCGCGGTGGTCATGTGCAGTCAGGATCCGTCGCGACAGCTTGACCCCGCTATCACTCTTGTATCCGCTCGGCTCGCCTGCGGCTGCGCCTCGCCAAGCCACTGCTGCGGGTCCAGCTGCCGGACTTGCCGCCGGACTTCTCGACGAGGCAGAGGTCGGTGAGGACGACCCCCTTGTCGACGGCCTTTACCATATCGTACACGGTGAGGCCGGCCACCGCCGCCGCGGTGAGCGCTTCCATCTCCACGCCGGTCTTGTCCACCGTGCGCACCCGCGCGTGCACGGTGATGGTGGACCGCCGCGCGTCGAGCGCGAACTCCACGTCCACGCCGGTGATGCGCAGCGGGTGGCAGAGGGGGATCAGGTCGGGCGTGCGCTTCGCCGCCATGATCCCCGCGGTGCGGGCCACCCCGAGCACGTCGCCCTTGGCGAGCTGGCCGGCGCGCACCGCGGCCAGGGTGGCCGCCTTCATCTTGAGCGTGACGCGGGCGGCCGCCTCGCGGACGGTCTCCGCCTTGGCGGAGACGTCCACCATCCGGGCCTCACCGGCAGGGGTCAGGTGGGAGAGGCCACGAAAGCCCGGCATCTCCCGGGATGGGGACATCGGTCGGGTGTGAAACCCGACTCAGGCGTGGGTCGCGGCGCGCGCGTGCCGGAGCAGGGTCTCCATCCGGTCCTTCGCGATGAGCTTGAGCTTCTTCAGCTCGCTCACGCGCCACTGTTGATCGGGGGCCAGGAACCCGCGCGCGTTCAGCGCGGCCAGCTCCAGCTCGTAGCGCTGGTGCTCTTCCCGGAGCGTGCGGAAATCGTGATTCTCGGCGGTGAGTCGCTCGATGAAGGCTTCCGTGTCGGGCATGCGGACCTCCTTGCGAGGCGGTTGACCCCTGCCCCAAACAGCGTCGGTACCCGCGTTATACTCCCCGCCTCTTCGGACTGTCAAGGCTTGGCGTGGCGCAGGAGATGGGGCGCGGTCGCTTTGAAGTGCGCGGTCACGGGGCTGCCCGCGACGAAGCCCAGCTCCTCCACGGAGCGCTGCGTCACGAGAGCCACGAGCGGGAACCCGCAGTCAATGATCACGCGAACATGGGGACCACTCGGCACGAGCCGCTGCACCCGCCCGCCCAGCCGATTGAACTCCCGCGTGCCGCCCGGCTTCGGGCCGCCGGGGAAGATCGTCACGTCCTCCGGCCTCACGCAGAGCCGCACGCGCTCGCCCGGCTCGGCCCGCTGCGCGACCTCGACCATCTGCCCGCCGACATCCACGAGGGCCAGGTCCCGGGTCCACTCGACGACCTGCCCGTCGAGGATGGTCTCCACGCCCACGAAGCGGGCCACGTCCTCCGAGGCGGGGGCCCGGAAGACCTGGGCCGCGTCGTCGAGCTGGACGAGCCGGCCGCCCATGAGGACGCCGACCCGGTCGCCGAGCGTCATGGCCTCGGCGCGATCGTGGGTCACCAGCACGGTGGTGGTGTGGTCCTGGCGCAGGATCCGCGCGAAGTCGTCGAGGACCGCCTCCCGGGTGGGCTGGTCGAGCGCCGAGAACGGCTCGTCGAGCAGGAGCAGCTCCGGCTCGAGCACGAGCGCGCGGGCCAGCGCGGTGCGCTGGGCCTCGCCTCCCGAGAGCGTGCGCGCCTGGCGGGCCGCCAGGTGGGCGATACCGAGCCGCGTGAGCCACGCCTCCACCCGCGGCGCCGCCCGCCCGTGGTCCACGCCGCGGAAGCCGAGCCCGAGGGCCACGTTGTCCCGTACGGTGGCGTCGGCGAGGAGCGGCTCCTGGAAGACGCTGGCCATGCGCCGCCGCACCGCGAGGCCGTCGGCCGGGCTCACGCGCTCGCCCTGGAACCGCACGCGGCCCGCGGTCGGCGGCTCGAGCAGGCCCATCACCCGGAGCAGGGTGGACTTGCCCGCGCCGTTGGGGCCGATGACCGCGAGCACCTGGCCCGCGTCCACCGCGAGCTCGGGGATCTCCAGCACGGT